>CAZHMF010000001.1:0-12229 GCA_964533605.1 uncultured Anaerolineaceae bacterium
ACGGAGGACGACCAATGATCACCGGCATGCCACGAATCGCCATCGCCGTCCGTGACTTCGACGCCACGGTCGCCACCTTTCGTGACCGGCTCGGGATGCCTGTTATCGACATCTCGGAGAGCAGCGTCGAGAGCCTCGGGGCGAAGCTCGCCATGTGCGTGCCGGAAGGCGGGAGCAATGTCGAACTGATGTGCCCGGCGCGTCCTGAGACACCGCTCAGCCAGAGCCTCCAGAAGTTCCTCGACCGCCGGGGCGAGGGGCTGTTTGCGCTCATGCTCGAGGCGCCGGTACCGGACGAAGAGGGCGAAGAGCTGGCGCGCCGCGGGCTCAATGTCCTCCCCTTGATGGCGGGCGCCGGCGGAAGAGATGTCCACCCGAACTCCACCCACGGCGTGCTGGTCCGCGTCTACCCCGTCAATTCATTCGCCGGGAAAGCTCCGGCTCACGCCGGAGACGCGGGCCTCTCCGGGATCCGGCGGGTCATCATCGCCGTCCGCGATCTTCCACACGCCGTCCGCGTCTACGGAGAGATGTTTGCAATGGACGTGTCCGCGCCGGCTTCGGATCCGGAACGCGGTGTCGAGAGCGCGATCTGCGCGCCGGGCACGGGCGGTGTTATCGAGCTGGCTGCCGTCCGGGACGGGTCCCGGCCTTTCGCGGGAGCCGTTGCCTCGTTTCTCGAGGAGCGGCCCGAAGGGATGTACGCCCTGGTCCTGGACGCTGAGGACCCCGAAAGCGTTGCCCGCGTCCTCGCGGGGCGCGGCCTTGTCGTACATCCGTCGGCGGATTCCGGAGACGTCTATGAGGTCAGTCGGGACTCCGCGTTCGGGGCACTGATCCGGATCGAACCGCGGGACTAGCGGCGGCACCACCCTACCGACACCTCCCGCCACGGAGGGCGGGTCGCGCCTCGGTGGCGCCTGGGTGGCGTTCGGGTGGCGCCTGGGTGGCGCCTGGGTGGCGTTCCGCCGCACTGTTCAGCCGCGCACGCGCCGCCACTTGTGCAGGCTCACCATCTCCCGCGGCGGCCGCTGGCGGCTGCCCACCTCGACGTAAGACACGTCCGCCACGTAGATCGACCCCTCGGCGTCGACGGCAATGCTGTGGGGCCAGAGGAACTGGTCCGGGCCCTCACCCGGGAGTGGGTTTCCGATCCGGTTCACGAGTTCCCCATCGCGTGTGTAGATGGAGACCCGGTGGCCGAGGTTCGGCACCCCGAACTGGACCGGGGGCGGGCCCTGCTCCGCCACGTATACCCTGGTGGCATCTCCCTCTCCTGTTACCGCCACTGCGGTCGCCTTGTGCACGTGCCACTGCCGGACGAAGGCGCCGTCGGTAGTGAACACCTGGACACGGTGATTCTCGCGATCGCAGACGATGACGTGATCGTCGTCGAGCACCGCGATGTTGTGGGGGAGGCTGAACTGGCCTGCATCGGCGCCGGGCTCTCCCCAGGAAAGGATGTGCTCGCCGTTCGGGTGGAGGCGGTGCACGCGAGAGTTGCCGTAGCCGTCCGAGATGAACAGCTCGCCGCTCTTCGGGTGGACGGCGATGTCCGTCGGCCGGTTGAACATCTCGCCGCTTTGCCGTTCCGCCGGCACCCCGGTCCCGATCTCCATGAGCGGGTGGCCACGCTGGTCCGTCTTGTAGAGCTTGTGAGCGGCGACGTCGACGAGCCAGACCGCATCGTCATGGTCGACCCGGACGGAGTGCGCCCAGGTGTAGCAGCAGCCGGACCAGATCCGAACGCGATTGCCGTACGGGTCATCGAGGTCCTCCATTCCGGCGAAAGGTGTGTCGTTGCCCCACATGTGGACGAGGTTGCCGGAGGTGTCGAACACAAGGACCGGCATGTTCCCGCGGTTGAACACGTATACACGGCCTTCCGAATCGACCGCCACGGAGGTCGCCTCCCGGAGCCACAGCCCGTGGGGGATCTTCGCCCAGTAGGGGACAGGCTCGAACTCTGTGGTGCCTGTTACCGGATCGTTCACTGGGGGACCCCTTTCCGCGCCCGCGGGGCGCTGCCGGACCTGACTCGCGGATCCTAGGACATGGAGAGCGCGGCTGCTCGCAGACAGAGCGTGGGAGCCTGTAACTCAACTGCAACCGGACATTCACGAGAACGGCGCCTCGGTGTCGGTTTGGTGACCGGCCTCGCGGCCCCTTCCCCCGAGCCGATCTATTAATTAAGGGCAGTGTGTGCTCGTGCGCGGATCGGGGAGATCGCGGGAACCCGTCGCGTCCCGGCACCATCCCACAACGCCAGGCCGCCGCGCGGCGGCCATGAGGAGCAGCTTGAGCCGGTCATGGGCCCGGGCGAAGGAACTGATGGAGTTCGGCGCACCCGCTGTGTCGGGCCTGGCGCTCGTCTACGCCCTGTCCATCGGGCTGTTCTTCCGCCAGGCACTCTCTGACCCGGCATACGCCTTCTCGCTGGGTCACATTCCCTACCTCATCGGCCTGGTCGCGGTTGCCTGCACGCTTCGTCGCCTGGGAGGCCAGGAACGGGCAGGAGCACTTGCACTGGCCGGCCTCTTCATCTCGTGGGAGCTCGCGGCCTGGGTGGAGCCGGCCGAAATCATCCGCGGGCCGGGCGAAATAACACCACGCGTAACGACCGCGCTGATGATCGCCGGCTACGGATTCGCGCTGCTTGCGATCCTCAAGCTGGCCCCACCGCAGCTGGGCCTGGACTCGAAACAGGGATTCGAGGTCGGGGCGGTCATGATCATCGCCTCGGCGATGCTTGTCCAGTACGTCGTACCTCACCGCGATCCCGGCTCGATCGCGAACATTGTAGCCACCGCCTACCCGGTCCTCGATGCGCTCATCGTGACATTGATCGTCCTCTCCTTCTTCGGGGACACCGGTGAGGGTCGAGCGCGGTCGAGCCTCCTGCTGGCCGCCTTCATGGGGTTCTTTGTCATCGACGCCGCCACCCTCGGAGACCGAACGGCGGGGCAGATGTCGCCGGCGTTCATGGACACGATCCGGCATGGCTTCGTCTGGTTGCTCGTCATTGCGACCGTGATCGAAGAGGACCCCGGCTTTGCCTTCCCCTCGTGGATCGAGGAAGAACGGTTCCTCACATTCGCGCAGTCGGCGCTTCCCTTCGGGATCATCCTTCCCGGCGCTGCAGCGGTCGCTGTGCAATCCTGGCTCGGCAATCCCGTACCCGTCCTGACCAGCGGGACGTTCATCGCGGCCTCTCTGCTGCTGGGACGTCAGTGGCTCATCGCAGCCGACAATCGAGACCTTTACGCGCACCGGAAACGCCTCCTCACGGCCTTCAACGCCAAGGCCGCCGAGCTGGAGCGGCAGGTCATCGAGCGACGGCGGGCCGAAGTCGCCCTGCGCCGAACCGAGGAGAGGTTCCGCGCCGTGGCCGAAAACCTGGACGAAGGGCTGCTCCTCGCCAACGAGTCGGGACGGATCGTCTACGCGAATCCCCGGATGGCGCACCTCGCCGGCTATGACCGCTCGGAGTTCACGGGGAGACGGGCGGAGGACGTACTCGAGCCCTGGGATCAGTGGGGTCCTCTGATCCAGCTCGTGGGGATGAGCGACGGAACGTCCGTCCGGCGGGAGATCCCGAGCACGACATTCAACGGGGGCGAGGTCTGGCTGGACGGTTACGCACGAAGCTTCCACCCGGGCGGCGATGATGCCTCCGTGATCGCGATCGCGATCGATGTAACGGCCCGCAAGCTCTCCGAAGAGGAGGCCGTGACCCGCGCAAACGCCCTAGGCCGGCACAACCGGGCGCTCGAGCAGCTATCGTCATCGGCCGCCTTCAGCGAAGGAGGAGTGGGGGCTGCGGCGCGAGAGATAGCCGCCGTCGGCTATCGGGCCCTTCCGGCCGCGGGGATGAGCGTCTGGCTCGTGGATACCGGCCGCCAGACCCTGGATCTGTACGCCGCGAGCCCCGAGCCGGAGGGGGACCAGCCCGGCGGGAGGGCCGCTCCGTCGGTCGCCCTCGGCGCCTGCACGCGATACCTGGAGCTGCTGGGAAACGAAGGGTCTCTTGCCGTGAGCGATGCCCGAAACGACCACCGTATGGATGGCCTGCCCGGCGGGCTTCGGGGCTCCAACGGCAGCGTCTCCGTCCTCGACGTTCCCGTGCGGCTGCTGGGACAGACAGTCGGCGTCGTTCGCGCGGAACACACCGGCGCACCCCGAGACTGGTCGCAGTCGGAGCACTCGTTCTGCGTGTCTCTGGCGGGGTTTCTTGCCACCGTACTCGAGGCCGAGAAGCGGCGTGAGGCACTCGCGAGCGCGGCGCGTCTCGCCGCCGTCCTCAGCGCCACCCCCGACATGGTGGCGATGTTCGACAGGGAGGGACACGCCGTCTTCGTCAACGACGCAGCCCGTCGCGCACTCGAGATCCCCGTAGGAGCCGACATCTCCGGTGTCGGACTCGAGACGTTCCACCCGGAGGACACGCGCCCACTGATCCGGGAAAAGGGTCTCCCTGCAGCCCTCACGGTCGGCGCCTGGGCCGGCGAGACGGAGGTCGCTGCGGCCGACGGGACGCGGATCCCCGTGTCGCAGGTGATCCTCTCCCACAGCGAGGGCGGCGGAAGCCGCTACATCGCCACGATCATGCGTGACCTCACCGAAGCTCGCCGCGCTGCGGAAGAGCGGGAGAACCTCAATCGAAAGCTGCAGGATGCGCACAAGCTGGAGAGCCTGGGGCTTCTCGCCGGGGGAGTCGCTCACGACTTCAACAACCTGCTCCAGGCAATGCTCGGAAACGCCCAGGTTGCCCGCCTCGCGATCCCGCCGGACTCCGAGATGGCCCACGAATCCCTTGCCGAGCTGGAGACCGCCGCGAACCGTGCGAGCGAGCTCGTACGCCAGCTGCTCGCGTTCTCGGGCAGCGGCCAGCAGGGCGTCGTCCCGACCGAACCCTCAGGCCTCGTGGAAGACACCGTCAGGCTGCTGCTCGCGGTCGTCAGCCGTCAGGCCGCCGTCGATATGGATCTCACGCCCGACCTCCCGCGAGTCGAGGCAGACGCCGTCCAGTTGCGCCAGATGGTAATGAACCTGGTAACCAATGCCGCCGACGCGATCGGTGAGAACGGCGGAAGGATCTACGTCCGCACGGCGGTCGTCGACGCGAGCCAGGCGTTCCTCAAGGAGTGCTTCCTTGGTGAGTCCTGCGCCCCCGGCCGGTACGTGGCCATCGAGATCGAGGACACCGGGGCGGGGATGGACGAAGCGACGGTTGCGCGAATCTTCGACCCCTTCTTCACAACCAAGAGCTACGGCCACGGACTCGGGCTCGCGGCGGTGCTCGGCACTGTGCGGAGCCACGGTGGGGCATTGCACGTGACCAGCCACCCGGGCCGCGGCACCACGTTCACCGTTCTCCTCCCGCCCCTTGCGGACGAACCCGGGGTGCAGGAGCCGAGGCACACGGCCGCAGCCTGAACCCTCACGACTCCCCCCGGCATCCCGCGCGCCCCGCACGGCCTTCGTGGCAGGAGATGAGCCGCCGCAGCGAGAAACACTTACCGCCGTCGCTGTAAACTCGTCACGCCTGCGGGCCCTCCCGCGGCAGAGGAGGACTCCATGGGCCCGCCACTCGACGGACTGAAAGTGCTGGACATGACCCAGTACGAGGCGGGGACATCTTCCACACAGATGCTCGCCTGGCTCGGGGCCGACGTCGTGAAGGTCGAATCCCCGCACGGCGACCCGGGGCGCCGTGCATTTGCAACGAGCCGACATGACTCTCAGTACTTCCTGAACTACAACGCCAACAAACGAAGCATCGTCCTCGACCTGAAGAGCGCGGAAGGGCGCGAGCTGTTGCTCAGCCTGGTTGAGCGCTTCGACGTGTTCGTCGAGAACTTCGGTCCCGGCGTGATCGAGGCGCTCGACATCGGCTACGAAGTCATGAGGGAGCGCAACCCGGCGATCATCTACGCCCGCATCAAGGGCTACGGGCTCAGCGGCCCGTACTCCACGTGGAAGTGCTTCGACCCTCTTGCCCAGGCTGCAGCCGGCGCGCTCTCAGTCACGGGCGACCCCGACGGACCCCCGGTCAAACCCGGTCCGACCGTCGCCGACAGCGGGACCGGCATGCAGACCGCCCTCGCCGTCACCGCCGCCTGGGCCCGCAAAATCCGGACCGGCGAGGGACAGTTCATCGAACTCTCCATGCAGGAAGCGATGACCATGTTCATGCGCACGACGGGAGTGACGAACTGGGCGAAGGCCCCCACCGTTCGTCGCGGGCACCGGGGCGGCGCGCCGACGGGAATGTACCCGTGCGCGCCCGGCGGAGCCAACGACTACGTCTACCTCACCGTCGCAAGTACACGAATGTGGGACCAGTTCTGCGTCGCCATCGGGCGCGACGACCTGCTGGTCGATCCCCGCTTTCAGACGGGGCGGCTGCGAGCCGAGAACGCCGGCGCCCTGGACGCCGAGATCCGCAAGTGGAGCATGAACCGGACAAAGCACGAAGCGATGACGATCCTCTGCGAGGGAGGGGTGGCCGCAAGCGCGGTGTTCGATACGCTGGAAGTGTTCGAGGATCCGCACCTCAAGGAGCGGGAGTTCTTCACGACCGTGGAACATCCCACCCAGGGCGAGATCATCCTCATGCGCTCGCCGATCCGGATGCCCGGCGCGGAGACTCCGCTGACCGCACCGCCTCTCCTGGGAGAGGATACGGCCGCCGTTCTCTCCGAAGAATTGGGATTGACCTCCGAAGAGTTGGAGCAACTCGAAGAACAAGGAATCGCAGGAACCGGGCGCCGGTCCGGCTCCCGCAGAGGAGTGACACTTTGACCACGGAACCGATCAGCGGCGCAAGACTTCTCGCCCGCTCTCTGAAGGAACAGGGAGTCGACTACATGTTCGGTGTGGTGGGATTCCCCATCACCGCCTTCGCAGGCGATTGCCAGCGCGAGGGAATCACCTATGTCGGAATGCGGAACGAGCAGGCCGCTTCCTACGCAGCACACGCGGCCGGCTACCTCACCGGCCGCCCGCAGGGGTGCGCGACCGTTCCGGGGCCGGGCGTCGTGCACGCCATGGCCGGCCTCGCCAACGCGAAGAAGAACTGCTGGCCGATGATCCACATCGGTGGCGCGTCCGCAATCGGTCAGAACGGGATGGGCGCATTCCAGGAGGAGGACCAGGTCAACGCCGTGCGGCCGTTCACGAAGTATGCCCACGCGGTCGAGCAAGCAAGCCGCATCCCGTACTACGTGGAGCAGGCGGTTCGCCATTCACTCCAGGGCCGTCCCGGGCCCGTCTACCTCGACCTGCCGGACGACATCCTCCTCGCTGAGGTCAATCCCGACGGCGTCACGAGCCTCCCGCGCGTGCCCGATCCCGCCCGGCCGGAAGCACCGCCCGAAGGCGTGGAAGCGGCCCTGGCGGCCATCAAGACCGCCGAGAATCCGCTCGTCATCGTGGGCAAGGGGATGGCCTGGGCCCGCGCCGAGGACGAAGTGAGGGAGTTCATCGAGAAGACCCAGCTCCCCTACCTGGCGACGCCGATGGGGAAGGGGGTCGTCTCCGACGATCACCCGCTCTCCGTCGCGGCCGCCCGCACCTTCGCGCTCCAGAACGCCGATCTCGTCTTCCTCCTCGGCGCGCGGCTGAACTGGATCCTGCACTTCGGACTCCCCCCTCGCTACCGGGAGGACCTGAGAGTTGTTCAGCTGGACATCGCCGGTGAGGAGATCGGGACGAACGTCCCGGCGGAGGTGGCCCTCGTGGGCGATGGAAAAGCAGTCATGGCCCAGCTCAACCGGGCGCTCGCGGAAGAGCCCTGGCAGTACCCGGTGGAGACCACCTGGCGGACGGGGCTGTCGTCGGGAGCACGGGCGAACGAGGAGCTCACCGCCCGGATGATGGCTGACGACGCGGTGCCGATGAATTATCAGCGCGTACTAAAGGATATCCGCGACACGCTGCCGGCGCACACGATCATCGTGAGCGAGGGTGCGAACACGATGGACATCGGCCGCACGATCCTCCCAAACCGCGAAGCACGGACTCGTCTCGACGCCGGAACGTATGGAACGATGGGTGTCGGCATGGGCTTTGCCGTGGCTGCCTCCGTGGTGAACCCCGGGAAGCGGATCGTAGCCGTCGAGGGCGACGCCGCCTTCGGCTTCAGCGGCATGGAATGCGAGACCATGTGCCGGTACAAGCTTCCGGTGACGGTCGTTGTCATCAACAACAACGGGATCGGCGGTGGCGTCAGCGAACTGCGGGAGGACCGCCCTCCACCACCCTCCGTGCTCCTCCCCGGCGCCCGCTACGAGAAGGTCATGGAGGCTTTCGGAGGCGCCGGCTACTTCGTCGAGCGACCGGAAGAGCTGCTTCCCGCGCTGACCGCCGCGAACGAGGGTGAGGGACCGGCCCTGGTGCATATCGCCATCAATCCGCGGGCCCAGCGCAAACCTCAGAAGTTCCAGTGGCATACCTGAACGAGGCTAGCCTCTGGGCAGGCCGAGCCCTCTGGTAGCAATGACGTTGCGTTGCACCTCGGAGGTGCCGCCGCGGATGGTGGCGGGCACCATGCCGAGGTAGTAATGGCCGAACTCGCCGCCGCCGTCTCCTCCCATCAGCTCGCCCAACATGCCCGTCGCCCGCATGGCCGTCTGGGCGAGTCGCTGCGAGAGCTCCGACGCGAAGAGCTTCGACACAGAGGCCTCATGGTTGGGCACCTGACCGCGGGCGTGGACGGAGATCACGCGCAGCGAGAACTGATACATGACCTCGGACTCGATGTAGCGCTGAGCGATCTCTGCCCGCGCCGCCGACCGGCTCACACGCCGTCGCAGATCCGGATTTGCGCCGATCGTCGAGATGAGGCGTTCGATCGTGCGCTTTGCGGCGATCGCACCCGCGATGTTCGAGCGCTCAAAATCGAGCAGCGTCATCCCCACGTACCAGCCGCGGTTTTCCTCGCCGACGATGTTTCCGGCAGGAACGCGCACATCTTCGAGGAACACTTCGTTGAAGTAGTGGCGTCCGCCGAGATCGACCAGAGGGCGGACCGTGATCCCGGGGGCGTGAATGTCTTCGATAAGCACGAAGGATATTCCCCGGTGCTTCGGTGCTGTCGGATCCGTCCGCACGAGAGCGAACAGGGAGTCGGCCGTGTGCGCTCCGGAGGTCCAGATCTTCTGGCCGTTGAGCACCAGATCGTCGCCGTCGCGTACCGCTCGGGTCTGCAACGAGGCAAGGTCGGAGCCGGCTCCGGGCTCGGAATAGCCCTGGGCCCAGGTGGCGTCCCCGCCAAGGATTGGAGGAAGGTACCTGCTCTTCTGCTGCTCGGAGCCGTGAAGGATGATCGTCGGCCCGAGCATCGCCACACCCGAGCCACCGACGCCGGGGGCTCCGGCGCGGGCGATCTCCTGGTTGAGGATGAACTGCTCCATCGGCGTGAGCCCGCCGCCGCCGTACTCGCGGGGCCAGTGGGGCGCCACCCAGCGGTGCTCCTGGAGAGCAGCGTGCCAGTCGACCGCCGCCTTGCGGGCCCCGGCTTCGTCCGACTTCCGATCGAACTCCCACTGCCGCTCCCCGGGTCCGCCCTTCGCCGCCATCTCCTTGTAACGCCGGGGCAGGTTCGCTTTGATAACAGCCCGCACCTGTCTACGGAACGTCGACTGCTCCGGGGTATCCTTCCAATCCATCTCGGCCCCCTTCCAGCGGCATTGTCCACAGCCCGGACCGCCCTGCAAAGCAGTGGCGGACTGCGGGCCTGTCCGGCGCTGGCAGCTCAGAGGGTCCTGTGTCACTCTCTACGCGCGCCTGCCGCGCGCCCGCCCGGCTCTACGAACCGGCGGAAGCCAAGCTGAGTGGAGCACCCATGATCCTCGCGCGCCGCCTTGCCGTGGCCTCGGTCATCTCCACCATCCTCCTGATCGGGGCCGGAGTGATCGTTCGTGCCACAGGATCGGGACTCGGCTGCCCCGACTGGCCGACATGTCACGGTGGAATCCTGCCCCCCGGCGAGAAACACCCCGTCATCGAAGTCACCCACAGGGTCATCGCTATCGGCGTCGGGCTTCTGGTGATCGCGCTCGCCGTCGCCTGCCGGCGCACGTTCCGTTCCCGCCCCGCGATCTGGGTCGTTGCGGTTGTGATCGTGCCGGCCGTGGGGATCCAGGGGATCCTCGGTGCGATTACCGTCCTCTGGGAACTACCTCCCGTCATCGTCGCCACCCATCTCCTGACGGCCTACGTGATCCTCGGCGCCCTGGTCGCAGTGGCGATCGAGATCGAGCACGAGATTCAGGGGGCACCGCCTTCGAAGTCCTTCGTCACCAGCAGAACCGGGACGGCGGCCCTGGTCACGCTCGTGGTGCTCGGAGCCGCCGTCTGGCTCGGCGGTTACCTCCCGGAGAGCGGCGCCAGCTCGGCCTGTCCGGCATGGCCGGCCTGCCGGGGGTGGGACTTCCTGCCCGGGGACCGCCAGGAGCTCTACCACATGCTCCACCGCTACGTGGTGGTTGCGTTCGCCGTCGCACAGCTCTGGTTGATCGCGATCGTGGCGCTGGCAAGGGGTTCGTTCCAATGGTCGGGGCGGCTCCTCGTTTCGCTCCTGATCCTCTCAGCGGGCCAGGTGTTCCTGGGAGCACTCAACGTCTGGTACGAGTTTCCGAACACCCTGGCAGTCGCTCACACCGTGGTCGGATCGCTCATCTGGGCCGTGGCGACGGCCGTCGCGATGCTCGCCCTTCGCCCTCCCGGACCGGCGGCCTCGGGACGGCTGTCTTGACGCTGAATCCGGGGCCAACATATACATGTAGCCGTCGTTACCCGGCGGGGTGTCGCCAGAATCCGCCTACTGCGCGAAGATTCTCTACACGGTCGCAAGGCCGGAAGCTTCACGACCGAGAGCGAAGACACCCACGCAGCTAGAAGGGTCCCGGGGGCCAGAGGAGTTCAGCATGGATCAGGACGGAAGCGGACAGGGCGAAGCACACGGGATGTCGCTTCCTGAGAGCACCCCCCGGCCAGGTCTCTGGCCATATCTGGTGGCCACGGCCGTCCTCATCTTCGGGCTGTCCCTGTTCTGGGCCGCGAACGAAGACAACTCCGGTGCAACCGCCCCGGTCCTGGGGGGCACAGCGGCGCTCCTGGTTGTCTCAGCTCTCGCGTGGGCCCTCGAAGGCAGAGTCCTCTCCTCTGGTGCCGGCGATAAGCAGGGCGCGACGCCCCTCCCGGCACGCCACACCCAGGTGATCACCTTCCTCGTCGCGGAAGGCCAACTCGAAGCCGCGAACGCCGACGGGGGCATCATTCACACGCTGGAGGCGGCGGAGCGCGACCTTCGCGACCGCCCGGGATTCGTCGACCTGCGTCTGTCGGTGACCCGGGAAGCCGGCGGTCCGTCACAGGCGCTCGCCGAGACGGTCTGGGCCAGCCGCGACGACTTCGCCGGATACGACGCCGCAAAGGGCTCGCTGCTCGACACCCTCAGTGAGGCGGGCGACCAGGTGGTCACCGGCTCAGTCCAGGCCTTCGACATGGACGTGGTTCGCGACACGAGGGAAGCACCGGTCCGCTTCACGCTGACGCACATCGTGACCGCCCTCGGTGCGCTGGTGATCGGTGGCTTCGCAGTCGGGATCATCGCCGGCGTCGTCGACGACGGGGCGGTGGCGGTCGCCGACGGGGACGGCGGCACTGATCAGCCCGACCCCTTCTTCGTCGTCGCCACGGACAACAAGTTCGATCAGCCGACACTGTCTGCTGCCCCCGGCACCGAAGTCACGTTCACACTGCAGAACGATGGTGCCGTTCTCCACAACCTCGCGTTCTACGATTCAAAAGGGGGAGAGCTCCTGAGCGAGTCGGCGCGCGGCGAGTTTCTCGATGGAGGGGCGCAGGAAACACTGACGTTTACGACACCGGGACCCGGTGAGTACTACTTCCAGTGCGACCTCCACCCGACTGAGATGTTCGGCACCTTCACGGTCATCGAGGGAGGCCCGGGTGGCGCCGCTTCGGGCGGTGCAGCCGGGGGCGCCGACGTCATCGCGACCGACATCCAGTTCAACGTGACCGAGCTCTCGGCGACCGCCGGCGAGGAGGTCACACTCACGTTCGAGAATCAGGGAGCGATCCTCCACAATCTCGCCGTCCTCACCGAACCGGGCGGGGATCCCGTCGCCGAGGGAGCGCGCGGGGAGTTCATCAACGGCGGAGAGGGCTACACGCTCACGTTCACGGCCCCCGAACCGGG
>CAZHMF010000001.1:12329-19044 GCA_964533605.1 uncultured Anaerolineaceae bacterium
AGGCGGAAAGCGGGGCCGTCGTAGGAGCGCTTCCCCATCACCGGATGGTCCAGCATCCGGTAGTGGCCGCGGTGTTCCAGCTGAGGATCGTTGCGAAGGTCTTCGGAGCTCTGTACGACCCCGCAGGGGACCCCGAATCCCTGCATGAATTGCATCAGCTCGAAGCTTGTGTAGCGCCGCTGCGGCGGATGCTCGGGGTTCTCGCTCTTCACCCACTCCGGGTCCCGGGGGTGGCGCGTGTTGTCCTCGATCCAGTGGCTGAGATGCCGGTCGATCTCCTTCTGCTGTTCGAGTCGCTGGCGGCGGCGCCGCATGCGCTCGAGATCCGCCCACTCAGGGCGGCCCATGGCCGCCTTGAGCGCATTCCAGTGATCCTCGGTCTCGCAGCCGATCACCATCCACTTGCCGTCGCGCGCCCGGTAACAGCCGTGGGGCGCCGCGTTCAGATCGCGGTTGCCGATCCGGACCTGCTCGTTCCCGTTGACCGTGAAGTCGAGGACGGCGGTACCGAGCCCGTGGATCGCCGCCTCGAGCTGAGCGAAGTCAATGTACTGCCCGGTGCCCGTTCGGCGGCGATAATCGAGGGCCGCGATCAAGGCTGCGGCGGCAAAGTGGGGCGCAAGGAAGTCAGTGTAGGCAATGCCCGTTCCGATCGGCGGTCCATCGGCGAAGCCGGTCAGATGACTGAACCCCGCTGCCGCCTGAAGGACATGCCCGTAGCCGGAGAACCCGGACCAGGGGCCGGTCTGGCCGAACAACGGCATTGCGATCATCACGAGGTCCGGCCGCACCTGCCGGAGGTCCTCGTACCCGATGCCGAACCGCTCCATCGTCCCCGGCGTGAATGACTCGGTAACGACGTCGCACTTCTCGACGAGACGGCGAACAAGTTCGCCCCCCTGGGGATGCTTGAGGTTGAGCGACACGCCGAGCTTCGAACTGTTGAAATTGGCATAGTAGCCCGACCGATCGACACCAGGCTCATCGTCCACAAAGGGTGGAGCGCGGCGCAGAGCTTCCGGGTACGTGTTCGACTCGATGCGAATGACCTCCGCACCGTGATCAGCGAGATACTTCGAAACGATCGGACCTACGCCGACCCACGCGAAGTCGGCCACTCTGATCCCGGCAAAGACGCCCGTCCGTTCGTTGCTCACACGACCATCCTCAACTTGAGCCGCCTCAGATCCTGCGGGGAAAGCCCGATCTCCTCGTAGATTTCAGCGTTGTGCTCGCCGATGTGAGGCGCTCGCCCGCGCTGCTTCCACGGGGTCTGCGAGAGCCGGAACGGCGGGCCCGGGTAGATGAACGACTCGCCGAGATCCTCGTGCTGGACACGAATCCAGTACTCGCGCTCGCGAAGATGCCGGGATTCAACGAGGTCCGCGGGCGTGAACACCGGCGCCCAACCTGCTCCGCGCGACTGAGCGCCCTCGACCAGCTCGAGTTTTCGGCGGGGCAGGCAGAAGGCAGCCATCCGCTCCTCGACAAGGGCCTTCTCACCGTCCGTCAGTGGTTCCTGGGCGGTGAGCTTCCGGCGCCAGGCGGGGTCGTCCAGTTCGCCGGCCTCGCCCCCTTCGGCGAGCCAGTCGATCATGGCGTTTGCGTTCGGCCCCACGAGCCCGCCGGCCTGCAGGGCGGCGACCCAGCCATCTGCGGTCTCGTAGAGATAGCGCATCCCGATAAAGCCACCGACGTTCCGGCGTAGGCCCGGTCCGCTTATGTTCACCCGCCGGATATCCCAGGTCTGCTGCGCGTTGTCCATCGCGAGGGTCATCGCCTCCTGCGCGGACACATCGACGTGCTGGCCCCGTCCCTCTCTCGCCGCTCTTCCGTAGAGCGCGACGAGGGCGCCGACGGCAGACTGAGCGCTGACCTGGGCATAGGCCTGGGGCGGGAGCGAGCGGACGGGACCGTTCTCCTCGTCCCCGTTGAGGTACATGTGACCGCCCATCGCCGAGGCGACGATGTCGGTGGCCGCCCAGCCGGAGTAGGGTCCATCCAACCCAAACGGCGTGATGGACACGACGACGATCCCCGCGTTCCGCTCTGCGAGAGCCGCATAGTCGAGACTCATCTCGCGGGCACTGCCGGGAGCGAACGTCTCGATCAGGATGTCCGTCCCTTCAACCAGCCGGCGCAGTAGCTCGCGTCCCGCCTCGAGGCGCAGCTCGCAGGTGATTGAGCGCTTGCCGGCGTTCATCGCCCACCACCAGAGGCTGTGCTCGGGACCCTCCTGGGAGCGGTAGAACGGCCCCAGGTCCCGAGCGGGGTCGCCCCCCCGTGGCTCCACCTTGATCACATCCGCGCCGAGCTCGCCGAGGAGCCGGCCGCAGAGCTGTCCCTTTGCGTCTGTCAGGTCGAGAACCCGGTAACCGCTCAACGGCCCCGGGCGTTCTTCCTCGGGCATAGGCGCTGTTCTACCCCCTCCCGGGAGGTGGTTCAATCGCGGTATCCCGCCGGCCGGCGCCCGGCTCACCGCCGCCGCTCCCATCCTCTGATGCCGCCGCGGCCAGGGCATCCTCGATCCGTCCAGGTATCTGATCGAGTCCCCAGCGCCGCGTTGCGGAGACGAGCAGAGCCCCGTTCGCTGCTCCGAACGGCGGCGGGGCCTCCGCAACCGCGTCCTTCAGACTTGTCACGGCGCTGCCGTCCGCATGGCGGAGCAGGTCTGCCTTGTTCAGCAGCGTCAGCCGCGGTCCACCGTCTGCGCCCAGGGAACGCAGGGTTGCCTCCACCGACTGCACATGCTCGATGACGTTTGGATGCGCCACGTCCACGACATGGGCGATCAGGTCGGCCTCAGCCAGCTCTTCCAGCGTCGCCCGGAAGGCAGCTACCAGCTGGGTCGGGAGCTTCTCAATGAAGCCCACGGTGTCCGTGAGCAGCACGGTCGCACCGGAGGGCATGCGCACACGCCTGGTCACGGGATCGAGCGTGGCGAAGAGCCGGTCCTCAGCCAGCACGTCGGCGCCCGAGAGTCTGCGCATCAGCGTGGACTTGCCTGCGTTCGTGTACCCGACGAGGGCAACGACGGGAATGTTGCTCTTGCGGCGGCGGCGCCGGTAGAGCTCGCGCTGTGTGCGCACCTCCTCGATGTCCTTCCGGATCTTGGTGATCCGCGCCCTCACCAATCGACGGTCCGTCTCAATCTGCGTTTCTCCGGGACCCCGCGTCCCGATCGCACCCTCCATGCGCTCGAGGTGAGACCATTGGCCTGCGAGACGCGGGAGAAGATACTCCATCTGCGCAAGAGAGACCTGGAGACGCCCCTCCTTCGTTCGTGCCCTGGTCGCAAAGATATCCAGGATCAGGGCGGTGCGATCGATGACCTTGACGTCCAGCGCCCGCTCCAGATTCCGCTGCTGCGATGGCGATAGCTCATCGTCGAAGACGATCACCGTCGCTCCGAGGCGGCGGCTCTCGGCGGCGACTTCCGCGACCTTCCCTTTGCCCAGGTAGGTCGCAGCGACGGGGTGATCGAGCTTTTGAGACACCCGGCCGGCGACCTCGGCGCCGGCCGTACGGGCCAGTTCGGCGAGTTCATCGAGCGAATCCTTCGCACTGAGCAGCGACCCGCGAAGGTCCGCTGCGACGAGATAAGCCTGCTCGGCGGTCGCTGCTGTGGAGTGAGTCTTTCTCGGCACAGACTCGATTCTACGCGGCGTGCGGGCATCTCAGCCCGGCCGGGGGGCGCGCCGGCGCGCCCGTCACATTCCGCTCCAGCGCTCGAGCCGGGCAAGGCCCTCCTCGAGCTGGTCGTCGGGCGTGGTCACGCTGAGGCGGATATAGCCCTCGCCCTGGAGCCCATAACCCCGGCCCGGAGTGACGACCACACCGCAATCCTCGATCAGCCTGGCGGCGTAGTCGGCACTGGTCACGCCCTCCGGCAGGCCGGCCCAGACGTAGAGCGAGCCCTTCGGGAGATCCACGCTGAGGCCGAGGCCGGAGAGCACGGAGACGATGCGGTCGCGGCGCCGCTGGTAGATGGCGTTGTGCTCGGCGATACAGTCCTGCGACCCCTGCACCGCCTCGATCGCCATCCGCTGAATCGCCTGCGGGATGCCGCTGTCGAGATTCGATTTCACCCGCATCAGGGCGTCGACCATCGACTCGTTGCCGACGATCATCGCGATCCGCCAGCCGGTCATGTTGTAGATCTTCGACCACGAATTGAACTCGACGGCCACCTCACGGGCGCCGGCGACCTCGAAGATCGAGGGGGCGATAAAGCCGTCGTAGCAGACGTCGGAGTACGGATTGTCGTGAAGGATCGCCACGTCGTAGTGCTTCGCCCAGGCGACCGCGCGCTCGAAAAAGGCGAGGTCGGCGACGGCGCCGGTGGGGTTGTTTGGGTAGTTGAGCCAGATGAGCTTCGCGCGGGCTGCCACGTCCTGGGGGATCGAGTCGAAGTCGACCAGCCAGCCGTTCTCCCTGGTGCAGGGGACCTTGTACGTCTCGCCGCCGGCGAACATGGTTCCGATCTCATAGACGGGATACCCCGGGTCCGGGGCGATCGCCAGGTCGCCCGGGTCGATGAAGCAGAGCGCGATGTGTCCGATACCCTCCTTCGAACCGATCAGGGGGAGACATTCCTTCTCCGGGTCGAAGTAGGTGTCGAAGCGGCGCGAATACCAGTCCGAGATGGCCTGCCTGAGCTCCGGAAGGCCCTCGGACTCGGGGTAGCGGTGATTGGCCGGGTCGTCGGCCGCTCGATGGAGAGCCGCCATGATGTGGTCCGGCGTCGGGAGGTCGGGATCACCGATCGCGAATGTGACGATGTCCTGCCCCTCCGCCCTCTTCGCGGCGATCTTCTTCGAGATCTCGGCGAAGAGGTACGGTGGGAGAGACTCAACGCGACGGGCGAGCTTCATCGGTGCATCCTTCCGGGCAGCGTGGTCGCGAGCGTACCAAACTCGAGGCTTACAGAAGGTCGGGGTCACGCTCCGTCTGGACCGGTGCCCGTAGTAAGATCTGCGATTCCGGAGGTTCACACTCGATGGCGGCACTGGACGGAATGCGGGTCCTCGACATGACCCAGTACGAAGCGGGCACCTCCTGCACGCAACAGCTCGCCTGGATGGGCGCGGACGTGGTCAAAGTAGAGCCCCCGACCGGGGACCCGGGGCGCGGCGTAACACGGGACCCGACGCAAGTCTCCCAGTACTTTCTGAACTACAACAGCAACAAACGCAGCGTCGTCATCGATCTCTCGAAGCCCGAGGGGCGTCAGCTCCTCCTCGACATGGTGCCCCGCTACGACGTCTTCGTCGAAAACTACGGGCCCGGGGTAATCGAGCGCCTGGGCCTCATGCATAACGCTCTGAAGGACAAGAACCCGGGCCTCATCTACGCGCGGATCAAGGGCTTCGGCACGTGGGGCCCCTACGCCGGTTACAACTGCTACGACTGGGTCGCCCAGGCGGCCGGGGGAACCTTCTCGATAACCGGCGAGCCGGACGGCCCGCCGGTCATGGTGCAACCCTCCTTCGCGGACTCGGGCACGGGTCTCCAGGTCGCCCTCGCGATCGCCGGCGCCTACGTAAAGAAGCTGAGGACGGGCGAGGGAGAGTACATCGAGGCCTCCATGCAGGAGGCCGTGACGTTCTTCATGAAGACCACCGGTCTTGCTGCCTGGGGAGAGGCGCCGCAACCCCGCATCGGAAACAGGAGGGGGCCGCCGAGCGGCATCTACCAGTGCGCCGGAGACGGACCAAATGATTATGTCTTCGTCCTTACGGTGACGTCGACTCAATGGGACACCTTCTGCGCGGCGATCGGTCACCCGGAGCTCCTCGCCGACCCACGCTTCGAATCTCTCGAAGCCCGGATGGCGAACGCGGATGCCCTCTACGAGATCGCCGGTGCGTGGATGCATCGGCGAACCAAGTTCGAGGTCATGCACCTTCTCGGGTCCGCCGGCGTGCCCTGCAGCGCCGTCTTCGACACGCTCGATCTCTTCACGGACCGCCATCTCAAGGAGCGGGAACTGATCCACACCGTGGAGCACCCGACCGCCGGACCGGTGCGACTGATGCGCAATCCAGTGCTGTCGGAGTCTTCCCAGGTCCCGCTCGCGGCGGCGCCAGGGCTCGGAGAGCACTCGGAGGAGGTCCTCTCCGCCGACCTCGGGCTCGGCGGGGACCGGTTCGCTTCGCTCAAAGAGCGCGGCATCGTGGGCTGACCTTCTCGCGGCACTTCCTGAACAAGAGCGCCCAACGGGGGAGCACCATCTTCCGGCGCCTGCGCGAGTGGCTCCCGGTCTTTCCCCCCTGCCGCCATCGTTGTGACAACCGGGGCGGCGTTCTATAGCCTGTTAACCAGCCGCTGCAGGCAGGGAGGGCTGCGTGACGCTACGTTTCCGCTATTCCATGTGGGACGGCACCCAGGATGTCCCCGAGTTCACCGCCGATGACATCCTCGAAAGCCTGACCGACGATCTCATGAACTTCGGCGACCTCGAGCATGCCCTCCGCAACCTCATGCAGCGGGGGATGCGCAACCCGACGGGAGACCGGAGGAAGGGTCTGCGTGACCTTTTGCAGCAGCTCCGGCAGCAGCGACGGCAACAGCTCGACCGATTTGACCTGAGCTCGGTATTCGATGACCTGCGGCGGCAGCTCGACGAAATCCTTGACCTCGAAAAGAACACCCTGGAGCGCCGCCTGGCGGAAGCGGACGCGGCTCAGCAGCATCAGGGAGACGGCGGCGACGG
>CAZHMF010000001.1:19144-73744 GCA_964533605.1 uncultured Anaerolineaceae bacterium
CGGCGAACGCTCAATGCCCGGTGAGGCTCCGGGCGCTAAACCGCAATCCCAGGGGGGCGGATCCCCCGATCAGGGAGAGAGTGGCGAACGGGCCGGACAGCCCCGCGGTGACGGCGCGAATGAGTCGCCCGTGCCATCGAGCGAGTTCGCCGACATGCTCAGGAACATCGCTCACCGCAAGCAGGACTTCCTGAGCGACCTCCCGGAGGACGTTCCCAGCCAGATTCGCCAGCTCCAGAACTACGAGTTCATGGATCCGGAAGCCCAGGCGCGGTTCAACGAACTCCTCGAGAGCCTGAAGAAGGCGATGATGGACACCTTCTTCAAGGACCTTTCCAACCAGATCCAGAACATGACGCCCGAGGACATCGAGCGCATGAAGGACATGGTTCGCGACCTCAACGAAATGATCCGCGACCGGATGGCAGGGAACGAGCCGAACTTCGACGAGTTCATGGAGAAGTACGGCGACCTGTTCGGCGACAACCCGCCCCAGTCCCTGGATGAGCTCGTCGCCCAGATGCAGCAGTCGATCGGCCAGATGCAGAGCTTGCTCGACAGCATGCCCGGGGAGATGCGCCAGCAGCTCCAGGACCTGCTTTCCGACCGCATGGGTGATCCCGAACTCTCCGAGATGATGAGCGACCTCGCCCAGAACCTCGAGTCTCTTTTCCCGATGCAGGACCTCAGGAACCAGTACCCGTTCAGGGGCGATGAAGAGCTGGATCTTCAGTCGGCGATGGCCCTGATGGATCAGATGCAATCGATCGACGAGCTCGAACGTCAGATTGAGCGAACGCAGTACGGCGGTGAGATCGACGACATCGATGCGGACAAGCTCGAAGATCTGCTCGGGCCGGAGGCGAAGGAGACGCTGGACCAGCTGAAGCAGTTCCTCGAGATCCTCGAGGAGGCCGGCCTGATCCGGAAGAAGGGGAAAGGCTACGAGCTGACACCGCGCGGCAACCGCAAGATCGGCCAGCGTGCGCTCGCCGAGATCTACGCGCAGCTGAAGAAAGAGAACCTGGGCAAACACCAGATACTCGATGCGGGCATCGGCGGTGAGCGAACGGACAACACCAAGGGGTACGAATTCGGGGACCCGTTCGCGCTCGACATCCAGAAGACGATGATGAACTCGATGCAGCGCGAGGGACCGGGCGTGCCCGTGCACCTCAGTCCGGACGACTTCGAGGTCTACCGCACGGAATCCCTCACACAGACCGCGACGGTGATCCTTCTCGACCTGAGCTGGTCCATGGCGCTGCGGGGGAGCTTCCAGGCGGCCAAGAAGGTCGCTATGGCCTTGAGCAATCTCATCTCAGCTCAGTTCCAGAAGGACTCGCTGTACATCGTCGGATTCAGTGCTTATGCGCGCGAATTGAAGTCCGACCAGTTGCCGTACGTCCGCTGGGACGAGTCGGTGCTCGGAACGAACATGCACCACGCGCTGATCATCGCGCAGCAACTGCTCGCCCGGCACACGGTCGGGACGCGACAGATCATCATGATCTCCGATGGTGAGCCGACGGCCCATCTCGAAAACGGCCGCAGCTACTTCGCCTATCCACCGTCGCCCATAACAATTAGGGAGACGTTGAAAGAAGTCAAGAAGGCCACGCGAAAGAAGATCACGATCAACACGTTCATGCTCGACCGCAACTACTACCTGAAGGAGTTCGTCAATCAGGTGGCGCGGA
Source organism: uncultured Anaerolineaceae bacterium (assembly GCA_964533605.1). GTDB lineage: Bacteria > Chloroflexota > Dehalococcoidia > Tepidiformales > Tepidiformaceae > DASCML01. Next base: position 20,845 of record CAZHMF010000001.1, read on the forward strand.
TAAACAAGGGACGTGTCTTCTACACGACCCCCGAGAAGCTCGGCGAGTACATCCTCGTCGACTACGTGGCCACGAAGCGGAAACGGCTCAGCGGGGTCGGCGGCTGACCGCGGACGAGGTCTCGAGCCGCGATCCCCCGGTCAGCGCTTCAGGAAACCGCCGAGCTTCCCACCGATACCACCTCCCTCACCACCGCCGAGAAGGCCGGACACTGCATCGGGGTTGCTCTTCAGGTGGTCTATCACCCCACCCACGATCTTGCTGACCTGGTCCTCCGGGATTCCAAACTTCTCTGCCAGTTCGGTAACAAGCTTCTCCATCTCAGGCGCTCCTCGTTTGTTCCTAGTAGATCCAGATTAGCCGATAGCGCAGAAGTGCCACATTCGTGCTCGTGGGCTTGATCAGGCGCTGCTCGAACCGCGACGTATCGATCTCGGACAGCGCCCGGACGTCCCCCTCGAGCGCTGCCACCTCAGCCTCGAGCTGCTCTATCCTTGCGGCGGCCGTGCTCTCCATCCTGCTCTTGCTGAGAACCGTCCCTGCGCCCGACACCGTCCTCTTGCGGCCGGTGAAGATTCGGACATTCGAGAGCAGGGCGGTTCCCAGGGACACCCACTTCTCAAAACGCCGCGATTGCTTCTCACTCCTCTTGGCCTGGAGTTGCAACCGTTTCTTCTCGAGCCGCTTCTCCAGACGGCTTCGCTTCTTGAGCTGCGAAGGGGCTTCGCGGACCTTCGCCGCCAGCGTAGACTCGTCCTCCCCCGGCTGCCCCAGAGTCCGCGTGTCGGGGTCGTACCAGAGCCGGAGGGCGAGCCTGTCGTCAAGCCGGTTGCGGAGCGCCCGCTCGATCTGACGCCTGGGACTGCGGCCCAGAAGAAACCGCGGGAGGTCCTCAAACGAGAGGCCGTCGGGCGGGTCCTCAGAGTCGAGCAACGCATCGCCCACGTCGAGGGGCTCTCCTTCGAGCACTTCGTTGGCGCTGGCGGCGCCGGCCATCGAAAACAGCAGATCTCTCGTTTCCTCGTCGGTCAGAACGGAGCCGACCTTGTAACGGACGGCCGCTCTGACGTAGAGGTGGGGACTGGCGAGTTCACCGCTGCGACGGTTCCAGAAACTCGATTCGAGACCGGTCACCGCCGGCACGGCATGGAACCGCCGGGGAGAGCCCGCATCCTGGGGTTGGACGGCGCCGGCTCGGCCGCTGCCGGATGGGTCGCCGGCATGGGTCGCGCTGGGAACTATTGCCGCCTCCGCCTCCATCCCGTAAAGCCGGGCCAGCTGCGAGACCTCCTCTTTCGTGACGGGACCGCGCAGATAGGACATCGCCCATCTCGTGTGGACGAGCGCCGGTGCTTTGCGATGGATATCGTGAACCAGGAAGACCCGTTTCTGCACCCCGGCGATCTCGCTGTCGAAATCGAATCCAAGGTCTGCGCCCTCCAGTGCCGCCTCGACACCCTCGCGCACGCGATTCTGATCCTGGGGCGTCTGCAGGCGGCCGATCGCCCAGAACCCCATGTTCGCGAGGCCCTTGTAGTCCAGGTCGACCGGGTTCTGCGTTGCCAGAAGGACCCCGACTCCAAACGCGCGCGCCTGCTTCAGGAGGGTGAGAAGCGGCTGCTTCGTGGGCGGATTCGCAGTCGGCGGAAAGTACCCATAGATCTCGTCCATGTAGAGCAGGCAGCGAAGCTCGCCCGTGCCGGGCTGGCGTCTCATCCAGCTCTTGACGCGATTCAGTATCAGGGCAGTGAGAGCCATCCGGTCGCGGTCCTCCAGATGGGCGGTGTAGACGACTGAAAGCCGCGGGCGCCCGTCGGGGGCGTGGAGCCAGCGGTCAATGTCGATCGGCTCGCCCTCCCGCCAGGCAGCAAGCTGTGGCGACGCCAGGATGCCGTTGAGAGCGAGCATCAGGTCCCGGCGCTTGTCCGCCGGATAGACGGTCTCCAGGGGGAGTGCTCCAAGCTTCTCGATCGGCGGATTGGCGACGGAGCCGATCAGTCCCTCGAGAGTCAGCGTCTCCCCCCTCTGCCACGCGTTGCCGATGAGCGTATGGAGGAGGATGTACTCACGGGAACTGACGGGATCGACATCGATCCTCACGAGGCCGAGCAGGGCAGAGACGACGCCGTCGACCTGCTCTCGCAACTCTTCGGCATCGTCCAGGACGTCCTGGGCCGGAGACGCCAGCGAGTCGACCAGGCTCACGGGGATCCCGGCCGTGGAGCCGGGGGTCAGGATCCGGAACTCGTGCCCGCTCTTGTAGGCGGCCAGCTGCTCGGGACCGATATCCCAGTCCGCCAGGCCGGCGCGCCACAACGAGGCTGCCTCGACGGCTGCCTCGGCAGCCGTCTGGTCATCGCGACTCGCCGCCAGCGGGTCCATCCACGGTTCGAATTGCGAGCCCTGGAGCGTCTCAAAGCAGAACCCGAGATTGGCGAGATCTCCCTTCGGATCGATTGCAAGGACCGGGATGCCGGTTTTCAGGCACTCCTCGATGAGAACCGCCGAAAACCCGGTCTTCCCGGATCCCGTCATGCCGACGACCAGGCCGTGGGTGGTCAGATCATCGGAGTCCACCAGGAACCTGGGACCGAGCGTCCCTCCCCCGGGATGGAATTCCTTCCCCAGATAAAGCGTGTCCGCCAACTATCCCCTCCGCTGCGCCCCGGCAGGTGCTGGATCCTCGTTTTTCGCCGGCCGCCCGTCTCTCTGTCTAATAGGTCACACCCCGCGGGAGCTCCTTCGCCGAGCCGATCCAGCCTTCGATCATCCCCTGGCTCGGCCGTCTCCGCACAAGCCTCTTCGCCTCGTTGACCTCGATGATCTTCGCGTGAAGGTTGTCGGCGCGCCGTTGCGCCAGCTCGCGGACCGTATCGACTCCAGCAGCCTCGAGGAGGTCGGAGTACTCGGGGCCAACCCCTGAAACTCTCATGAGATCGCAATGGTTCACCCAGTCGAGGATCTTGCCTCCCTCGATGCCGCTGCGGGCTGCGAGCGCCTTTCGCCCGGAGGGAGACGAGCCGGCCTTCAGAAGTGAACCCGTTGTCGTCACGCCGGCGGCGGCGAGCTTCTCGCCGAAAACCGGCCCGATTCCTTCGACGTCCTGAATCTTCATGAACTTCTCCTCAACTCCTCGCGTGGCATGGAGGAAAGGCTGGCGCCCTCCCCGGCCCTCAGTGTAGCCTCCGCTGTTCTTCCGGCGTTCCCGGCCGGCGTCCGCTCCGGTACGCTCGCCGTCCCGTCGGTACACTGCCCCGGTGGTGTCGCCCGGCGCTCCTTCCTTCAGGCTGAGGTCGCTCGCCCTCTCGGTCTACCTGCCGACGTTCCTGTTCGCAGTCGGCCAGGGCGCAGTGCTTCCGGCGATCCCCCTCTTCGCGCGCGAGCTCGGGGGGTCGGTCGCCCTCGCGGGAATCATCGTCTCGCTCCGCGGTCTCGGAACGATGGGGTTTGATGTGCCGGCGGGTGTGCTCGTCTCCCGCCTCGGCGAGAAGTGGGCCATGGTCGCGGCCACACTCGCGCTGACGGTCGTCGCGGTGGGCGCGGCCCGGAGTCCCTCGGTCTGGGTCCTCGCGGTGCTGATCCTGGTGATGGGCTGCGCCTGGGCGGTCTGGCTCCTCGCACGCCTTTCGTACGTCGCCGAGGTGGCCCCCACCGAGTACCGGGGCAGAGCGCTGTCGCTGCTCGGTGGAACCAATCGCATCGGGAACTTCGCGGGACCGTTCATCGGCGGCTTCGCGTCCGAGGCCTACGGCCTACCGGCGGCGTTCTACATCCAGGCGGTCCTCGCCGCGCTCGCCTGCGCAGCCCTCTTCTTCCTTGCAGGGGATGACGACCACGCCCGCGCGAGCCATGACGAGAACGTCTACCGGCGGCTCGGACAGATCGTGCGGGACAACCGCTCGGTGTTCATGACCGCCGGCATTGCGACGACGTCGCTCGGCGTGCTCCGCTCCACACGCCAGGCGGTCATCCCCCTCTGGGGTGACCATCTCGGTCTCAACCCCGCGGAGATCGGGATCATATTCGGGATCTCGGCGGCAATCGACATGACGTTGTTCTACCCGGTTGGGATCATCATGGACCGCTGGGGCCGCAAGTGGACGGGTGTTCCCTGCCTTCTCACTCTTGCAGTCGGTCTGATGCTCGTCCCGGCGACGTCCAGCCTGGCCGGGCTCCTCGCAGTCGGGCTGCTTATCGGTCTCGGCAACGGCTTCGGCAGCGGAATCGTAATGACCCTCGGCGCCGACTTCTCGCCGGCGGACGGCAGAGGCGAGTTCCTCGGCGTCTGGCGCTTCGTCAGCGACGCCGGGACCGCGATCGGTCCGGGCCTGCTCGGCCTGATAGCCGGCATCGCAACTCTCGCGACGGCCTCCGTGGTCACTGGAGGTCTGGGCTTTGTGGGGGCGGCGTTCATGGCATTCCTCATGAAGGAGCCGTTGCACGCGAAACGCTCGACGGGCCCGCCCGGAGCGGGCGACGGCTGACGGCCGGGACCGCTACTCGACGATACGGCGGCGCATTGTCCAGAGAGCCAGCCAGGATGCCGGGAGCAGGACGACGAGCAGCCAGATCAGATGACCGAAATCATCCCACCCAAGGTCGCCCGAGATGAGGCCTCTGTTCAGCTCCACGCCGTGATAAAGAGGGGTGAACCAGGACGCCGTGGCGGCCCAGCCGGGCAACTCGTCGAGCGGAAAGAAGCCACCACTAAACCAGAACATCGGCAGGATGAGCAGGCTGAAAAAGTAGTTCAGCTGGCTCACTGACCGGGCGATGCTCACGTAAGCCTGCCCGAACGATCCAAACAACAGCCCGGTCATGAAAGCAACAGGAACGGCGAGTAGAGCAAGCGGCGATTCGATGACACCGTAGAAGGGCGTCAGAACGAGCATCACCATGAGGATGAGGACGGCATTTATCGCCCCCCGCGAGGCGGCCCAGAGGATCTCACCGGCGATGATCTCCTCCGGGCGAGTGGGCGTCGCCAGGATCGCTGCATAGGTTCCGTGCTGATCGAGCCGGAAGTAGGCACCCCAGAGAGCCTCGAACGTGGCCGCAAACATTGTGAACATGGCGAGTACGCCGGGTCCCAGAAACTGAATGTAGTCCGAGTCGTTGCTCAACTCGACGTAGGTGCCCAACCCGAGTCCCAGGGCCACGAACATGATGACGGGCTCGAGCACCGGCGGGAACAGTTCCGTTCTCCAGAGCTGGAAATAGACGTCGCGGTTCCTCTGCCAGACACGAATCGAGCGCCTCCCGGGTATTGCGACCCCGAGACCCGGCACAACTCCCCAGCCGTTGCCGCGGCCCCCGTCGCCGGACTGCCCGGCACCGGGACTTTCGGCTGTTGCCTGTTGAGTCATTCTGCGAGAACCCTTCCGGTCAGGGTTAGAAAGACGTCCTCGAGGTTCGCCCGCCTGTAAAGCACGCGATAGGGATCGCCCGCGATCTCCTCGATCCGAGCGGTGTGGGACTGGTCCGCGCCGAACGCATAGAGAACATCCTCCACCTGCTCGAGCCTGCCCGACTCTCCCAGGGCCGGGACGAGATAGTCGCTCGCCTCCCCAACCTGGTCCGGGAGGAGGTGCATTTCGAGTACGTTGGCACCGACATGCTGCTGTATCAGGTCGCGCGGCCGGCCTTCGGCCAGAGTGCGTCCGCCGTCCATGATGACGATCCGCTCACAGAGATGCTCGGCTTCGTCCATGTAGTGGGTCGTGAGCAGGATCGTGACCCCCCTTTCGCGCAACACACGGAGCCGCCGCCAGACCAGATGACGGGCCTGTGGATCGAGGCCGGTCGTGGGCTCATCGAGGATCAGTACACGGGGATCGTTGAGGAGCGCACGGGCGACAACCAACCGCCGCTTCATCCCCCCGGAGAGCTCGTTGATCCGGGCGCCGGACCGGTCGAGGAGATGCATCAAAACGAGGCCGTCCTCGATACGCCGCGCGGCGATCTCGCGGGGGATGTCGTAGTAGCGGGCGTATACCTCGAGGTTTCGGCGAACACTGAGGTCCTCGTCGAGGTTGTCGTCCTGCGGCACGACACCGAGCAGCGACTTCACCTCCCGGTCGTGGCGGCGAACGTCGAATCCGCCGACCGTCAGGCTGCCCTCGGTGACGGGTACAACACACCCGATCATCCGGATGGTCGACGTCTTTCCGGCACCATTCGGCCCGAGCATGCCGAAGAATTCGCCTTCGTTGATCTCGAAGTCGATGCCGTCGACGGCCCGGAATCCGTTGAACTCCTTGACGAGCCCTCTCGCCTCGATGATCGGAGCCAAGAACTCACCTCTCGGGCCCGTTGGCCCGCTCGGAAACTCGCATCCACCGGTGGGACCGAACTCTCAGCCTTGCATATCCGGCCCGGCGTGGCGAACGGGAACAGGCGCCCGGGTCCGCTGGACCGGCGGTCAGGTCCGCGTCCCCCAGGCGATCCGCCCGGGGTCACCGCCCGTCTCAGAGCAGCTCGGCCGATCTCACTTCCTGTCCCGCGGATCCTGCACAACGGAGAGGTCTTCCAGCCCTCGGGGCACGCCCGGTACCTCGACCTTCTGGACTTCGCTGACAATATGGCCGGCACGCTCTCTCTCCGCCGGTGTCCCGGCGGGGAGCCCGAGGCCGAGACGCGAGGCGTATTCACGGTGGTCGCGCACGAACTGGGGCAGCTTGTCGTAGGTCGACGTCTGAGCGAAGACGCGGAGAACGTCTTCAGTGACTGCCTGGCGCATCTCATCCCACTTCCCCTGGAGCGACAGCTCGTGAAGCTGGTTCCCGAGATCGCGAAGGCCATGTGAATCAAAGACCTCATGGTAGCTGCGAGTGGAGCCGTAGAAGGAGATGGGCTGGCGCAGCCGCTCGAGGCCCTGTTCAATGTCGGACTCCGTCTCGCCGAAGACGGTGAACCCACCGCCGGAGACCTCGATGTCGCTCCAACTGCGTCCTCCCCGCTTGAGGCCGACGGCCACATTCGGGAGGACGACGTCGCGCATGTATTTGTCCGTCATGAATCCGTGGGGCATGACGCCGTCGGCCATCTCGCCTGCGACGCGCGCCATGGCATCGCCCACACAGGCGAGCGAGATCTTCGGATCCGGGTAGTCGATCGGACCGGGATTGAACGCGGGCGTCATCAGCGTGAAGTGGTACTGCTTCCCCAGGTACTCGGGTTTCGCACCGCGGAAGGATGCGAACACCGCCCTCATCATGCCGATGTATTCCTTCATCCGCGTCGCGGCGGGGGTCCAGGGAACGCTGAAGCGATTCTGGTTGTGCCCTTTGACCTGGCTCCCCAGTCCCAGGCCAAACCGCCCCTTGCTGAGGTGCTGGATGTCCCAGGCCTCCATGGCCAGTACAGTCGGGCTGCGCGGGAAGGCGATCGTCACCGACGTCTGGATCTCGATCCGCTCGGTAGCGTTGGCCGCCAGGGCGGCGGTGAGCATCGAGTCGTGCCCCATCTCCGGGGTGCTCGTGAAGTCGTAGCCGAGCTCCTCGCCCGCCCTTGCGGCGGTCGCAACTTCCGTCAACCAGCCCCCGCCGAATCCCGTACCGACCTTCATGTCTTCCTCCTGCGGCGCGCCGCGGGGCGCCTCCGTGCTAGCGGGCTAGTCTGGGCCTGGGCGCGGGGCCGGTCAAACAACAACATCGGTTCACCGGACCCCGGCGTAAGATGGCGCGCGTGGCTCAGCGTGGACCGGTGTCCTCAAGGATCCACCTCCTGAGGGAGAACGAGGCGGTCTTCGTGGTCTGCACGAGCACTGCCCTGGTCATGTTGGGGCAGGGGTTCGTCGGGCCCATCCTGCCCCTCTTTGCCAAGACCTTCGGGGTGTCGGCGGCGGCGGTTGGGGCGTCGCTCAGCGCCTTCGCGCTGGCCCGGCTGATCTTCAACGTACCGGCGGGATTCGTCGCAGATCGCTGGGGTCGCCGCCTGCTGCTTGTCGGAGGACCGCTCCTCTCGGGGGTAGGCAACATCCTTTCCGGCACCGCGCCGACGTTCGAACTCCTTCTTGCCTGGCGCTTCGTCGCCGGGGTCGGTTCGGCCATCTACATGACCGGGGCGACGATCGCCATCACGGACATTGCGAACGACGAGAACCGGGGCCGTCTGATGGCCCTCAACCAGGGCGCACTGCTGTTCGGCGTGACACTGGGTCCTGCCGTCGGCGGGATCACAGCGGAGATGGCGGGGCTCCGGGCACCGTTCTATCTCGTCGGCGGGTCAACCTTCGCCGCCGCGGTCTGGAATCTCCTGCGGGTACCGGAAACGCGGCCTGCCGGGGACGTCAGGGCGCCGGAAGGCGACGAGGGGAAGGACGACGACGGGGGAAACGCGTGGGGGGTGCTCCTCATCTCGGGGTTCCTCCTCGCTGGTCTCGTCAGTGCAGCGGTGTTCTTCGCACGCTCCGGCCGCCAGGCGCTTCTGCCCCTCATGGGCTCGGAGCAGGCCGGGCTTTCGGAGGGACAGATCGGTGGCGTCTTCGCCGTCATGGCATTGATCAACTTGCTGCTCACTTTTCCTGCCGGAACGATCGTAGACAGGTTTGGCGCGAAGGCGGCGATACTCCCCAGCGCAGCGGTCAGCATGCTGGCATACCTGTTGTTCGTCCCCGTCGGCTCGCCACCAGCTTTCTGGGGTGCCGCGCTCGTCCTCGCTCTGGGCAGCGGTCTGCTCGGGCCGGCGCCGGCGGCGTTCGCTGCCGAGGTGGCACCGCCCGAGAGCCGCGGAGCGGCGATGGGGATCTTCCGGTCGCTGAGCGACATCGGATTCGTCATCGGGCCCCCGATCGTGGGATTCCTCGTCGATCAGCTGGGCTTCGGCTGGGCCTTCGCGGCGAACGGGAGCGTCCTGCTTTCAACCGCCCTTCTCTTCGCGTGGCTGGCGCGGCGCCCCGATCCGGCCGGCACACCCATCCCTGACCCCGGCGAGGCAGGATCGGACACGTCGCCGGGGTGAACTGCACACGGGGCGTGTTAGTCTGAGCCGTCCATGGAACGACGGATAATCCTCTCGGCGGCAGTCGGCCACGCCACGACACACTCTCTGGAACTGACATTTGCCGCCCTGCTGGCATATGTCGGGCTGGAGTTCGACGCTGATCTCGCAGTCCTTGGAACGGTCGTCACCGCCGGGACTTTCACGTTCGGGGCAACGGCGCTCCTCTCGGGGTTCCTCGTCGACCGCCTGGGGTCGAGGACCGTCATCTCGGTCAGCATGATCGCGGCGGCGCTCTTCGCCCTGGGGGTGGCAGCGGCGCCGAACCTGCCAACCCTCACCGTCGCCCTCGCCCTCCTCGGTGCCGCGATCGGGTTCTACCATCCCGCCGGAACTTCGATGGTCTCGATGATCCGAAGGCGGAGGGGCATGGCCTTCGCCTCCCACGGAATCGCGGGCAACGCAGGCGTCGCTCTGGCACCAGCCGTCGCAACCGGTGTCGCGGTCGCCATCGACTGGCGGGCGGCCTACATCGTCCTCGCCCTGATCGCGCTGTTCGTGGCCGGCGTCGTGTTCCGTCTCGCACCGACATTGGAGGAAGCGCGGGACATGATTTCGAGCGCAGGCCCGGCGGCCGCGGGAGGGTCGAGCTCAACGCCTCCCGAGCACCGGCGATGGCTGGCACGGCCCCTTCTCTTCGTCTTCTCGATCTCCATCGGGATGGGGTTCATCTACCGCGGAGCGCTCACTTTTATGTCGACCCACATCGAACGCAACCTGGGCTTCGACGTCCTCGGCTGGTCGCCCGAAGCCGTCGCCGGCGCGATGACGACCATCGTCCTCCTGTTCGCCTTCGGCGGCCAGCTGTTGGGAGGTTTGCTGAGCGACCGGATGCGGGTGGAGCAGGCCGCCATTCCGGTGACTCTCCTGACCTGTCCCTTCCTCGCACTGGCCGGGCTCTCGCGAGGAGTCCCGTTGCTGGTTGCGCTGGCCGCCTTTGTGGTCGTGAACTTCGCACAACAGCCGGTCGTGAACGGTCTCATTGCCGACTACGCGCCCGAGGGGAAGCGTGGTATGGCCTACGGTGTCTCCTTCTTCCTCACGTTTGGCCTCGGGTCGGCCGCGGGGTCCGTGGCCGGTATCGTCGCAGAGATGGGAGGAACGGAGGCGGCGTTCTACCTCTTCGCCGGTGTGTCCGCGGGGATCGCAGCGATGGCTCTGACCGTCGCCCGCGGCGCGAGCGCACGCCGGTCGTCGTCCCGGGCCGGCCCCGGCCCTCCAGGCGCCGATGCCGTTCCGGCCGAAATACCCGTGCCCGCGGGACCTTCATCGGGAGGTACGGGGTAGACCAGTCGCGGCGGATCTCCCGACCGGTTCGGAGACGGCGAGCGTTTCGGTGGATAATGAACGGGTGCGCCGGGCCCAGCCACCGACGTGTGCGTGGGCCGGTCGACGACATGGATCAGACGAAGGGGAAGCGATGAATCTCATCCTCAATGACGCGACGCCCATCCACTGGGCAGCCGGTGGTGCAGCGATCGGACTGCTCACGCTCGGTCTGCTGTTCGTGGGCAATAGACGCCTGGGAGTCTCTACCGGGTTCGAGAGCGTCTGCTCTCTCGTGGTGAATGCGCCCTACTTTCGGCGAGAGAGCCTGCTCAGTTCCAACTCGTGGCGAATCCCACTGTTCGGAGGACTGGTGCTGGGGGGCGTCATCTCCGCACTGCTGGGCGGCGGCTGGGAACCCACGTGGGATCTGGGGATGTTCGACGCAGAAATCGGCTGGGGCATCCCCGGAAAGGTGGTCTGGATGTTCGTGGGTGGGCTCCTCATCGGCTTCGGCACGCGGTTCGGCGGTGGCTGCACGAGCGGACACGGCATCTTCGGTCTTTCGAACCTGGAGCTGCCGAGCCTGGTCACAACGATCAGCTTCATGGTGGGCGGGATCGTGACAACCAATCTCATCTACCGAGTGATCGTCTAGGAGGCTGTCGTGAAAACCACTCTCTATGTGGCGTTCGGGGCGGTGTTCGGGCTGGTGCTGAGCCGCTCGGGAGCCGCCGACTACAACTTCATCCAGGGCATGTTCCTGTTCGAGGAGTTCCAGCTCTACGGGATCATCGGCACCGCCGTCGTGGTGACGGCACCAGGACTCTGGCTCATCAAACGCTACGGCAAGACGGCGTGGGGGACCGCCGTGTCCGTCGAGCCGAAACCGGGCCACCGGGGAAACATCTACGGAGGAGCGCTGTTCGGCATCGGCTGGGCGATTACCGGCATGTGTCCGGGACCGGTGCTCGTGAATGTTGGTGAGGGAAAGATCTACGCAATCGCGGCGCTCGCAGGGGTGCTGGTCGGCTCCGGCGCATTCGGCGTGCTCTATCCGAGGTTGGTAAAGCCGTTCGGGCTGCCGGCACTCGAGGTGGGGACCGGCGACGGATAGGGGAAGGGGGCATAGTCTGCGCCGGCGCTCGGCCGGAAGGCGGTCAGGGCGCCGACGAGAGCAGAGCCTCCGCGATGCGCGTTATGTCGAAAAGAATGACACCGTCGACACTCCCCGTATCCGTTCCGGGCTCGCCAAGAGTGTCGCCGTAGAGGTCATCGATTATCGTCGCACCCGTGTCGGCCGCTATCTGGCGAGCGATCCGGGGCTCGACTGAGCCTTCGGCTACGATCAGCCGCACTCCGTCCTCCCGGATCGACTGGATGAGCCGGGCGATATCTCTCGCTGAAGGCTCGGCCGCAGTGGAGAGCCCCGGGATCACGGATCCGGCGGAGCGGATTCCGTATCGGTCGAGCAGATATCCGAGCGAGTCGTGGTTCGTAATGACCACACGCTCGGCGGCCGGGACGGCCGAGATCGCCGCCGCCGCCGCTTCATCGGCGGCGCGCACCCGCGCGGTGTAGGCATCGGCGCGGGTCCTGTAGATGTCCGCACCCTCCGGATCCGCCTCGATGAAAGCGGAGGCAACGTTCTCAATCATTGTCTGAGCGTTGTCGGCGTCCAGCCACACATGCGGGTCCGCTTCTCCGTCGAGCACCCGCAGTGTCGCGCCGGCCGAGACGACCCTGATCTCGGACCGGGAGGGGTCTGCGGCCAGATCGAGGAACTCATCGAGACCCAGTCCGTGCTGGAGGATGAGTGCCGCATCCTCAATTGCCCGGCGGGCTTCAGTGGTCAGCTGGAAGTCGTGGGGGTCGGCACCGGGTGGGATGAGAACGGTAAGCTCGACGCGGTCCTGCCCCAGCTCCTCTGCGATCTGCCCCACGACGGCAGTCGTCGCTACTACGCGGAGCGGTCCGCCAGTGTTTCCGTTTCCGGAGTCACCGCCACAACCCTGAAGCGCCACGGCGGCCGGCAGCAGGCAGGTCGCGAGGAAGAGCCGGCGCGACAGTTGGAGGCTCCAGGCTGTCAGGCGCGTACGTACTTCTCCCCATCCCATGTGATCCAGCCGCCGGCGGCGTCCGTCGTCTGCCCCCGCACATCGAGCTCGGTGCGGAGGATCTCGACCTCCTCCTCAGTCGGTGGCTCGATCACTTCAATGGGGTCGGCGAGGAGCGGCTTCCACTCGCACTCGTCCAGGATCTCCTCGACCGTCACCCAGGGGACCCGCGCCTTGAGACGAAGGCGGCGGTCCTGATAGTCGTACATCGCCCACGGTGTCACGACGCGCCAGGGGCCGGTATTTCGGGGAAGCCCGGCGCGCTCTCGAGCTCCGGCGGTCCCGTCCAGGTAGCCGGGGGAGGAGATGAAGTCCACCTGGCGCACGAACTTCCGCTTGTGCTGGTCGGTGATGAGGATCGTCCGCCAGCAACAGGCCGCGATGGTGTCCGCACCCCCCGGGCCTCCGAAGCGACGAGCGCTGTCGCTCCCGTACTCACCGAGTGTCGTCGAATTGATGTTGCCGTGCTGGTCGACCTGGAGGGTGTTCAAGACTCCGTAGTCCATGAACCCGAGCTGTGAGTGGAGCCCCGCCGTGTTCATCGTTCCCCAGGAGAGCGCACGGTATGTCGCGCGGGCCGCGACCATCGTCATCATCGGCTCGTAGGGCAGCATCGGCTCCGGCGCGATGACGCCGTCCTCGGTCACGTACTGAGCGTCCGGCGCGTAGAGCTTCTTGCCGAGGAGGACTGAGTAGAGGGGCGTACCGCCGCCCGCAGCCCAGTAGGTCCGTCCGTCCTCGACCATGCGGGCTACCGTGCACATCGCCACTTCGCGTTCGGAAAAGGCCTCTGCCCTCGTCATGCCCGGTACCCCTCCTGAATGACTTCGCGCTCCTCGAGTTCTTTGAGCTTCTCCGCGCCGACGAGTTCGTCGAGCATCTCCCCATAGGTTTCGAAGGGAGAGATCCATTTGTCGAGATAGTCCTGAACTCCGTCGGTCATGATGGCGCGGAAGACCTCCATTACCGCCGGCGGGTCGGACGCATAGCGGCCGGGGCAGTTCCCGGGATACGCACCGTAAGGTGCGTGCACCACGGCATCGACGGCGTAGTAGGGGATGGAAGTCCGTCCCGGGTCACGCCTGATCTCCTCGGTATCGATTATCTCCTCGGCAGAGATGATGACCTTCCTGGAGGCGAGCCCCGACTCCTCGTGGGAGACACCGGTCCCGAAGATCCGCGCGTTCCCATAGATGTCGGACTGGTGGGCGTGGATGATGGAGACGTCGGGGTTGAGGGCCGGGATGATCGTGACCGGGTCGCCCGTATAGGGGTCGCGGATGAGCTTCGCCCCGGAGTGCCGAAAACCGTCCGTCCCGCCGAGTGAGCGTACCGGAAGAAACGGGATCCCCATGGCTCCCGCTCGAAGACGAAGAGTCTGGACTACGTTGCTATACTCGAATATTTCGAGCCTGCCATCCTTCGCGGCCTGTTGAATGACGGGGGCCGCCATGAAGAAACCGCAATCCACCCTGGAAACGCAGCCGCCCCCAACGAGCAGGGCCACGTCGACATACGTGAACTTTCCGTTCAGCCAGAGGTCGCGCTTCCCTTGGCGGATGATCTCGTGCATCAGCGAGTTCGGCCCGCGGAGGATGTAGTTGCAGTCATAGTCCAGGTAGTCGCCGTCGGCGACCAATAGCTGGACCGCTTCCTTCTCGGTCATCAGCTTGGGTGTGAGAGCGCGATCCTTGTGCTCGGCGACCCAGGCCCGAAAACCATCCGGGTCTACCTGGTGGAAGGCTCCTTCGCCTTCCGCCAGGATCTCCAACGTCCTCGGTGGACTTGTCACGGGGCTTCCTCCCGGAGGGCCGGCCTCCGCCTGTCAGCGCGTGAGGATGGTCACGCACATCGCGGCGGCATCGCTCCCGATTGACCCTCCGCCGTTCTGCGCAAGCGCCACCTTGGCGCCCTCGACCTGGCGGTCGCCGCTGCGTCCCTGCAGCTGCTCCGTAAGCTCCACGAGCTGGGCGATACCGGTCGCACCAACGGGATGGCCCTTGCGCAGCAGGCCGCCGGAAGTGTTTACGGGAAGCCGGCCGCCGAGAGTTGTGGCGCCTGACTCGACGAGCGGTCCGCCCTCTCCCGGGGCGCAGAGGCGGAGCGATTCGTACGCCGAGATCTCAGCCGGTGCCGAGGCATCGTGGCATTCGAGCACGTGGAGGTCCTCGGGGCCGACACCGGCCTCGCTGTAGGCCTCCTGCGAACAGAGTTCGACCGTGCCGCCTTCGTCCGCCTTACGGTCCCAGCCCGAATGGAGAACGCTCGAGAGGACGCGTACCGGCGTACCAATCCCCAGCTCGCGGGCCTTCCGCTCGCTGACCACGACCGCTGCGGCAGCACCATCACCGATGGGCGAGCACATGGGCCGCGTCAACGGTTCGGCAATCATGGGAGACGAGAGCACATCCTCGATCGTGAGGTGCTCGCGGAACTGTGCCCGCGGATTGAGAGACCCGTGGAACGAGTTCTTCGAGGAAACCCGGGCGAGCTGCTGAACGGTCGTGCCGTAGCGCTTCATGTGAGCGCGAGCGGAGGAGGCGTAGATGTCCATGAACATGGAGCGCTTCGTACCGGACCCTTCGGCGGCGGCCGTCGCGCCCGACTGTCGCGCACCCTCTGCAAGGCGCTTCTTTATCTCCTCGAGCGCCTCGACGTCCACAGCGCCGCTGAACGCGGCGAAGCTCTTCTGCTTGTCTTCGTGGTAGAGCTTCTCGACGCCGAGTGCGAGCACCACGTCGTAGAGGCCGGCGGTCACCAGCGCGGCGGCCTGGTTAAAAGCTGTGGAGGCACTGGCGCAGGCATTCTCGACGTTGATCACGGGGATCTTGCCGATCCCGATGCCACGAAGCACGACCTGTCCGCGGATACACTCCTGCCCGGTAACCAGTCCCGCTGCTGCGTTTCCGACGAAGGCTGCCTCGAGCTGGTTCGCTTCGACGCCTGCGTCCTTGAGGGCCGCCTGCACAGCTTCTCCGCCGAGAGCCTTGAGGCCCGTCTCGAGGTGTTTCCCGAACCGGGTCATCCCGACTCCCGCCACGACCGCGTTGAGTTTCATGTCAATCCTTTCCCCGGGCGCGGCAAAACCGGGGCCGTGCCGCAGCCTCTCCGATCAATGTGTAAGGGTATTGTCCGCGATCCTAGTACCCTTCGGCCAGCCGCGCGGCGGCGACCAGCCCGAGGACCTCGTTGCAGCCGTCCTCGATCATCGAGGCGCGAGCATCCCGCATCAGTTTCTCGACCGGAAACTCCTTGGTCAGCCCGTTGCCGCCAAAGATCTGAACGGCATCGCTTGCGACCTCAAAGGCCGTATTCGTCGACGTCACCTTGGACGCGATCGAGTACTGAAGCAGCGGCGGATTCGTGGCGTTGTAGTAGGCCACCCGGCGGGCGAGGGAGCGTGCCGCCTCGACCTTGGCGAACATCTTGAAGAGACGGGACTTCACCGACTGATGCTCGATGATCGGCCGGCCGCCCTGGACACGCTGCGTCGCGTACTCCAGCGAATGCTCGAGCGCCGCACGGGCGACGCCGATGAAGATCGTGCCCATGCTGGCGTTGGCGCCCGTGAGAATCTGGTTGACGACGGCCGCGTAGTTTTCCTTGCCGACCACCATGTTCTCGGCTGGAATCCGCACCTCGTCGAAGAAGATCTCGCCCTGATTGAGAGCTCGCTGGCCGATCTTGTTGAGCGGCTTCCCCTTGGTGACACCGGGACTGGTGAGATCCACCACGGCGACACCGCCGGCGGCCAGGCCCTCTGCGGGCTCGATGTTGCAGAAGAGCGCGGCGGCGGTGGCGATCGTGCCGTTCGAGACCCAGGCGGACTTCTGGCCGTTGATGACGTACTCATCGCCGTCGCGGGTCGCCACGCAGTTGGCCTTGATGGCCGGATCGGCGAACTCAGGCTCTGTCAGCATCAGCTGGTCGCTGCCGTGGTCCGGCTCGGTGATCGCCCAGCAGCCGACCTCGTCGGCACCGCCCGTGACATATCGGTCGATCAGCGCCTTGCTGCCGGACATCATGCAGAACGTCTTGTGGAAGTTGGCGACGCCGAGACTGATGGCCAGTCCCGAGTCCCCCCAGCCGTTCTCCTCGGCGATGATTGCGCGAATCCTCGCCTGTTCGAGTGGCGACATCTCAGCGGTCGCGGTCTCGAAGTCGCCGAGTCCCGCCTCTTTCTGTTTCTCGAAGACGTCCCAGAGGATCGATCCCTTCGCGATCACGTCGGCCGGGTCGGCGAGTTTGTCGAGATCCTCGCCTGCGGGGCGCAGCACGTCCCTGGCGAAGATGTGGACCCTCTCCTTGATCTGGCGCTCCGTGTCCGTAAGGCCGGTTTCGATATCGACGAGCATGCTTAACCCCCGCTGGACGTCCCTCGACGCTAGTCGGGGCTATTGACACCAGCTATGACGCCGATCATGCACGGGTGGTGACGGAGAAGCCACAATCGGCAGGAGGCTGTCCTTCACCATGGGGCAGCCAGGGAGGCTTATGTTCGCACCGTCGTTGAACCTCGACCTCGAGAAGATCAAAGAAGAAGAGAACAAAGAGGGGAAGTCGCGACGCCGGGCCGCGCCTAGGAAGCGCACAGCCCGCGCCAAGAAATCGGCTGACGCCAAGAAGTAGCGAGAAGCAAACATGACGGCCAGCGCCACGCGCTCGGCCGGGAAGTTGCCTTCGGCGACGGCCCGGCTGGGTGAGTTATTGTCTACGCCATACACCCACCGCGAGTGGGAGAACGCCTACCGGGACGAGTGGACCTGGGACAAGATCGTCAAGGTCACTCACACTCGCGTCAACTGCATCTCTGCCTGCTCCCTCGACGCCTACGTCAAAGACGGCGTGGTCGTCCGGGAAGAGCAGAACGCCACCTACCAGAAGGCGTTCGCAGACGTCCCCGACTTCAATCCGCGAGGCTGTCCGAGCGGCTGTGTCTACAGCCAGCTCATGTACGACCCAACCCGTCTCCGCTATCCCATGAAGAGGAAGGGACCGCGCGGGTCGGGCGAGTGGGAGCAGCTGAGCTGGGACCAGGCGCTCACCGAGATTGCGGACAAGCTGCTCGACGTGGTGGAGGAGGACGGGCCCGAGAGCGTCGTGTTCGACCACGGCACAACGAACATCGACTTCGGGATCGGCTCCCCGATGGAAAGCCACCTGTTCAATGCGGGGATCGGCAGCACCTCCATCGACTCCTACGCCGGCGTAGGCGACCTTCCCGTCGGGCTCATCCAGACCTGGGGCCTCTATATGAGCGAAGGGACCGCCGATGACTGGTTCCTCGCCGATTACATCCTGATGTGGATCGGGAACCCCTCCTACACGAAGGTCCCCGAGGCTCATTTCCTCTGGGAGGCCCGCTACAGGGGCGCCAAAGTCGTCTCAATCGCGCCCGATTTCAATGCCTCCACCATGCACGCCGACCGCTGGCTGAACGTTCGCTACGCGACGGACGCGGCGCTCGCCCTCGGGATGGTCAACGTCATTCTCGAAGAGAAGCTCTTCGACGAACCCTACATCAAGGAGCAGACCGACCTGCCGTTCCTCGTCAGGGACGATACGAAACGCTTCCTTCGTGAGTCCGACGTCTACGGAGACGGACGGGACGGAATCTTCTACATCTGGAACGAAGAAACCGGCCGCAAAGTCGAAGCCACCGGCACCTGGGACTCGGAGGAGCGAACCATCGAGGCCGAAGACTGGCTCGATCCGGCACTCCACGGCGTCCACCGAATCCGTCTCAAGGACGGCCGCCGGGTCAGGGTGCGACCGGTATTCGAGCATCTCGAAGCCCGCGCCAGAGAGTACCCACCGGAACGCGTGGCCGAGATCACCGGGGTCGCAGCCGGCAACATCCGAACCGTCGCTCGCGAGTTCGCCGCCGCGAAGTCCGCGATGATCTACGCGTCCTGGGGAGCATGCAAGCACTACCACTCCGACCTCTTCCAGCGCGGAATGGCCTACCTCTGTGCCCTCACCGGGAACTCGGGAGGCAAGCCGGGCTCCGGGATCAAGGTCTCGACCTGGTGGCCGCCGCCGCAGAGCGCGCTCACCGGGAACGTCATGGGTGGCGGCATCACCCTCCAGACCGAGCCGGTACCGAAGCTCCCCGTCGATCGGGTCCAGACCCAGGACATCTCCAAGATGGCCCTCGAGATGGGTCGTTCGGGCAGCGCCACTCCGCTTATCCCCTGGCTCTACGCACACGATCCGAAGTGGCGGGAGATCGCTTCCCGGCAGGAGTACAACGATCCTTCCCTGCCGCGGCCGGTCAGCGAGTACATGGACGACGTTTTCGCGAACAACTGGCAGCCGATCTCGCCCCGACCGCCGAAGAAGCCGCGGTTCCTCTACTTCTCCGGCCCCAACCCACTTCGCCGCTGGCCAAACCCGAAAGTGATTCGGGACAGCCTCTGGGCGAGCCTCGACACCATCGTCACGATGGATTTCCGGATGTCGACGTCAGGGCTCTGGTCGGATTACGTGCTTCCGGGATGCGGCTACTACGAAAAGCCGGGGATCAAGTACACGAGCACCTACATTCCCTACGTCATCGTCGGCGACAGGGCAGTCGATCCGCTCTACGAGTCCAGGCACGAATGGGATGTCGCCCTCCAGCTGGCGGAGAAAGTGCAGGAGCGGGCGAAAGCGCGCGGCATCAAGCCCTACCAGGACGTCCGCGGCATGGAGCATGACCTGACCACGGTCTATGACGACATGTCCGCGAACGGTACGTACGGGCCCGGCCCCGAATCCGAGGAGCGCGCACTCGACCACATCCTCCAGTACTCGGCCATAACTCGCGAAAGCGAACTGGGCGAGGGCGCGTGGTCGAAGGCGGCCGAGAAGGGCATGGTCAAGATCAAAGGGATCCAGCCGTCGGCACTGGCCACGCAGTTCAACAGCGTGTACAGCGACTACTCGGAAGAGCGGCCGACAAACCAGTGCGAGTGGTTCGTGGTCAGAAAGAACCCGTGGCCGACTCTCACGGGACGGCAGCAGTTCTACATCGAACATCCCTGGTTCCTGGAAGCCGGCGAGGAACTGCTGGTACACAAGGAGCCCCTCGCGGCGGGTGGGAAGCATCCACTTCGCCTCACGGGCGGTCACACGCGCTGGAGCATGCACTCCATCTGGCGGGCCAGTGAGCAATTGCTGCGCCTCCAGAGAGGCGAGCCCGTGGCCTATGTTGCTCCCGAAGACGCTGAAGTCCGCGGTGTTTCCGATCACGACCGGATCCGCGTGTTCAACGACCTCGCTTCGTTCGACATCCGTGCCAAAGTCTCGCCCGCAGTGCAGCCCGGCACCGTGATCGTGTACCACGCATGGGAGGGATATCAGTTCAAGGACTGGGCCGTGCAGAACGACCTCGCTGCCAGCCCCGTCAAACCACTCTCCATGGTCGGAGAGTACGGTCAGCTCCACTACCGAACCGCCTTCTACACGATGAACCACGTCCCCAAGGAGGTGGCCATCGACTTCCAACGCTGCGAGGAACAGTCGTGAGCACGCAAACGATAGTTACGATCCCGGCTCCTTCGGGGTCCGGAAGTCTGTCCAATCCACTCGATCCCGGCTGGGATGCTCTCCAATCAGCCGTTCTCCCGCTCTCCCCAACGCCCCTCGACCAGCAGCCCTCCGCCTACGTGCAGAGGGCATGGGAGGATCGGACCCACGGAGCGGTGCAAGAGGTGACCATCGCGGCCGCGACAGTGGGCGAGAAGCTTGTCGCCCGCCTCCGCTGGGGGGCACCTTCACCGGTTCCGGCACCGGGTGACATCAACCAGTACCCCGATGCCTGTGCCGTCCTCTTCCCGCTCGACGGGAAGGCGGCCGATCTGGAGACGATGGGGTCCGAGAAGAAGCCTGTTTGCGGCTGGCATTGGCGAGCAGGGTCTGCCGAGACCTTCGTTGTCACAGCAACCGGGCTGGGCACCGTGGAACGGCTGAGCAACCACTCCGTCGAGGCGACGGCCGAATGGGCGGGAGGCGAGTGGTATGTCACGCTCAGCGGTCCCCTCGGGGGCTCGACGCCGCCCGCGGTCCGCGGGGCCACTCTCCCGATCGGTGTCGCGGTCTGGACGGGGGCCGGCGAGGAACGCGCGGGTCTCAAGGCCCACACACCGGCCTGGCATGCCCTGGCGATCGAGACAGAGGAGAAGCGGTAATGAGCAGTGCGACCGCAAACGGCCGGCACCAGCTGGCCATGGTCTTCGACCTTAACAAGTGCCTCGGCTGCCACTCGTGCACCGTTGCCTGCAAGACCCAGTGGACATCGGCCCCGGGGATGGAATCCCAGTGGTGGAACGTGGTCAACACGATGCCCGGACTGGGGACACCTCGCGACATGTTCGCGCATGGCGGAGGCTACGACTCCGACAACGAGCCCATTCCGGGGGTGCTCCCCAGCAGCCGGGAGTTCGGTCAGGCCTGGGCTTTCGAGCAGAGTGCCGTGTTCTCCTCGGGATCGGACGTGAGGAAACCGATGCATCCTCTCGAAAGCGACGGATCGAGCCCGTCGTGGGGTCCGAACTGGGATGAGGACATGGGGGGAGGACCATACCCGCACTCCTACTTCTTCTACCTCCAGCAGGTGTGTGCAAACTGCAATAAGCCGGCCTGCCTCGAAGCCTGTCCCCGCACTGCCATCTACAAGCGGGAAGAGGATGGGATCGTCCTCATCGACGAGGATCGCTGCCACGGCTATCGGTTCTGCGCTGAGGCCTGCCCCTACAAGAGGGTGTACTTCAACGAACAGCGTTACGTTGCCCAGAAGTGCATCTCCTGTTTCCCCCGGCTGGAAGCAGGAGTCGCACCGGCCTGCATTCGGCAGTGTCCGGGTCGCATCCGCCACATTGATTACCTCGACAACGAAGACGGTCACATCCACAAGCTCGTGAACGAATGGAAAGTGGCTCTGCCGCTCCGCCCGGACCTCGGTGTTGAACCCAACGTGTTCTACGTGCCGCCGCTTCTCCCACCTCCTTTCGCCGATAACGGGGAGTTCGACGAGTCACGATCGCGAGCGCCGGCCCAGTATCTGCGCGAGCTGTTCGGCCCCGGCGTCGACAGGGCGCTGGCCACCGTTCAGGAAGAGCGCGCGAAAGTCGCGGCCGGAGGTCAGTCCGAGCTGATGGATCTCCTCATCGCGAGGGACTGGAACGATCTCCTCGGACCGTTCACGGAGAACCCGGCCGATCTGGAACGCCCGCCGAGGCGCTAAGGGAAGGCCACGCTATCATGGCCCGACGATGCGGCGAGTAAGGAACGGAGGAACGGTGCGGATGGAGGCGAAGTGGACAAGGGCCGGCCTGTTGCCGGCGCTTCTCGTGGCGGTCGGTGGAGCGATCTTGCTCGGGAGCTGTGGGGGGGAGGACCTCGGAGACCCGACCGGTATCGAGGCCGCAACCACGGTCGACGGCGAGGCCGTCCCGGACGGAGCCGCCGTCCTCGATCAGGAGAACCTCACCTTCCTTCCAGCTGAACTCACCGTTGCCTCCGGCGAGCCCGTCTATCTCCTCAGCCAGGACCTGGCGATCCACACGGTGACGATCAACGGCGTGAACGTGAGCGGCAACATGGAGAAGGGCGACATCAAGCTCTGGCTTCCTCCCGGACCCGGAACCTACAAGATCCGCTGCGACTATCATCCCGCGATGAAGTCGACGATCATCGTCGAGTAGCCCGCTCGCTCGCCGGCGGTGCCGACCGGGATGGAAGCCTGCTAGCCGGCGGACGGCGGTCGGCCTCTTGCGCCGGTCCAGTTCTGTTCGCCTTCCTCGAGCAGGTACATCATTCCGTTGGCATCCGAGGACGCCGACACACCGGTCCGGTAGCGGTTGCCGGCGAACCTCTCGGCGGCGGACTCATCGGCGCAATACAGAGACGGCGAGTAGACGGTGACCTCGGCCGATTCGACCAGCTCCCAGAGGGCCTGGATCGGCTCTCCGGTTCGAGGATCGGCCGGGATGATGTGCATGTTGGTCACGCCCAGTCCGACCGACTCGTCCAGGTACCAGGACGCGTGAGAAGCGAAGATCGCGGCCGTCTCCGGCGTCCCGTACACGGTCAGTGCGGGGCACTCAAAGGCCCGTGAGACCCGCCGCCGGGCGTCCGGATCGAACATCCCGGAGACCGAGAGAAGAAACGAATCGAGGACCCTGCGGGAGTTCTTCACGGCCTTCTTGGATTGGCGAGTCCAGCTCATGACCGCGTCCAGATCGTCGAACGCGAGCCCGACATTCTCCCTGGATATCAGTCCGATGATCTCCTCCGGGTCGCCCTCGGGGGCGGCCAGAACCGCCGGCGCCCGCCGGAGCAACGGGGCAATCAGGGACACAAGGCCCTCCCAGCGCCACAGTGGAAGGCTGACAAGCCACGGCCGGCCGACCTCAGTCTCGAAGAACGTGGTCAGGGCCAGCCCGGCGGCCAGCAGTGAGCGGTGCGAATGTCTGACATCGCCGCGGGGGCCCGGCATCGTGAGCACCGGACGGCGCATGTCAACGGCATTCCCTTCCTCTTGCGAGGCAGGCGTGGTTCCCTCGAGAAAGACCTCGGCGCCGGCCTGCAGAGCGGCAAAGAGAGCGACGACATTTTCGACTGACGGAACCCCCTCAAGCTCGACCGACTGCCCCCGGGAATAAGAGCCCGCTGCTGCGTCTACCGCATCCTTCAGATCCGCGGCGGTCAGGTGGTTGCCCGAGTCCGCCAGCGCGAGCTCGTCCGGCTGGAGCCGGGCGGGACGGTCGATGCAGAGCTCCGGAAGCGTATAGCGAGGGACTCCGATGACCCGTGGCACCCCCTGCGGCCAGTACCAGGAAGGAGTGATTGCAATTGTCTTGGGCATGCTCTCGGACCTCCGTTGCTTAGATCAGACCACCGCGGCCGAGCGAGGCTCCAACCGCCACACAGATTATCCCCGTTACAAGCTCGAAGCGAAGGATGCGGTCCATGATGCGAATCGCACGACCGACCCGCCGGCGCTCCTCCTGGATCTGCTCGCGAGTCATCTCGGGACTGGAGCGCCGGCGCTGCGCCGGATGGGCCCAGAACCCCATTGCCGATACAGCAGCGATGAGCAGCACCCAGCCGGCGGTCAGATACACCAGCGTCCGGCCGTAGGCGTCATCGAGGGCCAGTCGGGGCTCCCCGGGTCTGGCGGCAAGGTCGGCCTCGCTGAGACGAAGGACCAGAAGCACGCCGGTCACCCCGACGAGCAGCAGGGCACCAAGTGCGAACCAGCGCCAGCGCATGCCCGCGTTCTTGCACACCTCGGCAACCTGGGACGGGGGCATCGTTCGCTGAGCGTGCCTGAGCACGAACTCCATGGTCACCGCGCCGCCTACGTGCAGCGACCATGCGGCGGTGTGGAGCCATGCCAGCAGTTCATCCATCTCACAGGACGCCGCCGAGCTTCAGGGAGGCGCCGAGCAGCGCCGCCAGCAGCGCCAGTCCGATGTCGACGCGGGTCAGGATCTCCACCTGGTGCGCCGCCCTCATCCGGATGTCTCGGTCCGCCGCCACCCTCTGGGCCGACACGCCGGCCGACATCTTCCCCGACAGCCGCGGCCTCAAGACGAACGTGATGATCAGCCCGTTGATCACCAGCAGAACCCAGATCCCCAGCATCGCCCAGATCGTCCGCCCGTAGCTCACATCCAGCTTCATGATGTCCGCCACGAACGGCCAGCTGCTCTCGAGCATATTCATCCGCCAGACCCGTGCTATCCCGCTCGCAATGATCACGCCCAGCGATCCCCACACCAACCAGAGAAACCGGTCTGCGCTCTTCTGACCCATGACCTGCGCCTGCGCCGGCGGGATCGCATTCTGCGCGGGCCCCAGCACGAGCTCCATCGCCACCGCTCCACCGATATACACCGCTATCGCTATGTCATGCAGAAACGCGAATATGAGATGCTGCCACTTGATCCACTCGTCCATCCCTAGCTTCCCCTTCTCGTCGGATCTGCCTCCCCCGGATGCCACCGCCCGAAGTGCTCCAGGATCGCCGGCGTCGCCAGGTATGGCTCCTCTCCTCGGGAGGTGTGGAACTGCCTGTAGTAGTCAACGTCCACGTGATGTACCTGGCAGGAGAACTTTGCTCTCACGGGGCTCACCAGGGGCGGCGCGATCCCGTACTTGTTCACCACATACCTCACCGTGTCGATCGCCGCCTCCACCACCCAGTCCGGGATGTAGGCCCGCGGATGCTCCAGCAGCGCCTCTACCGTCTCCTCCTTGAACGGCCCCCCGCTTGCCGCTGCCCAGTTGTCTTCCCGCGACAGGTGGGCACCCGGCCCGTATCTCATCTCCGCGACGTTCTTCACCAGCGACTCCGCCGTGGGAAACCAGGGCGACGGCGTCGCCCGCGCCTCGAACACACCGGCCTTCCCGATGCAGCTTGTCGTCTTCGTCGGATTCTTCTCCGGCTCCCGCTCGACAAACTGGAACCCCAGCCCCGTCGCCGTCTCCGGATACGCTCCCAGCAGGAGGTCGTCCGCGTAGCCTCCCATCGGCCACGCTCCCAGCCCCAGGGCCTCGCTCGCCAACCGGATGTTCTGCACTGCGCACGCCGCCTCGCTCGCGTGCAACAGCAACGCCAGCTCGTCGAATGTGGGGATCGGGAACCCCACCTCCAGGAACCCCGGCTTGATCCACGGCTCACATCCCGCCGGCTTGTCTGTGTCCGGATCCTGCAGATAGAACCCCGAGAACTGGTACGACGACAAGAGCAGGTTCACCCACTCCACCCCGACATCTCCCACCGGTATGAACCACGTGCTCCCCGGTCGGTTCGCGTTGTACTGCAGCGCTCCCATCGCGTTCACGTTGTGGGTCCCCGGCGGCGCTACGCCCCAACCCACGTCCGGCCGTACGTCGTTCAGCTTCACCCGGCAGTTCCGGTACCAGTGCAGGATCTTCCAGTAGTCCTCGGGTCCCCCGATCTCCACCGGCGCACTCCGCTCCGGTCCCGGTGCGTAGAGCCACGTGCCCGTGTCGTTCACCACGAGCAGCTGCACGCCGTGGTCGTTGCTCGACCCCGGAATCGTTCGCCCCGCCCAATACAGAAGACTCGAATGGTCCCCTTCGATCGGCACGTCCGCCGCAATCGCCCCGTTCGGCCCCAGCGCCGCCCATGCGATCAGCGCCTCCTCCACCTCGGTCAACGGCACCGGTGCGTGCTCCGACGCGTAAGCCAGCGGCCCACGCCTCTGCCTCACTTCCTTCCGGCTCGACCAGTCGAACTCTTCTTCCTCGCCCGTCTCCGACCGGTAGCCAAGGCCCATCCGCCGCGTCCGCAACGTCGACAATGCACTGAACACCGAGTTCGGGGACTCGAAGGCTCGCGCCATCGCCTCCTGCTCGTCCGCCGTCAGCTCCAGCGCTTCCTCTGCCGTCGCCCTCGGTCGCCCTCCCGGTGCGGTCATGCCTTCTCTACCTCCACGAATACGCCCCTGTCTGCCGGTACCGGTTGCCAGCCGAACGGCAGGTAGCGGAGATGTCCGTAGCGTCCCACCAGATGGAGCCACTTCACCATCCCCGGCTCTACTTCGTTCGCACCCTTCCAGTCCGCGAACATGTGCGGTTCCCAACCGTTGTAGACGATCAGCTGACCGGGACGCACGCGGGTCGATACCCGCCCACGAATCCGGTACTCACCTCTGTCATTCCAGACTCGAATCAGGTCGCCGTCCTCGATCTCCCGGGTCCGGGCATCGTCGCTGCCGATGATGGCCAGCGGCTCGCCACGATGCGTGCCGTGGAGGACACTGTTCCCCATCGACACCGCATGTACCGTCCAGCGCGAATGACCGCTCGTCAGGAACAGCGGATAGTCCCCCGCCATCTTCGGATTGTCTTTGTGGACCGGCAACGCCTCTCCGGCCTCCATGAACCACGGGTGGTCGATGTAGAATTGCGCCCGCCGCGTGAGCGTCGGGAAGGGGACCCCGTCGTTCACGTGCCACTCGTAGGCGCTGAGCGTTTTGTTCGGCTCAACCTCCCCCGCGAGCGATAGCCCCGGCGCGAACATCCCGAGCCCGCTGAAACGCACCGTCCCGCGTTCCTTCAGACCTGCAAGGCTTCCCCCCTCGGGGAGGGTGCCGGCCTCCACGCTGTCGTGCAGCCATTCGTCGATGATGTCCTCTTCGTTCTCATAGGCGCCGTTCAGCGTGAACGCAGCGCCGAGCCCGGATAACCGTCGCTCCTGCCGCCTGCCGTCCAGAAACTCGTCTACACCGGCCTCCGCCGCCTGTTCTTCGACCTTCTCGGCCAGCGCCCTGAAGATCTCCCACTCCGTCCGTGCCTCGCCCGCCGGCTCGACCGCACGCTCCGAGAATCCCACGTGGAACGAGTGAGTGATCGCATACTGCAGATTCGGCCGCTCGTACTGCATGGCGGCCGGGAGAACGATGTCCGCCTGGAGGGCGGTCGCGCTCATTCGATTGTCCACGACGACGATCTTCTCGAGTTTCGGCCAGAGCGTCTGGAGCAGCGTCGTCGAGCCCCCGCGCTGCCGGCGAATGGGGTTTGTCCCGACAATAAAGAGCACCTGCGGGTCGGTCGAAGGACCCGGCTTCGCGATCCCCCCCCACCAACCTCGGCGGACAGAATCCTGTACGTATTCGGAGAATGGCCGCGGCATATCGGGGTCCGACCATTCCCCTCGGTCCCACGTCTCGTCGTATCCGCAGTGGTAGAAGTGGAAGAACGCCGGCGGACTCGCCGTCCCGGCGGCCACGCCACGTGCAAGTAGCTCGTAACCCAGAATCTCGTCGGAGGCCTCGGGATCCTGTGAACGGAGCGTTTCAATCGCGTCGTCCAGCCCATCCATTACCCGCGCCGTCTCCACCACTCCACGGTTCTGCTTCATTCCGAAGAGCATGTAGCCATCCAACCCTGCCAGTGCCAGCCCCTGGATCCCGCTCCCCGGACGGCCCCAGTTGCCGGTCAGACCGAGGAAGAGGCTCATCGCCCGCTCCATCAGGTCTCCGTGGTAGTACTTGGGAGTGTTGAAGCCCTCCAGGATCTTTGTCGGCCGCTTCGCCGCCTCCCGCGCGATGTCTCGCACCATCTCAGGGTGGACCCCGGTGACTGCCTCCGTCTTCTCCGGCTCGTACTCTTCCAACAGCTCCTGCAGCAGATTCCAGACCGTGGTCACCTCCACGTCCGTGCCGTCCACCAGCTTCACTGTCTGCCTTGCGTCCAGCTGAGGCTCTTCCTCCTCGAGCAGCAGGGTGCCCCGCGGAGCCTCGCCGAGACCGCCCGTCGCCCCGTCCCACCAGTAGAACTGGTCCTCCCTCTCACCCGACTCGACGTCCGAGCCGCGAAGGAACCGGCCGGTATCGGTCCTCACCAGCAGCGGCAGATCAGTCTGTGACTTGACGAAGTCGGCGTTGAAGATCTTCTCGTCGATGATCACCTTGCACATCGACAGTGCGAAGGCTGCGTCCGTCGCCGGCTTGATCGGCACGAAGGTATCGCCCATCAGGGCCGACGGACTGTAGTCGGGCGCGATGGTCACAACCCGTGACCCGTTGTACCTCGCCTCGGTGATGAAATGGGCGTATGGGATAGCCGTATACGACGGATTCGAGTGCCAGATGAGCAGCAGGCCTCCGTGGAACGTATCGTCCACGCTGCTCGCACAGGAAAACTTTCCGAAGGTGATGTGATGCCCCGCGGGAAAGTCGTTGATCAGTCCGTTCGCATCGAGCGTCACCGCCCCGATCAGGCCGGCAAAGCGCAGATAGGGTGACTGCGTGAGCAGTCCCCCTTCCACCGTCTCCTCGAAGAGGACCGACTCCGGTCCTTCGAAGTCGATTGCCTCGACGACCGCCTCGGCGATCTCCGTCAGCGCTTCGTCCCAGCTGATCTGCTCCCACTCGCCCTCGCCACGCTCGCCCTTACGGCGGAGGGGGTAACGCAACCGATCCGGGGACGCGAGCTGCACGCTCCAGGCGCTCCCCTTCTGGCAGGCCATCGGGTTGAGGTCGGGTACCCCTTCCTCGATCTGGTCGAAGAGGGCCGCCGGTTCTTCGAACCTCACGGCCCCGTCGCTCGTGTACACACGGTAAGGGCAGGTCGCGAGACAGTTCAGGCAGTGAGTCCCGAATGTCACACGCTCCCAGCGCCACCGGTCCCGGTAGCGATTCTCTATTCCCACTCGTTACCTCACTCCCCGCTCGCAGGCATCGGGGATCAATCAACAAGCCCGGCTACGTACTCCTTGTCCGTCTCCACGAACGAACTCACCGTCGTCACCATCCACGTGTACAGCGGGCTCGCTTCTGCTTTTCCGACCTTCGTGCAGAGCTCCGGCAGCCACGGCATCAACTGCCTGTCGAGGAAATCCTGCTGCGCTCGCCGGTACGACGCCAGGAGCCGTGGACTCGACGTCACCGCCTCCTTGAACGTCAGATACTTCATGAACTCCAGCTCCGTCGACAGGTGATCCGCCGGCCGCGGGTCTTCCGGTGACGTCCTCAGCCCGAAGTACTCGTAGAAGCGAACGACCTCCTCGAGCTTCTTCATCCGGTCCCCGCCTCCGTACAGCCCTCCGAACACGGGCGCGGCCGGGCCCTCTCCCGAGCCGACCTCGAACAACCGCAGGTACTCCGCCTCGAGATCCTTCCGGCTCACCGCCCGGTCCAGCGTTACGGCGCCAAAGTCGACTTCGTAGGGCAGCAGCCCTCCCGCGTCTTTCAGCTTCCCCGGCCACTCCCCGGACAGGGCTGTCTCGTACACGTCTTCGTCCGGCGCCGTCGCCAGGTGGGCCAGCAACTGGTACACACCCGTCCGCGCCGTTGTCTCGTTGTCCGGAAGCTCAACAGCTTCCTCCAACTCCTCGTTGTCTACCTTTAGTCCCGCCAGTGAATATACGAACATCCAGTTCCTCTCCTACGCCACGGGCTGGGCGTCCACCGGGTCCGTCGGGAACGGCCCCAGCAGCTCCGTCCACTTGTACGCGATCAGCGTCTTCATCATCTCCGAGCTGCCGCCCTCCCTCACACTCTCCATCTCGCTTTTCAGTGTGGCAAGCGCCTCGTGCACCTCTGGTCCGAACAGCGACTCCAGATAGTCTGCCGGTATCCGCGGTGTCTCATAGTCGATGCTCATGTCGTCATTCAAGCGGTGAGGTGACAGGGGCGGCACGTAGAAGACGTTCGGCTCCGTCCCGGCCTCCGGATGCAGCGGCAGGGCGATCTTCCACTCGTTCACCATCCGCGACACCGAGCTCTCCTGGTCGTCCAGATATCCGACAAACACCGCCCGCCCCGGACACTGCCGCACGCATACCGGCGCTACGCCCATGTCGATCCGGGGGAAGCAGCCGATGCACTGCTGACCGACGTGCCGGTCATAGTTGAAGTACACCTTCTTGTAGGGACAGGCCTCCATGCAGAACCGGTCGCCCATGCAGACCTCTTCGTCTCGCAGCACCAGCCCGTCCCCGCGCTTCTCCAGCGCGCCCGTCGGACAGGCCGTCACACATACCGGGTTCGAGCAGTGGTTGCACATCCGCGGCAGGTAGAAGAAGTACGAGTTGGGCCACTCCCCCGCGCCCTGATCCTCGTCCCAGTTCATCGCCCAGCGCCCTTCGCGCGGAGCCTGCGGCTCCAGGTGGGCCTTACCCGCCGTGCCGCCGTAGAACACTTCCTCGTAGTTGTACTCCCAGCCGCCGCCGAACTCCGCGATCGTCGGCTGGTGTCCCGCCAATGGCTTGCCGGCGGCGTCCACACCACCACCCATCTCCTCCCAGCCCTTGGGCGTTCCCAGCCCCGGCATCGTGTTCACCGAGCACCACCACTGGTGCTTCTCTCCCTCTTCCCGCGTCCACAACACCTTGCACGCCACCGAGCACGTCTGGCAGCCGATGCACTTGTTCAGGTCGTATACCCACGCTACCTGCCGGTTTCCGTTGCTCGTCATCTCGACTGCCTCCTTAGCTCTCCAGCGTGACCCACTCGCGGCTCACCGCCGCGAGTCCCGCTCGCTCGTCGTTCGAACCGTTCCAGATCGCGACCCCCAGCCCTCCGGCCGAGGACGCACTGGCCGGCCCGCTCAAGACCACCGACCAGACGCCGTCCGAAAGCGACCCCGCTCCCGCGACGTCTCCCTCCTGCCTCTTGAACACGCCGGGGCCGCTCGACACGATGTCCAGCGCCTGCGGCCGCCCGTCCTCCCAGAACCACAATCCGACCGGGCTGTCCGCGCTCCCCATCGAGCCCACGGCTCCTCCGCCGCTCAGCGGGAACATCGCCCCCGCCGCGTCCTGGAACTCCCCGTTCGCCGCCCCGTCGTCCTTCCACTCGACCCGCACGTACAGGCGCGCGCCGTCGCTCGCCGCGGCCACCTTCGCCTCCGGCGTCTCCCCGTAGGCGCGGCCCTGCCACGCCTCCTGGATATACGCGTTCGGCTGCTCGTCCAGTGGCACCGGACTCAGCACCACGGTCTCCCCCGCGACTTCCTTCCATCCCGCTCCCGCAGGGTCTTCCAGTCCTGCCCCTGCTGCCAGCTTCGCTACCTTCATTGCGATCCTCCCGTTGTTCGCTTTCGCTGTCTCTTATTCGCTTGCTTTCTCGAAATCACAGGCGACCCAACGGTCGCTGGGTATCGGCTGCCACTCTGCACCAATGTGCCGCAGGTGGCCATACCCGCCGGCGAAGCCGATCCACTTGACCATGCCGGGCTCGATCTCGTTCGCACCCGACCAGCCGGTGTACTGGAACCCTCCCCAGCCGTTGTAAGAAACGACCTGGCCGGGCCGTACGCCGGGGCCCACACGGGCCCTCACGGTGAACTCCGACAGGTCGTTATACACCCGGATGAGATCGCCATCCTTCACGCCGCGGGCGGCAGCGTCATCCGGGTTCACAACAGCATCAGGCTCGCCCCGATGGGTGCCCAGGATCACCTTGTTGCCCTGGTTCATCGTGTGGATAGACCAGCGGTTGTGGCCGGACGTCATTCCCAGCGGGTACTCGCCGCCCATCTTGGGATTCGGTTTCCAGCAGGGAAGGTGCTCTCCCGCTTCGAGGAACCACGGGTGATCGATGTAGAACTGGGCCCGCCGCGCATAAGTCGGGAAGGGGTCGCCCCTCTCCGTGTGATCGCGGAATGGAACGTGGGCCTCGTCCGCGATGATGGGCGAAGCCTGGGCGAGCGCCATGGGGGCGAGTCCCCAGTCGATGAACCTGACGTGGCCCTTGCCACGGAGGGTCTCGAGGTTCGTCCCCATCGGCAGAGTCCCGGCGAGCGCCGAGTCGCGAATCGCCTCGTCGGCGAAGTGATCTTCGTCGAGCAGGAATCCCCCGGAGGTAAAGTATTCGGTCATCTCCGAGTAGCGGCGGACGAAGCCACGATCATCGGTGTACTCGGTGAGTCCGCGCTCCTCCGCTCGCTCGGCCAGCTTGTCCAGGATCGCTGCGTAGATCTGCCATTCGGTCCGCGCCTCACCGGCCGGAGCCGCTGCCTTGTCGGAGAAGGTCAGATTGAGGACGTGGGGGGTCGGAATATGGAACGAAACCTTCTCGTAATGCTGCGCCGCCGGGAGGAAGTAGTCCGCATAGAGGGCGGTCTGACTCATCCGGAAGTCGAGCGTCACAATCATGTCGAGCTTCGGCCAGAGGTTTTCAACGAGGGCTTTCTTGCCGCCTCGCGTCCGGCGGAGCATGTTGCCGCCGCACTCGAAGAGGACGCGCGGCGGATTCTCCGGGCGGGGCGTTTCATAGCCCTCCCACCAGCCCTTCTCGAGAGCCTCGTTGAAGTACTGCTCGAAGTCGCGGGGGAGGCTGGAGTCGCTCCACTCCTTCTTGTTCCACCGCTGATCGTAGCCGCCCTGCCAGTACCACCAGAAGGCCGGGATGGCGCCGACGGATGAAGGCCCGCCTCCTCCGGCCTCCTCACCTTCGCCGATCTCACGGCCACCGCTCCGTTTGGCGATCTCGCGGACGGCGATCTCGGTTGTCATGGTCGGGTCGAACATCTTCGCCATGGCGAGGCCGGCATCCCGCGCCGAGAGGATCTGTTCAGTTCGCGCAGCACCGGGACCGCCCTTGTTCGAGGCAATGAAGAGCCCGTCGTGCATGCCGGCCGCCCAGCAGCGGATTCCCGTGCCGTGCTTGCCCCAGTTGCCGCTTGCGGCGAGAACGAGCGCCTGAACGCGCTCGATGAGGTCGCCGTGGTAGAACTTGCAGGCGTTGTAGCCGAGCATGATGTTCGTTCGCTTCTTCGCGATCTTGCGGGCGAGGTCACGGACGAAGCCGGGGTTGACCCCGGTGATCGCCTCCTGCTTCTCAGGCGTGTACTCCTCATCGAGCCGCTTCCTGAGGAGAGCGCAGGCAGGGGTGACGCGGACCTTTTCACCGCCGTCCAGCTCAACCTCGTACTCACCCTCGAGAGCAATCTGGAGCCCGTTGAGGTGCATATTGCCCCGATCGGCCGCCCGCAGACCGCTGTCCGGATCCCACTGATAGAGCTGCTCCTCCAGGCCCTTGCCCTTGACATCCGTCTCGCGAAGGTAGCGACCGGTGTCCAGCCGGACGAGCATTCCGAGGTCGGTCTGCTCGCGGATGAAGTCCCAGTGGGCAATGTCTTCTTCGAACATCACCTGGACGAGTGCGAGGCCAAACGCCTGGTCCGTCGCACCCTTGATGGCGACCTGATAGTCAGCGTGGACGTGGGAAGGGTTCACGTCAGGAGATATGTTGACTACTTCCGCACCGTTGTACCGCGCTTCAGCGATGAAATGGTAGAACGGGATCCGCGTGTAGACGGGATTCATGTGCCAGATGAGCACAATCTCGGAAAGGAACCAGTCGTCGGCCGAGGAGACCGGACTGAACTTGCCGAATGTCTCGTAGAGGCCGATCGAAAAGTCGTTGATCGACCCGTTCAGGTCGAGGCCCGTCCCCCCGACGGCCTGGAAGAACTTGCCCGTGGGAGCAACGGTCGCCATTTCCGGCGTGCCTTCGTGGACGATCGATTCCGGTCCCCCCTTCTCGATGGCATCGAGCAGGCCATCGGCGATGCCGGTAAGAGCCTCGTCCCAGGTGACACGGTTCCACTTCCCCTCGCCGCGTTCGCCGACGCGCTTGAGGGGATACATGACGCGGTCGGGGCCGTAGAGGGACTGGCTCCAGGAGGCGCCCTTCTGGCAGCCCATCGGATTGAAGTCGGGAACTCCCTCCTGGATTGTGTCGAAACTGCCGGATTGCTCCTCCCGCCAGACGATGCCGTCGCGAACATAGACGCGCATCGGACAGTTCCCCGGATAGCAGTCGACGCAGTGGGTGCCCCAGAAAACATCGTCCCACTTCCACTTGTTCCGGTAGAGATCGGATGTCCCGGTGTATATGGGTTCTGCAGTCATAAGGGCGATCATCTGGATGGCAGGGGTCACATGCTATGACCCCTGTCATACCTGCGGGCACCGGCCGTCGGACGGCGGGGGCGACTGCTCCAGGCCCGGCTATCGGTCTCGCGCCCTGTGTCTCGGGTGGGAGCCGCGCAGCAAGCACGGCGCGAATCTCAGTTTCGCGGCTGGGGCACACCCCTCCGCTCGGAGGAGAACACCGAGCAATCGAACAGGCAGTCGTCGCACTCCGGCCGGCGCTGAAGCTCCTGGACGTCCAGCACTTCGATCACCTGGGCCCGTGTGCGGATGACTCCCTGGCGCTGCATGTCGGAGAGCACTCTGATGGCGGTCTCGATCCGTACTCCCGCCCGGTCTGCAACGTCCTGGCGGGTCAGCTTGCATTCGATCCTCATCGCCTGCCCGTTCCGCCGCCCGTGCTGCTTGAGGAGCTGGAGGAGGGTGCAGCTGATCCGGCCGCGAGCGTCCTTCTGGGTGGCGACCGCAGAGGTGATGTCGTGCTTTCGGATCTCGAGGCAGAGCTGCCACATCGCGTTTCGCAGCACCGCGGGATATCGACCCGCGATCTCACCGAGAAGGAGGCGAGGCAGCAACACCAGCACGGCGTCGTCCATCGCAGTCGCGCTCGTCGAGTGTTTGCCGCCGTCGATCGCGGTGGCGAGATCGAGCGAGGAGCCCTGCGCCAGGAAGCCCACCACCTGCTGGCGGCCTTCGGCGAAAGAGTGGAAGAGCCGGATGTGGCCGGCCGCCACCAACCACAGTCCCTTGCACTCCTCGCTCTCTACGAAGACATGCGTACCGGTCGGGAACGTCCTGGCGCGCGATCGGCGCGCGATCCAGTCGATCTGTTCGTCGTCGAATCCGGAGACCAGCCCCGACGCCAGGAGCGCCTTGACAATGAGGTCGATGTCGTCGGTCCAGGGCGAGGAAGCGGCAGAGGGGTCCTCGTCGACTGGTTTCATCGGACGGCCCTCCGGTCGAGCTTCCCCCCGGGGTGCGGGGTCACCAAATATGATTTGCGTCATATCATACAGGCCCCGGCGGTGGAAGGGGATCGCTGCAGAACGGGGAGGACCTTAACCACCCGCGCAGGCCGCGGGCTTTAGTCGTTCAACACGGTGTCCTCGAGATCAAGGGCATGGACCAGGAACTTCAGCTCGGCGTCGCGCCACGGCAATGGTGCCTGCTCGCAGATCAGCTTCGCCGCCTCGAGTTCCTCATCGACAGATGGGTCGGTCGCGAAGCCCTGTCCGTGCTTCATCTCGAAGAACATCTCACCCAGGGGCGGCTTCGGCGTCTGTCCCCCCGCCTCCCAGGACTCGGCCGGGTAGCCGACGGACTGCACGAGGACCGGGGTGCAGGTCTCAGGCAGGTCCAGAAGCTTCGACACGGCGGCGACCGTTCCGCCGCCCATGAGGCAGGTTCCGAGCCCCTCCTCGTAGGCCACCAGAGTAGCCTGAGCGATCGCCTGGCCGACGTCGACGTACACCATGGGCGCCACGCCGAGCTGCTCTCCGGCCGCCATGAAGAAGGGGCGCAGCTGTTCGTTGATCTCCTTCTTGGTGGATTCGACCTCGAGGCCGATGCGGCGGTTCTCCGCCAGCCGGAGGACTGATTCCACCCAGTTGGGGCCGTGGTACACGCTGGCCTCGTTGCACCAGAGGATGAAAACGGGGGCCGTCTGCATCTGCTGGTAGCCGATTCGAGGCGTGATCGCCTTGATGAGCTCGGGCGACGCCTGATCGCGCCAGATGACGATAGCTCTCACATTCATGACATTGCCGGCACACGATGCGTGCCGGGCAGCCTCCAGCATCTTCTGGATCTTCTCTCGTTCTACGGTGCGGTAGGGCTGGTAGAAGCGGATCGTCCTGCGCCGGCCAATGACTTCCTTGAGTTCCATGTCTCACCTTGCTCGGTTGTTGCGTTAGTACTGTCAGCGGGTCCGCCGCAACGGTCCATGATCGCAGTCATGGGGAGGAACCGGCCCGCCTACCCCTTCTGCTCGGCGAGCCCTCCCGATCGCGGCGGGGTGACCGGACCCGCTGCACTCCCCCGACTAGACCTTGTATCCCCCGTCGACGCTGATCACCTGACCGGTGATACCGCCGGATTCGGGCGCCGCCAGCAGGGCTGCCATCGGCCCAAGTTCTTCCGGCTCGAGGATGCGCCCGAGGATGTTGTCGGCACCGAGATGGGCCTTCGCGCCTTCAATATCGGTCCCCAGCTGCTTCGCGATTCGATCCAGCGGAACCAGTCTCGTGTTCGTCCAACCGGGACAGAGGCAGTTGACGGTGATCCCGGCCGCCGCCACCTGGGCGGCCAGGGCCCGCGTCAGGCCGATCAGCCCATGCTTGGCGGAAGTGTAGGCGAGTGTCCCGCCGCTGGTCTTCGCGTAACCGGAGCCGATGTTGATGATCCTCCCATAGCCGTGCTCCCGCATGTGCGGCAACGCCGAGCGGGCTGCCCAGTAGTGGGTAGTCAGGTTCAGCACCAGATCCTCAGCGAAGACCTCATCGTTGTGGGTGAACGGGTCGTGGTCCTGGGGGCCGCTGCGAAACGTCACGCCCCCGACATTGTTGACCAGGACATCGACCTTCCCGAAGGCCTCGACGGTTGCAGCGACCGCACCCTTCACCTGATCTCGTTCGAGAGCGTCGGCAGTGACGGCAAGGGCGCTTCCGCCGATCGCTCTCACCTCAGCTGCGACGCCGTCGAGCTCATCCCGGGATCGCGAACTGACCGCGATGCTCGCTCCATCGCGTGCCAGCTCGAGGGCAATGGCGCGCCCAATCCCGCGCCCTCCGCCCGTGACGAGAGCGCTCAATCCGTCAAGCCTGCCCATTGTCTCCCTCCAGCGGCGGTTCCGGCTGATGCTGAACGCGCCGCCCCGCATCATGCCACAGACTGCGCACTCGGCAGGCCGTTCCCATCGCTCGTCGCTTCCGGAGAGTGTCGAGGCTGTATCGTTGTCCTTCTGACAGCAGCCGCTTCCGCCGCCGTTTCCGGCCTGGTGAGCCGGGCGGCCCCGCCCGGGAACCGGACGGCGGAGCGAGCCGGGGCCTTCGCTCCCGGCCGGCGGCAAGAGGAGGAAGCTGTGTCCACCTACGAGACGATCGAGTACGACGTCGAGGGTCGCGTCATCACCGTGACCCTCAACAGGCCGGAGAACCTCAACGGCATCACGAACACAATGATGAGGGAGCTCCATTCCGCTCTCTCGCGAGCAGCTCTTGACGACGACACGTCGGTTCTCGTTCTTACCGGGGCGGGCAGGGGTTTCTGTCCCGGCGCCGACCTTCGCTACTACTCGAGCGGAGACGTGCCGGAGCCGAACCGGCCCGAGTACTTCCACTCCACCGCGCTCCTGCACGCGCTCCCGAAGGTGACGATCGCCGCCATCAACGGAGCCTGTGCGGGTGCCGGTCTTTCCTGGGCGGCGGCGTGCGACCTTCGCTATGCCGCAGCCGGAGCAACGTTCAACAGCGCGTTCCTCGGTGTCGGTCTGTCGGGAGACATGGGGGGTCCCTGGACGCTTCCGCGCATCCTCGGCGCTTCCAGGGCAAGAGAACTGTATTTCCTGCCCGGAAAGTTCGGTGCAGACGAAGCTGAGCGGATCGGGCTGGTCTCAAAGGTGTTCCCCGACGACTCCTTTCGGGCCGAGGTCGGCGCGCTGGCGGCCCGTCTCGGCGCCTCGGCTCCGGTTGCCCTTCGCGCCATGAAGGAGAACTTCCTCGCCGCCGAATCGATGCCCCTCCGGGACTACATCACCATGGAAACCGAACGTCACAATCGCTGTGGCGCCACGGAGGACTCGAAGGAGGCCTTCAGAGCCTTTCTAGAGAAGAGAGAGCCGGCCTTCCGGGGCCGCTGAGGGAGCCTGCTCGAGCCGTCAGGCGCGGGGACCGCGGAACCGCGCTTCGGCCGAGATCCGGCGAGTGGAAAGTGGTGGCTGACTCGGCCTGTAGCTCTCGATTCCCTGCATGTAGTGGGCCCGCTCGAAGGCCGACGGGTCGGGACAGGAAAGCTGGCTGAGGCTTCCCTTCATCTGCTCGACGGAGATATATCCGTTTTTCTCGAGCCACTCCTCCACGCCTGCAACAACAGCTGCCACGTGGTGCGGGCCGTTCTTGAGCAGAGCCGACGCCATCATGACGGCCGAGGCGCCGGCCGCAACACCCTTCAGGACTTCGGCGGCTGTGTGTGCGCCGCTGGTAGCCGCAAGCGACGCCTCGATGCGCCCGTAGAGAATGGCGATCCAGCGCAGCGGCAGGCGGAACTCCTCGGGCGAGCTCAGCTTCATCTCGGGCCGGACGCTCAGGTCATCGAGATCGATGTCGGGTTGGAGGAAGCGGTTGAAGAGGACGAGACCGTCGGCGCCCGCCTTAATGAGTTGAACTGCAAAGTGCGGCAGAGAGCTGAAGAAGGGCCCGATCTTGACCGCCAACGGGAGTGAGACAGTGCTCCGTACGGCCGACACTATCTCCACATAGCGGCGTTCGATCTCCGTTCCCGGGACATCGAGGTCGGCCGCGACGGCATAAATGTTGAGCTCCAGTGCCTGGGCGCCGGCCTCCTCGAGATACCTGGCGTAACGGGTCCAGCCGCCCGGAGAGGCGCCGTTGAGACTCGCGATCACCGGCACCGAAAGCGTCCTTCTGGCGGATTCGACGAGTTCGAGATACGTTTCCGGCCCCGTCCTGAAGTCGTTTACCAGAGGTGGGAAGAAGGACTGAGCCTCGAGGTAGCTGTCGGACCACTCTTCCAGGAGACCGTGAAGCTCCATCGCTTCGCTCTCAATCTGTTCCTCAAAGAGTGAGCGGAGCACGACCGCGCCGATGCCGGCCTCCTCCAGCTCGCGAAGCGTGCCGGCATCTTCGGAGAGCGGGCAGGCCGAGAGGACGACAGGATTCCGCAGTTCCAGCCCCAGGTACTCGGTGTGCAGATCGGCCACGGCTAATCCTCTTCCCCTTCTTCGAGCACGCCTTCAATGTCCTCGAGGATTTCGGGGGCGATGCGCTCAACACCGGCCACCTGCTCGTAGAAGTGCCAGCGTTCGTCGATATCCCGCTGGGCCGCCTCGAGCAGCCTCTCCGCTTCGACCGGGTTGGACCGCATCAGCATCGCGAACCGGGCCTCGCGGAGAGCGAAGTCCCGGAAGGGGATCTTAGGGGGTCGGGAGTCGAGATGGAGGGGGTGATCGGCCTCGACGTCGGTCGTCGGCCGGTACCGGTAAAGCGGCCAGTGGCCGGAATCGACAGCAAGCTTCTGGTGCGACATGCCGGCCCGCATGTCGATGCCGTGGGCGATGCAATGGCTGTAGGCGAGAACGAGCGACGGGCCCGGGTGGCTTTCAGCCTCGACGAGCGCCCTGACGGTCTGGGCGTTGTCCGCTCCCATGGCGATGCTCGCCACGTAGACGTTGCCGTAGGCCGAGGCGATCATGCCGAGATCCTTCTTGCCCAGGTGCTTTCCGGCAGCCGCAAACTTGGCGATCGCCGACCGCGGGGTTGCCTTCGAGGACTGGCCGCCGGTGTTGGAGTATACCTCGGTGTCGAGGACGAGGATGTTGACGTCGCGGCCGCTGGCAAGCACGTGGTCGAGGCCACCGAACCCGATGTCATAAGCCCATCCGTCGCCGCCGATTATCCAGACGCTGCGGCGAATGAAGTGGTTCGTCAGCGAGGCGAGCTGGCGGGCGTCTTCGCTGGACGGCAGCAGGGGTGCGAGGCGCTGTTCGAGGACGGCCACCCTCTCGCGCTGCTCCTCGAACTCCCGCTCCTGTATCTGGGGGGCGAGCAGGATGGCGCGGGCGAGGTCTGGTCCCACCTGGGCTGCGAGCCTCTGGAGCAGCGTGCGGGCGAGAGTCACGTGTTGGTCGATCGAGAGCCGCATCCCAAGTCCAAACTCAGCGTTGTCCTCAAACAATGAGTTGGCCCACGCGGGTCCTCGACCCTGGTCGTTGGCGGCCCAGGGCGTTGTCGGCAGGTTCCCCCCGTAGATGGACGAGCAGCCCGTTGCGTTGGCGACAACCATCCTGTCCCCGAACAGCTGGGTCAGCAGCTTCAGGTATGGCGTCTCGCCGCATCCGGCGCAGGCACCCGAGAACTCGAACAGCGGCTCCATCATCTGCGAGCCCTTGATCGTCTCGGGCCGGGCAATCGCCCGGTCCATGGGGGGGATGGCCTGGAAGAATGCGTAGTTCTCCCTTTCCCGCTCGAGGATCGGCTCGCGGACCTCCATGTTGAGTGCCTTGTGGCGGACCGCGCTACGCGAGCGGGCCGGGCAGACTTCGACGCAGATCCCGCAGCCGGTGCAGTCATCGGGCGCAACCTGGATGGACACGAGGTGGCCGGGAAAGTCGCGACCGCTCCACTCGCGCGTGAGGAAGCTGCCGGGGGCGTCCTCGGCACTTTCCGGGCGGAAGACCTTCATCCTCACGGCGGCGTGAGGGCAAACCAGCGCGCACTTCGCGCACTCGATGCAGATCT
Source organism: uncultured Anaerolineaceae bacterium (assembly GCA_964533605.1). Classification (GTDB taxonomy): domain Bacteria; phylum Chloroflexota; class Dehalococcoidia; order Tepidiformales; family Tepidiformaceae; genus DASCML01. Next base: position 61,101 of record CAZHMF010000001.1, read on the forward strand.
CCGGGTCCCACGCCGGGACCTCATGCGCGATGCCCCTGCGTTCCCAGCGAGCGGTACCGACCGGAAACGTTCCGTCCGGGGGGAAGGCGCTGACGGGGAGAGTGTCCCCCAGCCCCGCAATCATGGGGCCGGTGACGTCGCGCACGAATTGCGGGGCGTCCGCGGGCACAGCCGCCGGCATTCCGCGTCCGGAATCCGCCCGACCCGGTACCTTCACCTCTGAGAGCGCATCGAGCGCCATGTCGACGGCCGCATAATTGCGCTCCAGGACCAGCTCTCCGCGCTTGCCGTAGGTGCGCCGAATCGCCTCTTTCACCGCCGCGATTGCCTCCTCTTCGGGAAGCACTCCGGACAGTGCCAGGAAGCAGGGCTGGAGCACCGTGTTCACGCGGTTGCCGAGGCCGGCTTCGCGAGCGGTCGCCGACGCATCGATTACAAACAGCCGGAGCTTCTTGGCGAGGATCTGCTCCTGGACGGCCTGCGGCAGCTGGTCCCACGTACCGTCGGGGCCGTGCGGGCTGTTCAGCAGGAGAGTGGCGCCTTCCGAGGCCAGGCCCAACACGTCCCGCTTCTCGAGCAGTCCGAATTGATGGCAGCCGACGAAGTCGGCGGACTCGATCAGGTAAGTCGAGCAGATCGGCTCGCTGTCGAACCTGAGGTGAGAGACGGTGACCGCTCCCGCTTTCTTCGAGTCGTAGACGAAGTATCCCTGCGCATAGAGCGGAGTGTGCTCACCGACGATCTTCACGGTGTTCTTGTTGGCGCCGACCGTACCGTCGCTCCCGAGGCCGAAGAAGACTGCCCTCTTTCGTCGAGTTGGTTCGGTGCTGAACCCCGGGTCAAGCACGAGATGGGACCCGGTCACGTCGTCTTCGATACCTACGGTGAAGCCGTCACGCGGGGAGTCCGCGGAAAGCTCCGTCAGGGCCGCCGCAGCCATCGCCGGCGTGAACTCCTTCGAGCCGAGTCCATAGCGACCCCCGATTACGAACGGAGGACGGCGGTTCCGCCCTCCGGCCCCCTGGCGGCTGCGCTGCGTGATCGCCATGACGACGTCCTGGAAGAGGGGCTCGCCGGGCGCGCCCGGCTCCTTTGTGCGATCCAATACGGCGATCCCCTTGACGGTGCGAGGAAGCGTTTCAAGGAAAGCATCGGTCGAGAAGGGCCGGTAGAGACGAACCTGGACGAGACCCACCTTCTCACCACGGGCGTTGAGTTCATCAACCGCCTCGCGTGCAGCGCCACCGCCGGAGCCCATGAGAACGATCGTACGGTCGGCCTTCGGGTCACCGTGGTAGTCGAACAGGGAGTAGTGGCGGCCGGTCAACTCGGCGAACCGGTGCATCTCGGCCGCGACGATGGCCGGAGCGGCGGCGTAAAACGGATTCGACGCTTCACGGGACTGGAAGAAGACATCGGGGTTCTGCGCCGAGCCCTTGAGGACGGGATGTTCCGGATCGAGACCGCGCCGGCGGTGTGCGAGCACGAGATCCTCGGGGATCATCGACCGGATCGTGCTATCGGGGATGGCCTCGAGTGTGTTGACCTCGTGGGAGGTTCGAAACCCGTCGAAGAAGTGCACCATCGGAACGCGGCTGCGAAGTGTCGACGCGAGCGCGATGAGCGCGAAGTCGTGAGCCTCCTGGACCGAGGACGACGAGAGGATGCCCCAACCCGTACTGCGGGTCGCCATCACATCGCTGTGGTCGCCGAAGATGGAGAGCGCGTGCGTTGCGACCGAGCGGGCTGCGACATGGAAAACGGCCGGCACCAGCTCGCCCGCAATCTTGTACATGTTCGGGATCATCAGGAGGAGCCCCTGAGAGGCGGTGAAGGTCGTGGTGATCGACCCGGCCAGGAGCGCTCCGTGCGCAGCCCCCGCGGCACCTCCTTCGCTCTGCATCTGAACGACCCGCGGCACGCTGCCCCAGATGTTTTGCTGGCCCACCGCGCTCCAGGCGTCGGCAAGTTCCGCCATCGCAGACGAAGGAGTTATCGGATAGATCGCGATGACCTCGGAGGTGCGGTGGGCCACGAGCGCGGTCGCTTCGTTGCCGTCGACGACCAGCCTCCGTCCGGGCTCCGGTCCCGAAAGTGATCGCCCGGACATCTCCGTGGAGGGATTGGCCTTTTCCGGGTCGGGGGAGCCGCCGCGAGCGTTCGTTGCCTGCATAGTCAGAGCCTCAGCTTCCTCAGCCGGCCTCTGCCGGCCGGGACTCCCATTCCAAGGTAAACCCCGCAACTATTTGCATGGTACCCGGAGAACAGGAGACAAGAGAGGCCGGCCCGGACATCCCACGCGTTATCATTGAGGGCATAGGCAATCCCTATGTCCAGAGTGTTGCTCCTTATCCCCAGCGCCAGCTATCGAGCACCCGACTTCATGAGCGCGGCCGCGCGCCTCGGAGTCGAGGTGGCGGTCGGTTCCGACAGCCGTCATCCCCTCGAAAGCAGCACCGACGGTGCACACATCCGGCTCGACTTCCGCGATCTGGAGCGAGGCACTGCCGAGATTGAAGCTCTCGCGGATCGCCACCCTGTCGATTCCATAATCGCGGTTGACGATGCCGGTGTTAGGCTGGCGGCCGCGGCCTCCCGCCGCCTCGAGCTGCCTCACAATTCCCTCGGATCCGTTGAGGCCACCCGGAACAAGGCTTTGCTGCGCCGGCGGCTCGCCGGGGGCGGGATCCCCTCGCCCGACTTCAGGGTGGTGAAGATAGATGACGGACCGGGAGCCGCTGCATCCGGCCTCGAATACCCCGTGGTCCTCAAGCCGCTGGCCCTCGCCGCCAGCCGCGGGGTCATCCGGGCCGACGACGAGGAGGGCTTCGTAAATGGCTTCGAGCGCATCCGAAAGATCCTCGGGCAACCGGACAACGCGCGCGATTGCGGGCCGCTAGCCGCGGAGATCCTCGTCGAGACGTTCATCCCGGGGACGGAGGTTTCTCTTGAGGGGATCCTGGACTCCGGGACCCTGACGACGCTCGCGATCTTCGACAAGCCGGACCCGCTGGACGGACCGTTCTTCGAGGAGACGATCTACGTAACCCCATCGCGCCTCGCCCCGGGCACCCAGACCCTCGTCGAAGAGACCACTGCGCGGGCCTGCAGAGCGCTCGGCCTGACCGACGGTCCCGTCCACGCGGAGCTGCGGATCAACGATGAAGGTGCGTTCCCGATCGATATTGCCGCCCGGTCCATCGGGGGACTGTGCGGACGGACTCTCACCTTCGGGACGGGACTGAGTCTCGAGGAGATCCTGGTGAGCCATGCGATCGGCAAGCCACTGCCGGCGAACCGGGAGGCCGGTGCCGCGGGCGTGATGATGATCCCCATCCCGGCCGCCGGGATCCTCGGGTCGGTTACCGGGCTCGATGCGGCACGGGCGGTCCCCCTCATCGAGTCGATCGAGGTCTCCGTCAGGAAGGGAGGCCGTCTGACACCGCTTCCGGAGGGGGGCGAGTATCTGGGGTTCATCTTCTCCCGAGGCCCCGAGCCGGGCGCTGTGGAGGCTGCCCTGAGGGCCGCGCATGGGCGGCTGGAGTTCGAGGTCGTCAGAGACTGCTAGCGGTTTCGAGGAGAGCCAACTGCTCGCGTCCGGGCTCCGCTCAGCAGAACCAGTTTTCGGTGAGACCCGGCACGAAAACCGGCGGGGCTGTGCTCGGTTCCCCGACCGGGCGGGCACCGAAGGCAGATGAGGCCTCTCGCAGCACCCTGTCGAACGCCGCCCTGTTGCTCCCTTCGGCGCCGCAGTCGTGAAGCTCGGGGGACGCCAGGACGTCGGTGAGGCGGCGCTGCAGGCGGTCCATTCTCGGGTCCCGGCTGCGCCACCGGTAGGTCAGACCCGCGTCGTCGAACTCACTCAGGAGTCCGTCCTCCGCCACTTCGCGAATCAGCGGCGAGCCCGGAGGGAGCAGGAGGCGGAGGCTGTACTGCACCGGCTGCACAGCTTCCACGAGCTGATGTTCGCCGATGAAAGCCAGCATATCGAGGAAGTCTCGGGGACGGGTCCAGGGCGTGAACGCCATCCACGTCGGTCGCACCGGAAGGTCGAGGTCCCGGCAGATCCGGACGAGTTCGACGAGGTTCTCCGGCGAATGCCCTTTCCCAAGCCTGTCGAGGATGGCCTCGCTCGTCGATTCGAAGGCCGAGGTCACAAAGAGGCAACCGAGGGACTTGAGCTCCTCAACGACCGAGACGTCGGAGACGAGGTGCTCGACCTTCGCCGTTATGTCGAACGTGAGGTCGGGAAACTGCCTGTGAACGTCACGGCAGATGGCGAGGGAATGGGGAACGGCGTTGAGAAAATCCGGGTCACCGAAAGTGATGTGCCGGGCCCCGAGCGCCACCTGATGCTCGATGTCGGCGAGGGCTGTCTCCATCGGGGCGAGTCGAAGCCGCCCGCCGTAGACCGGCGTGAGAGGACAGTGCCTGCAGCGATGGGCGCAGCCCCTGGACGCCTCCGTGTAGCCGGCAAGCTTCAGGCCCTGGGTCGTGCGGACCCTTGCATAGCGGTCCAGGGGCGGAAGCCCGAGCCGGTCCGGTAGCGGCTGGCCTCGCCTTTCAAATCCAGCGAGCACCACCGGGCCCCCTGCTCCGGCGCGCAGCGACCCCGGCCCGGCCAGCCACTCGCAGACCGGATTCTCCACCTCTCCGGAGAACAACGCGTCCGCCAGGCGCTCCCTGACGGCAACTTGCCGGACCGCCCCGGCGTACATCCCGTAGAAGGCAATCGCGGCTTCGGGAAGGGCGGCGCGCAGACGCCGGGCGAGGACGAGCCCGAGGCGTGCTGCCGTGTGCATGGGCACCGAGATGAAGGCGACCTCGACACCAGACAGCAGAGCCGGCTCCATTGCTTCCACCGCCAGGTCGTGTACCCGCACCGAGTGACCGGCGGACCGGAGCGCAGCCGCGAGCGAAGCCACGGCGAGAGGCTGATGACCCTGCTCGTATGTCGAGAGTACGAGGCAGCTTCGGGCCTGTATGGCGCTACTTCTTCGAAGGCTGGTAGTAGGGATTATCGCCGCTTGCGTGATCGGTCTCGTCGACCACCTTCTCGATCCCTTCCACCATCTGAAGGATCGTGGCCTCGATTCCCTGTTTGAGCGTCACATCAGCCATTCCGCAGCCCTGGCAGCCGCCACCGAGACGCACGTAAGCTGTGTCGCCTTCGACCCCCAGCAGGTTCACCCAGCCGCCGTGGGAGGCGATGGCGGGATTGATATGGTTGTCGAACACGTCCTGGATCTGGAACTCCCTCTTGTCCCGCCAGAGGGGATTGGGGTTTTCGTACTCGAGACCGCTCTGGTTGGGGCCTTTGTCGGTGAAGCCGATCTCGATCCCATCGAGGTAGGGGCGGCTCGACGGCTCCAGGTAGACGTTCAAGCCGGCGACCTCTACGAGAGTGTCACCCTCGGGCACCATCCCGGCCGGCACAAGACTGAGCACGTGCTCGAACTCACCCTTGTTGCGTCCGAGGATCTGGAGCCGAAGGCCGGCGGCCTCGGACCCCTGCTCCTCCAGGACTTCGCGCAGCTTGTCGCGCGCCGCGTCCGTGAAAGTGATCGTTGGTTCCCCGTCGCCCGGCCGGTCTTTGGAGGTCATACGCAACCGTCCCCTTTGCTGCTCTGATCAGAGCTTATCGCATCGGGGACGGCCGAACATTGATCCCACGGCCGTGAGGGGCGAGACCTCGCGCGGGCGGCCTCAGGTGCCGGTGTACGTGGGTTCGCGCCGCTCCATTCGGGCGAGCACCGACTCCCTCGCATCGTTGACGGCGCCTCGCGAGAAACGAAGGTGGTTGATCTCATTACGGAGACCGTCTTCCAGCGATTTGTTGAGATTCTGTTGGGTCACGCGTTTGGCCGCACGCGAAGCGACGGGCGGCCAGCGGATCATCTCACCGGCGAGCTCCGAGGCTGCCTGAAGGAGCTCGGAGTGCGGGACCAGACGGTCAAGAAGCCCCAGCCGGTAGGCTTCCTCGGCCCCGAGGTCGCGACTCGTCAGGATCAGGTCCACGGCGCGGCTGTAGCCGATGATCCGGGGCAGGAACCAGCTCATGCCCGAGTCCGGAGAGAGATTCCGCTCGAGAAAGACGGTCTTGAAGCGGGCGTTCTCCGAGCCCACACGCATGTCGCAGGCGAGCGCCAGGCTCATACCCGCGCCCGCGCACACACCGTTCATTGCCGCGATGACCGGCTTGTCGAGATGGTAGACGCTCGTTGCGAGGGCTCCGACCCAGCTCATCTCATCGAGGAGCTCGTTCTGGGGCGGTGTCTGCTGACGTCCCTCGGCGGGGCGCTGACCGCTGATGTCCGCGCCCGAGCAGAATCCTCTCCCCGCACCGGTAAAGATCACCGTCCTTACACCGTCGTCGTTCCTCGCCTCGCGGCAGGCCTCGTTGACTTCCCCCTGGAGCTGCTTGTTGAGGGCGTTCAGGCGTTCGGGCCTGTTGAGGGTGATGAGGGCGATCTGGTCCTGCTTGTCGTAGATAAGCGCTTCGTACGCCATGGGCCTTCCTCTCGTCGGGTGCTACTCAGTTCCGCAGAGTCTAGGACGGAACCGGCCGGGCCGACAGGGGCGACGGTGAGGCGTCTCGGGGGAGGGAGTGTAGACTCGCGCGAATGGCCCGCAAGGCATCAGCCGGCCGGCCCGCAGGCGGCCGTTCAAGGCTCGGTCTTTCCCGGATCTACTACGGATACTGGCTGATCGGTGCGTCATTCATCGCCCAGTTCGTCGCTGTCGGGTCCCAGAATTATGTGGTCGGCACGTTCTTCAAGCCGATGACCGAAGACCTCGGCTGGACGCGATCCGAATACACGATCGCCCGCACCCTGGGGCAGCTGGTGATGGCCGTCACCGGGTTCCTGATCGGCGCTCAGGTGGACAAGCACGGCGCACGGCGCTTCATGATGGCGGGCGTCGCCGTACTCAGCTCGGCCCTGCTGCTCCTCGGCTCGGTGCAGACGCTCTGGCAGTGGATCCTCCTGAATGGACTGATCCTCACTGCCGGCTCGGCGATGATCGGAAACCTCGTAGTCAACACAACGCTTGCGAAATGGTTCGTCGAGAAGCGTGGCCTTGCCATTTCGCTCGGAGCCATGGGCATCTCTTTCGCGGGCGTTGCGCTGGTTCCCCTCGCGACGTTCCTCATCGACACGTTCGGGTGGCGAGTCACCTGGCGGCTGCTGGCAGCCGGAACGGCGGCTCTGATCCTCCCGCTTGCTTTCGTAATGCGGCGAGCGCCTGAGGATCACGGACTCTACCCGGACGGAAGGACCGCCGATGAGGTCGCGGCCGGCGCGGGAGCAGCAGCGATCGCCGACCTGGGCAACTCGATGACGCGCAGGGAGGCGCTCCGCACTCTTTCGTTCTACATGCTTGTTGTGGCCTTCGGCCTGTTCGGAGTGACCATCGGAGTGATGCTCCTGCAGACAATCCCGTTCATGACGGATGAGGGCTACGGCCGCGGTCTCGCAGCGCTGATGATCACGCTGACCTCGATCCCGGCTCTCGTTTCCAAGCCCATCTGGGGATTCTTCATCGACCGGACCGACGCCAGGCGGCTGGCGGCCGGATCATCGGCTCTGACCGGGCTCGCGATGCTCATCATTACGCTGAGCGTTCCCGTTCATCATGACCTGATTGTCTACGGTGGGTTCTTCCTCCTCGGATGCGGGTGGGGAGGGATGTTACCTCTCCAGGAGGTCATCTGGGCATCGTTCTTCGGGCGTCTCCATATCGGTGCCGTGCGGAGCGCCGGCCTGCCGTTCGCGCTTTTCCTGGGCGCCGGCGCACCGTTGCTCGCGAGCTACTACTTCGACAAGGTCGGCGACTACCACGGAGCCTTCCTCGCGATCGCCGCGCTGAACGGAGCCGCAGCGCTGATGTTGCTCTTCATCCCCCGCCCGAAGCGACGGCCATCGCCCATCAGGGTCGCGGGCTGACGCGGTGGGGGGGTCCTCAGCCCCCACCCAGGGCGGGCACGATCGCGAGCTCGGCGCCGTCGGGGATCGGCTCGTGAAGCCCGGGCGATATCATCTCGCCGTTCACTGCGACCGCGAGTTCCGGCCGCAGTCTCCCGCCTTCCGTGATCCGGTCGGCGAATCCGGGACAGCATCCGTCCAACTCCGCCACGATCTCCCCGAACGTCCCGGGAGCCACGTCGAGCTGCCGCTCGCCGCGACAGAGCGGCCGGAGCAGCGACGGGACAAAGACGTGCACCGCCACGTTCGCCTCCTGCGGTGGATCTCCTCCCGGGGGAACGTTCGCGCTCCCGCCGGCGCCCTACAGGTTCTGAAGTCTCTCCACGATTCGGCGCGGGGAGATCGGAAGCTCGTTGAACCTCTCGCCCGTTGCCGCGGCGATGGCATTCGCCACCGCCGCAAGGGGCGGGACGATCGGCACCTCGCCCACGCCGCGAACACCGTACGGATGATGGGGGTTCGGAACCTCGACCACAATCGTGTCGATCATCGGAAGGTCGAGGCTCGTCGGCATGCGGTAGTCGAGGAAGCTCGAGTTCAGCATCCGTCCGTCTTCGTCGAAGATGTACTCCTCGTTGAGCGCCCACCCGATACCCTGGGCCACCCCTCCCTGGATCTGCCCTTCGACGTAAGAGGGATGGATCGCCGTCCCCGCATCCTGCACCGCTGTGTAGCGGAGAATATCCACCTTGCCGGTGTCGGGATCGACCTCCACATCGACGATGTGAGTGGCGAATGCAGCTCCCGGACAGCGCGCGCTCAATGACGCGCTCCCCACGATCGGACCGCCCGTCCTGGCGGACTGCGCGGCAATCTCCTTGAAGGTCACCCTCTTCTCGGGGTCGTTCGCGAGCTGGACGCCCGCATCCTCGTAGACAACGTCACCGGGCTCGGCATTGAGGAGGCGTGCCCCCCGCTCGCACATCTTGGCGCGCACGTCCTGAGCCGCCTCGTAGACGGCAAGCCCGGATGCGAAGGTCGTTCGCGAGCCGCCCGTGACGTCGTTGTGGCCGACCGAGTCGGTGTCGACGACGGCGGGCTTGATGTCTTCGTAGGGGATGCAGAGTGTTTCCGCGAGCTGCATGGCAAGAGATGCCCTCGTTCCACCGATGTCGGTGGAACCCTCGATGAGGTTCACGCTGCCGTCCGGATTGACACCGACCGACACCGACGACTGCATGCCGCCGTTGAACCAGAAGCCGGTGGCCACGCCGCGTCCTCGATTCGGCCCTTCTATGGGCGACCTGTAGTGAGGGGAAGCGATTGCAGCCTGCACGCACTCTTCGTGGCCGATCCTCGGGTGGACCATGCCACTCACCATCCTCGTGCCCTCACGGGCCGAGTTCTGAAGCCTGAACTCGAGCGGGTCCGTGCCGAGGCGGCTCGCGGCCTCATCGATCGTCTGCTCGATCGCGAACGCCGCAGCGGGAGCCCCCGGCGCGCGATAGGCGGCCGTCTTGGGCTTGTTGAGGACCACATCGAACGTCTCGATGCGAATGTTTTCGATGTCATAGGGGGCGAGCATGCACATGGCCCCCGCTCCCACCGCCGACCCCGGGAAGGCTCCGGCCTCGTAGGCCAGGGAGGCCTCAACTCCCGTTATCTTCTCGTCTTTGACGGCGAGCTTGACCCGGATATCCGTCCCGCTCGTGGGCCCCGAGCCTTCGAAGACCTCCTCCCGCGACATCGTCGCCTTGACCGGCCGGCCCGACTTTCGAGACAGGATTGCGGCCACCGGTTCCACGTAGATCACCGTCTTGCCGCCGAAGCCGCCCCCGATCTCCATGGGGGTCACACGGACCGTGCCGAGCGGTCGCCTGAGGACCTGTGCGGTCTGCGCGCGGACGCCGAATGCGCCCTGGGTGCTCGTCCAGATTGCGATAGTGTCATCTGCGTTCCAGACGGCGGTGGCGGTGTGCGGCTCGATGTAGCCCTGGTGCACCATCTTCGTCTTGTACTGACGTTCGAGGACGAAGTCGGCCGCCGAAAGGGCTTCCTCAACGTCTCCCGCCTGGAACTGATTGTGAGCGGCGATATTGGTGGGCTCTTCCCCCTCGGGGCCGCTCATGCTCTTTGTCCGCCGCTTCTCATCGAGGATCGGAGCGCCCGGCTGCATGGCCTCGCGGACGTCCAGCACGTGCGGGAGCACTTCGTACTCAACTCTGATCCTGGAGAGCGCCTCCTCCGCCTGGTGCGGCGTCTGCGCGGCAACCGCGGCGATGGCGTGGCCGCGGTAGAGAGCCTTGTCGGACGCCAGGATCAGGGATGAGAGTTCTCGGAGGTTGACGGCGCTCTCGCCGACCTCCTCCATCTTGTCGGCGGCCACCGGAAGATCCTGGTGGGTAGCCACGGCCATCACGCCCGGCATGGACTCTGCGGCGGACGTGTCGAGCGACACGATCCTCGCGTGGGCGTGGGGGGAGCGAAGGATCTTCGCGTGGATCAGGCCGGGCATCCGGGTATCGGCGCCATACTGGGCCCGCCCGGTCACCTTCTCGACGCCGTCCGGCCGTATCGGTCGTGTACCTATGACCCGGTACTCGGGCTTCTCAGCTGTCGTCACGCGGGCGTTCCCTCCTTCATCGCCTCCGCGGCCTTCTCGACCGCTCGGATTATCTTGTCGTAGCCCGTGCAGCGGCAGAGGTTGCCGGCCAGCCAGTGGCGGATCCGTGCCTCGCCGGCATCCGGCTCACGTTCGAGGAGCGAGACAGCTGCGACGATGAATCCCGGGGTGCAGATCCCGCACTGAAGGGCGGCCTCCTCGAGAAACGCCTGCTGGACGGGATGGAGCCGGTCGCCCCTGGCGATACCTTCAACGGTCATCACTTCAGCACCCTCCGCTTCGACCGCGAGGACACAGCAGGAGTTGACGAGGCGGCCGTTCACGAGCACGTTGCAGGCGCCGCAGTTGCCGTTGTTGCAGCCTTCCTTGGCCCCTGTCAGTCCCAATCCTTCCCGGAGGACGTCGAGGAGGCTCTGTCGCGGCTCACAGAGGAACTCCGTGGCCACGCCGTTGATGGTCGTTGTCACGTGGGTCTTGGGCATCCCGATCAGGCCTCCCTGGCTCGTGTAAGCGCGCCCGCAAGCGCGCGGCGCGTAAGGACCGCAGTTAGATGACGCCGCTGGGCGGCGGAACCGCGCATGTCGGTGATCGGACTCGATGCCTCCGCGGCGAGCTCACCGGCACGCCGGAAGTTCTCCTCTGACGGCTCCTTGCCGGTGAGGAACTCCGCCGCAGAGGAGATCAGAAGCGGCGTCGGCGCCACGGCCCCGGCAGCCAGTCGAGCGGCCTGGATCCGGTCCCCGTGCTCATCGAGGACGAGCCGCGCGCCGGCGGAGGCAACAGCGATGTCCATTTCGTTCCGAGGGATGAATCGAAGGTAGCTCGCGCCCGAGCGCGGCGGCTGCAAAGGCACGATGATCTCTATCAGGATTTCGCCCGGCTCGAGAGCATTCTCGCCCGGCCCCCTGAAGAACTCTGCAACCGGGATCTCGCGCCTGCCGCCGGACGAGCCGGCGCGCAGTCGCGCATCGAGCACAATAAGAGACCCCGCGGCATCGGCCGCGGGACTGGCGTTGCAGAGGTTGCCGCCGAGGCTGGCGCGTCCCTGGATCTGGACACCACCGATCAGAGAAGCGCTGTCGATCAGCGCCGGGAAGCGTTCCCGGATTTCGCGGTGCTCGTAGACCGTCGCACAGGGCACGGCGGCGCCGATGACGGCACTCCCATCGCCCTCGATCCGGAGACCCATGAGTTCGGGGATGTGTTTGACATCGACCAGCTGCTGGCAATGGGCTCTGTTCTCTCGAAGCTGAATGATCACGTCGGTCCCGCCGGCGAGAAGACGTGTGGTTCGCCCGTTTGAAAGCAGCGAGTATGCCTCGTCGAGGCTGCTCGGCGCCTCATACGTGAAGTTATCCATGGGGCGTGAAGGATGCCCTCCCTTCTCTGGGGCGCCCTCACCGCCTGAAGGCGCGTAGCCTCAGATCATACCTGCGCCCGGCACCACGTGTCGCGCTCATCGAACGTCAGTCCCAGGCCCGGCGGAGAAGGCCGGGCAGGTTCGTGATGATCCCGGACACTCCGGCAGCCCGGAGCCGGGTCCACTCCTCCTCCGTGTCGGCCGTCCAGGCCCAGACCGTAAGCTGGCGGAGCCTGGCCGCCCTTACCGCCAACTCGTCCACGGCTGGGAAGGCGACCGAGACCGCCTGGGCACCGAGCGATACGGCGCGATCCAGGAGCCCCATGAGCCCATCGCCGGTCACGGGCGGGGAGATCACGGCAGTCGAGATCCGCGGATTGCGCCGGCGGGCAAGTTCGCACATCCGCGGGTTGAAGGAGTGCACCGCAGTCCAGTGAACGGCATCGAGACGGTCGATCAGACCGACAACAGCGTCGACCACGAGGGCGTCGTGCGCCGCGTCCTCCGGCGTCGCCTTCAGTTCGCACATGACCGTGAGCTTCCCGGCGACGAGTCTCAGGACCTCTTCCAGTGACGGCACCCACTCGCCGTTGCCGGCGTCGGCGGCACGGAGAGCGGAAAGCGGTTGATGGCGCACCGGTCCGCTGAGGTCGGTCGTCCGGTCCAGAGTGTTGTCGTGAAGGAGGACCGGCACGCCGTCGGAAGACACCTGCACGTCTATCTCCATCGCATCGGC
>CAZHMF010000001.1:73844-82052 GCA_964533605.1 uncultured Anaerolineaceae bacterium
ACTCGCCTCGGCATGTGGAGGCGACGGCGGGCATCCGGCCGGGCCTCCCATCGACAGCGCAACCCGCACACCTACACCGACGGCGACTCCGACCGTCACATCGACACCGACAAGGACGCCGGTGCCGACAACGACGCCCGCGCCGACCGCAACGCCGACGCCGACGCCGACCCCCGAGCCGGCCGGCCAGGTCGTCTCGTCGGCCGGAGGGGGGACAGCCTCGAGCGGGGGCGCCGCCGGCGTTCCCGGAGGCCGACGTCTCCCCCCGTCCGGTGTCGGAATCGCATCCTTCGCCCTCCCGCGTTTCGGTGTGGTCGCGGGAATGGAGTCCATCGGCCTACTTCCGGACAACGAGCTGGAGACGCCTCACAATCCATACAATGTTGGCTGGTACTTCATCTACGACTTCCCGGGCGGGCCCGGAAACGCAGTCTTCGCGGGCCATGTCGACTACTACCCGAACATTCTCGGGCCGTTCTACAACCTTGCGGACCTTGCGGCCGGCGACGCAGTTACCGTCGCTCTGACCGACGGCACGGTGCTCCGATACGAGGTCATCAGCAACACCCGGTATTCCGTCTACACGATCCCGATGGGGGAGATCGTGTGGCCCTCGACCCGCCCCGCCGATGACGAGTGGATCACCCTGATCACCTGCGGCGGGGAGTTCCGAGCAACCACCGCAAGCGGCGCCGGTGAATACCTTCAGCGAGACGTCGTGGTTGCTCGCCGGGTGAACTAACGGCCCGAGCCGTGTCGCGCGTCTTCAGGGCGCACGCTCTCGCGGCCGGTCGCCCGCTCATAGCCGGACCGGAGGGCTGCGGCGCGCCCCGGTCCCTCCATCACCCGTCCGCACCGCCGGTTTGGGAACGGGCCTCGTACTCCTCGTAACCGCCGGCGAACAACCGCACGGTGCCGTCTCTCACCTCGACGATCTTCTCGGCGAAGCTCCTCAGGAAGGCACGGTCGTGGGCAACAACCAGGACGGCGCCGGCAAACGAAGATAGTGCCTCTTCGAAGCGCTCGCGCCCGGCTATGTCAAGGTGGTTGAGTGGCTCGTCCAGTGTCAGCACGTTCGCCCCGCCGAGGACGAGGCGGGCCAGTTGCAGACGTGACCGCTCCCCCGGGGAGCAGTCGGCTACGCGCTTGAAAGCGTCGTTGCCCCGGAAGAGCAGCTGGTGCAGAAACGTTCGAGCATCGGACTCGAGCATCGGCGCTGCTCTTCGGACGACTTCGACCACCGACCACGACGGGTCGAGTGTTTCCTGTTCCTGGGCGAGCGTACCGACACTCACATTGCTGCTTCGCCAGACCTTGCCGGACGATGCCGCGAGGCGGCCGTCAACGACGCGGAGAAGGGTGGTCTTGCCGGAACCATTGGGCCCGACCACGCCGACGCGATCAGCGTGCATGAGCGAGAGCGACGCATGATCGAGGATGTCGTTCCCCGGCGAGTAACCGGCGCTGACGTCCATCAGCTGAATCGCCTCCCGCGAGGATCGACGCTCCGAAGCAAGGGCGAGGTTCAGTGACCACTCGCGGGTCGGCCGGGCCACCCGGTCGGCGGACCCGAGATAGCGCTCGAGCTTCCGTTCCCTCGCTTTCGCAAGCGCCGCCTTCTTCTTCGCCAGCCGCCGCACTCCCGGCTGGCGCGGCGTCGTCGACTGCTCGATGGACCGGGCCCCGCTCTTCTTCGCCGCGATGTCACGGCGCACCCTGGCAACGTACTCCTCCTGGCGGCGCCATGCTTCCTCCGCCCCGCGCTCCTCCCGGGCGCGCTCGGCGGCGAAGGCGGAATAGTTGCCCGCGTACTCAATCGTCGAGTGTGTGGCGGGATCGAGCAGTAGAACCGTCTCCGCCGTACGGTCGAGAAACTCTCGATCGTGAGAGACGGTCAGGACAGGCCCGGCGAAGGCAGCAAGAAACTCCTCGAGCCACCGCAGTGCATCGACGTCGAGATGGTTGGTCGGCTCGTCGAGGAGGAGTGCATCGGGACTTCGGAGAAGCACCCGGGCGAGCGCGAGCCGCGTCTTCTGGCCACCACTGAGCGAGTTCGCGGACTGCTCGGGAGACAGTTCGGACAGGCCCAGCGCCGCGGCGATCCGGCGCCGGCCTCCAGGATCCAGCGGCGAAGCCGCGCCGTCCGCCCCCTCTCCGGAAATCCCGCCCGAGGGCTCGAGGACGGAGCCGATCGTCAGCCCGGCGATCTCGTCCAGCGTCTGGGAGAGGTACCCGACGAGATACCCTCGAGGGGTGACAAGCTGCCCGCTGTCCGGCTCTTCGAGGCCGGCGAGGCAGCGCAGCAGAGTGGTCTTGCCCGAACCGTTCGGGCCAACCAGTGCGGTGCGGCTCCTTGGCTCCAGCGTGAAGGAGACGTCCTCCAGCACCGTCAGTGCGCCGAAACGTTTTGAGAGATGGGAGACCTGAAGCATGAAGGGCCCTCCGCGGGCGACCGGAGCGAGTCCGGTCGCCTCATACCCGCGGGGCCATCGGGGCCGGCCCGGCGGAGGTTAGCGTCTTTCGGAGAGTCGCGTCTCTGTCATCTCACCATCCCGGCCTGAGATCTGGGAACAAGCCTATTCTAGGCCGCCGGACCTACTCCCGCTTGCCCGGAAGTTTGGGGACCAGCCAGTCGAGGAAGCTGTCGGGCGAGCGGGTTTGCATGAAGAAGCGGCCCGGGCCGGTCAAATGCACGACAAGCCCCTCGCCGCCCAGGAGTGTGGACTTCCACCCACCGGCTCGGCCCACGTCGTAGGAAACCGACTCATCGAACGCGACCATGTGCCCCGTATCGACAATGTGTTTCTCTCCTGCTTCGAGCGTGAGCATATGGATCGCGCCGTAGCTGGCGACCAGGACGGTGCCCTCTCCACTGCACTTGAGAAGGAAAAGGCCCTCTCGGGAGAAGAACGTCTTCCCGCCCCCCCACTTGGTATCCACATCCACCCCGTCGGTGGCCGCGAGAAAGGAGCCCGATTGGATGTAGAGGGTCTCGGGCCCGACCTCGAGCGCCACGATGTCGCCGGGGAGCGCCGGGGCCACGGAGACCTCACCCGGAGTCTCAGCGGTAAAGGTGTTGATGAAGAAGCTCTCGCCGCCGAGGACGGAGCGCTTCAACCCCTTGAACACCCCGCCCCTGGTGCCCGTGTTCATCTTCACGCTGGGGGACATACTGACCATGGCCCCTGCCTCAGCCTGGATCTTCTCCCCCACATCGAGCTGAACGAACGCGATGGCGTAGGCCGGCGAGTACTGGACTTCGAAGTTCACGTGACGCCTCCTTGGCTATCGAGATCATCGGTCGAAGGTCGGCAGACGTCCATGGGGTTACACTCACCGGGTCCGGCTAACCATGGGGGATATTTCGGACCGTGCCGGGAGGAGAGGAATTGAAGGTTCGCCGGTCATCAAGAGTGTTCGGAGCGCCGCCGCCAGGGCGCGTCGCCGGATTCGCAGCGTCTCTAATCGTGCTTGTCACAGCCGCCGCCTGCGGAGGCGGAGGGACCACCAGCGTGGTGCCGTCGGGCAACATCGAGAGCCGCACGGTTGAGGTTGAGGATTTCGCTCGCGTTTCCGCCGGGGGCGCCTTTCAGATCGAGCTGACGGCCGGCGAGTCCTTCGAGGTGGAGCTCTCGGCCGACGACAATCTCTTGCCGCTGGTAGAGGTCGAGAAGCACGGCGACCGGCTTGAACTGAGTATGAAAGGACCTCTGAACATCACCGGCAATGCAACGCTGAAGGCGCAGATCAAGCTCCCGGCGCTCCAGGGCCTGCAGCTCGACGGTGCAAGCAGAGCGGTGCTCTCGGGATTCCGCGAGCCGGGCGAAGTCGAGATCGAAGCGTCCGGCGCCAGCGTGGTGACCGGCGAGCTGTCCGCCGGCGGCCTGATCGCAGTCCTATCGGGTGCGAGCCGCGTCAACCTCGAAGGGTTTGCACTCGCAGGAGAGCTGAGCGCATCGGGCGCCAGCCGCCTCGAGCTTTTCGAATTCGAGCTTGCCACCGCGACGGTTGATGTCAGCGGGGCGAGCTACGCAGAGGTATCGGTGAGGGACGAGATAACGCTGGCCAGGGCCAGCGGCGCTTCCACAATCAACTACAAGGGTGGGGCCGGCATAGGCAAGCTCGACGTGTCGGGGGCATCATCGGTTTCTGAGGACTGATGTCATTCACCGCCGGATGTCCCTTCGGGAAGGTCGATTACCTGGCCGACGAAGATCAGGTTCTGGTCCTCTATCTCGTTCAAGGCAAGAAGCTCCTCGACCGTCGTACCGAACCGGTCCGCGATGATCGAAAGACTGTCCCCTTCCTGAACAACGTAGCTGGCGGGACCCTGAGTCGCCGTTGGTGAGGGCGCGACGGTCGGCACGACGGTCGGCGTCTCCGTGGGTGCGATCGTCGGGGTTGGGGTCAGCGTTGGGAGCGATGACGTTGCAGTGGGAGTTGGGTCGTCATCGCCTCCCCCGAAGAAACAGGACGTGGACGTCACGGCGAAAAGCAGGGCGATCGGGACAACTATGAGAACACGCATAACTCACTCCCCCGCGCCACTACACTACGCAACGTAATTGCCAGGGAGTCGGGTTTCAATACCTCCCGGCAAGAGTTGCATGCGTTCAGGGCACCGTCGCGAAGAGGGGCGGATGCGCGTCGAAGGCGAGAATCCTCTCAACGGACGCTGCGATGGCAAGGAGCTTCCGATCCCCTCCCGGTCCCCCCACAAGCTGGACGGCGAGCGGGAGTCCGCTTCGATCGAGACCGGTTGGGAGCGAGATCGAAGGGAGCCCACTGAAACTGGCGGGGGCGCAGAGAGCCGGGTCGCCTGTTGAGCCCAGCCCCTGCGGAGCAGGCGCCGGGGCAGTCGGGAGAATGAGCGCGTCGACATTTCGAAAGAGCGCCCTCGCTTCTGCCTTCAGAGCGTCTCGCGCGTGCAGGGCCCGGATGTAGGCAGGCGCCGGCGTGGACAGCCCCGTCGACACGAGCAGCGCGATCTGCTCGCCATACTCGGCCTGATTCGCAGCGAAGGCGTCCTGATGGAAGGTCGCAGCCTCAGACGCCATGATCGTCCGGCCACATTCGAGCCATTCGGCAGGATGGGCCATCTCGGAGCGCTCGATGATCGCGCCGGCGGCTTCGAGCTTGCGGGCCACAGCCGAGACGGCGAGTGCCGCTTCGGGGACTGCCCGGGACATGGTCAGGTCCTCGAGAAACCCCAATCGTAGTCCGGCCGGCAGGTCTCCGTCGCGAACATCGCGGCCTCGCCGCCCCCTGCTGGATACCGCCGAAAAGACGATCTCCGCATCATCGACCGATCGAGCAAGGACGCCAACATGGTCGAAGCTCCATGCGAGCGGGACCACACCGTCGGTACCGATCGCCCGGAACGACGGCTTGAAGCCGACGATCCCGCAATAGGCCGCGGGCCGGAGGACTGAGCCGATTGTCTGCGTCCCCAGGGCGGCCGGGACCATTCCGGCGGCGACCGCAGCGGCGGAGCCACTGGACGAGCCACCGGGCGTGTGTCCCGGATTCCAGGGGTTCCGCGTCTCCGCCGGATCGCTGTAAGCGAACTCCGTCGTGGCGGTCTTTCCCATGATCAACGCCCCGGCGCGCCGCAGCCGCCCCACCACTGCAGCGTCCCTCGCCGGCGTACGGTGCGCGAACGACGCGGCGCCGGCACGAGTAGGCACAGCGGCCACGTCGATGATGTCCTTGACCCCAACCGGCACACCTGCGAGCGTGCCCGAAGACCGTCGGCCCCCTCCGAGCAACCTTTGCGCGCCCGCTGCCGCACCATCCCGGTCGAGATGAACCCAGGCACGAAGCTCCGGATCAAGCTCTTCTATCGCCGACACCGTATCAGTGAGCAAGGCCAGCGCTTCAGCAGGCGAGGCCCTGACTCGCTCGGCCGTCTCACGCACCCCGGGCATAGCGGCAGTCTAACGCAGGCGCGCAAGCGGCGGTTGGCCCCTATTCGACAATGATGGTGCCGCTCATGTCGGGCAGATGGAATTCACACTGGAAGTCGTACGTTCCGGGCGCGTTGAATCGAAACTTGAACGTGCTCTCTTCGCCCGGACTCAACGTCCGCTTGCTGCGATAGTCCCGGCCCTCCGAGTCGGTGCTGAGGATTCGAACGTTGTGAACGGCAAACCCTTCGTTCTTCACGACCACGGCGACAACCTCGCCGACTCTCGCGGACAGTGTGACTGGCTCAAACCGATTGTCGAGGGCCAGGAGGACCACCGTGGCGTCCGCCTCGGGGAGCGGGTCGGAAGGGGATTCGCCGCATCCGGAGAGGCCGCCGAGGGCCGCAAAGCCGATGGCGCAGGCCGTCAGAACTCCCCTGAATCCGGCCTTCATTCCGGGCCTCCCGGGGCAGGCTAGCACCACCCGCGACCCCGCACCGAGCCGGGGGAAAGCGAGGAGAAACGCGCGCGGCCCCGATACGGCCCGAGTGGAGGCCTCCGCTGCGGGTTAGTTCCCCGTGAATTCCGGCTCCGTCTTCTCGAGATAGCTGCGGAGCGCCTCAGCCCTGTCTTCGGTCACGGCCGAGAGGAGATTCTGGTCAACGTCCATATGCATCACCGAAAGGTCGAGGGACGACACGATCGCGTTCACGCTGCGCTTGATCATCTGGGCCGCGATCGGCGGCTTCGATGCGTAGAACTCCGCCCATTTCCGGGAAGTGGAAAGCAGATCGGCGCGCGGCACCAGCTCATCGAGGACTCCCCATGCGAGCAGTGTCCGGCTCTCCACGCGTTCCCCGCCGGCAACCAGGCGTTTCGCTCTCGCGGGCCCGGCGAGGTGGGTGATCAAGGGCAGGCTCTTCCACATGAGATTCACCCCGATGTCGACCTCGGGGTATTGCATGAAACAGTCGTCCGCCCCGATCCGGAAATCCATAGCAGTCGCAAGGCATGCTCCGCCGCCCATCGCCGCTCCGTTCCAGGCGGCGATGGTGATCTGGTCCATTTCGTAGATGGCGCGGACCGCCCTCTCGCCCATACGCGCATTTCGCCGCCGTTGAACAAGCGGAGGCGGTGGGCCGGGCGAGCCCGGGTCCGTCAGGTCCGCCCCAGATGAGAAGTGCTTCCCCGCTCCGCTGAAAACGACGACCCGGGTCGCAGCGTCATCACGAAAGGAGAGGGCAGCCTTCTCGATATCGCTGAGGTGGGGAACATTCAGCGCATTGGCCCGGGCCGGCCGGTTGAAGGTCACCCAGGCAATAGAGCGCTCGCGATGCACGGTCAGGTTCTCGTAGGTCTCCTCCATGGCTCCTCCCACCTCGGAGGCGCTATCGTACCAGCACGCACGCGCCCGCCGGCGACCTTCGGCGCCGGGCTCCGGAGGCCGCGTGGGGAAGGGGACGCCGATGCGCGACGGAACCGGAGAGTGGATCGCAACGGAGATCAACAGCTTCATCCGCTCGTCCGAGAACAGCCTCGAAAAGTGGGACGGCGAGCCGGCATGGGCTCGCCCCCTCGTGGGGTTCAGCAGTGGATCGGACCCGCTCTATTCGTTCTACAAAGAGGACATCGGAGATTTCTACTGCCTGCCCGTCGAGTTCATGGCGCACAAGTACCCCTCAAGAACCTTTGATCCCGACAACCTGACCGTAGTGAGCTGGATCCTTCCTCAGACACGGGCGACACGGCAGGACCACCGGCAGGAGACTCATTTCCCCAGCGAACGGTGGGCTCGTTCCCGCATCTTCGGCGAGCAGGTGAACAACCGGCTCCGGTGCCATATCGAGGCCTTTGTCGAAGAGCATCAGATCGAGGCGGTGGCGCCTATGGTCTCGCCCCTCTGGAAGAACCACAGGTCCGAGAAGTACGGGTTCGCATCATCCTGGAGCGAGCGGCACGCGGCCTACGCTGCCGGACTCGGCACCTTCGGGCTATGCGACGGTCTGATCACAGCGAGGGGAAAGGCCCATCGCGCCGGTTCCGTTGTCGTCAACGCCCCGATCGAGCCGAGCGAGCGCCCCTACGACGATCCTCACGCTTACTGCCTGTTTCACTCCGATGGATCCTGCGGCAAGTGCATGAAGCGGTGTCCCGTCGGCGCGATAACCGAAGACGGGCACAACAAGGAACTCTGCAACCTCTACCTCGGGGTGACCCGGGAGTACGTGACCCGCCACTTCGGGTTCGAAGGGTACGGCTGTGGCTTGTGCCAGACCCGGACTCCCTGTGAGAGGGGGATTCC
>CAZHMF010000002.1:0-5862 GCA_964533605.1 uncultured Anaerolineaceae bacterium
GCTCAGACCTCCCGGGACGAGCGGCTCGCGCTTCTCGCGGGGGCGGCCGACGCCTTCCTCTACTGCGTGAGTGTCCTTGGGACCACAGGGAGCAAGGAAGTGCCGACGGACGTACTGCCGCGCTTCCTCGGCCGGATCCGCGACGTTACACCGCTTCCTCTCGGCGTCGGATTCGGGATCTCCTCCGCGCGGCACGTGGCCGACGTCGGCCGGGTCGCCGATGCCGCCATCGTAGGCAGTGCTATAATCAGCGCCATTGACGCTGCGGACGCCAGTCATCGGGCGCCGCGAGTCAGGGAATTCGTTGAGGACATCACCGGTCGCAGGAGAGCGGAGAATGACGGCCAATAGCCCCGGCGGAAGCATGGTGAGAGCCAGCCGCGCCGGTGCTCCGGCCTCTTCGTACGCGGGCTCCGCGGCCGGGATCTTTCTGGCCGGCGCTTCCCGAAACTGATTCCGATTATCAAATGACCCTTCTCACCTGAAGGAGCGTACCTTGCCAGTTCGTGGCATCCGCGGAGCGACGACCGCTTCGGGCAACAATCGTGGTGCAGTCCTTGAAGCGACCAGGGAGCTGCTCGGGGAACTGATTCACCAGAACGACGTGGAGGCCGACGACGTCGCCTCGGCGTGGTTCACGACCTCGCCGGATCTCATCGCAGAGTTCCCGGCGGTCGCGGCCCGGGAGTATTTCGGCTGGACGGCCGTCCCGCTGATGTGCAGCCACGACATGAACGTCCCGGGAAGCCTTCCCCTCTGCGTACGCATCCTTCTCCACGTGAACACGGAGAAGACCCCGCGTGAGATCAATCATATCTACCTCCGCGGAGCCGTTGCGCTCCGGCGGGATATCGTCGAAGACCCTGCGGGCAACCGGCCCGCATCACGCTAACCGAGAGAGAGAGCCAGTGATCGTAGTAGTGAAGCCGGGTACCTCGAAGGAGGGGATCCAGCACATCGTCGACAGAATCGAGGAGTCCGGGCGGGAGGCCCACCTGTCCGTCGGCACCGAGCGCACCATAATCGGTGTCATCGGGCCCGACCTCCCGGTCCTCCAGGACATGTTCGAGACGATGGCCGGCGTCGAAGCCGTCCATCGCGTCACGAAGTCGTACAAACTCGTGAGCCGCGAATTCCGCGGCGGGAGCAGCGAGATAGATGTCGGCCGCGGTGTGAGCGTGGGAGCCGCAGATCTCGCCGTCATGGCCGGACCCTGTTCCATCGAGGATGAAGAGCACATCGTCGAGACGGCCCGCGCCGTGAAAGCCAGCGGAGCGAACATCCTCCGCGGCGGCGCGTTCAAGCCGCGCACGTCACCCTATGCATTCCGCGGTCTCGGCGTCGAAGGCCTCCGGTTCCTCGCAGCGGCGGGGGAGGAGACGGGAATGCCGGTGATCACCGAACTGATGAGCGTGCGCGACCTGGACCCGGTCTGCGAGCTTTCCGACATCATCCAGATCGGGGCTCGCAACATGCAGAACTTCATCCTCCTCGACGAAGTAGGGCGGGCGGGCAAGCCCGTCATGTTGAAGAGGGGGATGAGCGGATCGATCGAGGAGTGGCTCCTCGCCGCGGAGTACATCCTCGCCCAGGGGAATCCGAACGTGATCCTCTGTGAGCGCGGTATCCGGACATTCGAGACCGCCTACCGAAACACGTTCGACATCAATGCGATCCCTCTCGTGAAGGAGCTCAGCCATCTCCCGGTGATCGCTGATCCGAGCCACGGCACCGGAAAGTGGCGACTCGTAACGCCGATCGCGCGCGCATCGGTCGCCGCCGGTGCCGACGGACTGATGGTCGAGGTGCATCCGAATCCCGACTATGCCCTGAGCGACGGCGCCCAATCGTTGACCTTCGAATCATTTGCCTCGATGATGCGAGCGGTGGCGGCTATCGCTGCCGCAGTCGAGAGGCCTTTCTCCGAGGAGAGGGCAGCGGCGGTGGGAAGTTGAGCAGCTCCGGGACCGTCGGATGAGCCCGGCGGTCCCCCGGCGACCGATGACCATGCACGAGATCCACCTCCCGGTATTCGAAGGCCCCCTGGAGCTGCTGCTCAACTTGATCGAGCGGAACGATCTCGACATCACCGCGGTGTCGCTCGTTGCAGTGACCGACCAGTATCTGGCGGCTGTCAGAGCTGCCGAAGAGGATAGTCTGCCCGCCCTCGCGGACTTTGTTGCGATCGGCGCGAGGCTCATCTACCTCAAGTCGCGGGCACTGCTCCCCGGCGCCGGGGACGGCGACGACGACTCGTTGGAAGAAGACGAGACAGGCCAGGAGCTCGTCGATCTCCTCACCGAATACCGCCGGTTCAGGCCGGTCACCGCGACTCTCGCCGACCGCCAGGAGGCGGGCCTGCGGTCGGGACCCCGCCCCGTGGCAACATCGCTGCCCGACACGGCGGCGCTCGGCGACGTGACCCTGGAAGCGCTCCGCACCTTGATGCTCGAGGCACTCGCTCGCAAGCCGGCGACGCCTCCCGCCGACCTCACACCGGACCCCAGGATCCCTCTCTCCGAACGGGTGGCGGACCTCCGAATGAGACTCGCCTCCGGCGAGCGCTTGTCGTTCCGGCGCCTGGTGGAGACCGCGCAGACGCGGGGCGATGTCATCGTCACCTTCCTCGCCGTTCTCGAGCTTTTGAAGGCCGGCGAATGCGACGCCTTCCAGGCCGGAAACTGGGAGGACATCGAGATCGTCGCGCTCGCGCCCGCCGGGAGCTAGTCCCGCTCCCCGAGCCGATTTCCACGCCGTTTCAGCCCACGCACACCGCCTGCGGCCCAGAAAGCGACGCCACCAATCGCTCCGCCCACATCCACCAGCCAGTCGAGAGGCGAGGCGTCGCGGCCGGGAACGAAGGCCTGGTGGATCTCGTCGGCCATACCGAACAGGGCAGCAAGGGCGACGGCCGCCGGCCAGACCACGAATGATGCAGGGGACTCTCGGCTTCCGCGAAAGGCTCGCGCCAGCAGAAGACCGAGAATGAAGAATTCGACGAAGTGAGCGCCGTACGAAACTGCCGGGAACGACGGATCGCCGGGCGGGTTGCTGAGCTGTGAGAGCGCGCTGATGACCAGGGCCCATACGACGGGCGGCAGCAGTGACCGTAAGCTCACCGATCAAGTCTAGCCAGACGGGGCCGGGAGCGGCCTCCGGCCGACGGGCGGTTAGAGGCCAGGCAGGCGATACTGAACGGGATGGCGATACCTTCGTTCACCCATACTCAGCTCTCGGCCGGCGCGCCCGGCCCTTACACGGCGCTGACGGTGGGGGTGCTCGATGGAGTGCACCGCGGACACCAGTACCTGCTCGCCAGGCTGAGGTCCGAGGCGAAGAAGCGGGCCCTTGCACCGGGTGTGGTCACCCTCCACCCGCATCCCCTGACGGTCCTTCGGCCGGAGACGCCACCGAGCTATCTGACGTCGCTCGAAGATCGCATCGAACTGCTTCGTGCTGCGGGCGCCGACTGGGTGGTTCCGCTCACCTTCACCTCCGAAGTCTCGGAGATCAGTGCTGAAGATCTCGCCGTCGCATTTGCTGAGACCATGCGCATGAAACTCATGGTTCTCGGGCCGGATGCCACGTTCG
Organism: uncultured Anaerolineaceae bacterium; assembly: GCA_964533605.1. Classification (GTDB taxonomy): domain Bacteria; phylum Chloroflexota; class Dehalococcoidia; order Tepidiformales; family Tepidiformaceae; genus DASCML01. The sequence goes on from CAZHMF010000002.1 coordinate 3,592, forward strand.
GCCGGGGCGCGCCGGCCGATCTCCCCGCGCGCATGCGGGCGCTGGGCGCAGCACACGGATTCGAGGTGATCCAGATCGAGCCCCTGGTCCACGATCACGAGCGGTACAGCTCGACCGCCGTTCGAAGTGCGCTCGCCGCCGGTGACATGGATCGCGTGGCAGCTCTTCTCGGGCGCCCCTACCGGCTCGCGGGGCCCGTCGTTCACGGCAAGCACCGCGGCCGTTCGATCGGCATACCGACCGCCAACATCTCGGTTGCCGCCGACCGAGCCCTCCCCGCTCTGGGCGTCTATGCCACCAGGTCCAACGTCCTCGGCCGGACCTGCCCGGGGGCCACGAACATCGGCCGCCGGCCGACCTTCGAAGCGGGACATATCTCCATAGAGACGCATCTCATCGACTTCAACGAAGATATCTACGGGGAGCGAATGGTCGTTGAGGTGTTGCACCGGCTCCGGCACGAGCGGGCCTTCGCCTCCCCCGAGGAATTGGTCGCCCAGATAAGGCAGGATGTTGAAGAGGCCCGGGAGATCCTCGCCGCCCAACCCTGATCCGGAGACTCCGTGATGCCCACAAAACGAAAGATGGCACCTGTTGCCGAGCAGCTGGAAGTCCTCATGAGCGGCGTGGACTACGGCGATCCGATTCTCCGCCGCGAGATGCAGGAGGAGCTGGAAGAACGTCTCGCCGAGGACCGGCCTCTCCGCGTCTATCTCGGCATCGACCCCACCGCTACGTCGCTCACGCTCGGCCACACCGTCCCGCTGCGCAAGCTCCGCCAGTTCCAGCAGTTCGGGCACAAGGCCATCTTCCTCATCGGAGACTACACGGCGCTCGTCGGGGACCCGAGCGACAAGAACAAACTCCGGCCAATGCTGACGAGCGAAGACATAGCCCGAAATGAGGCCACCTACTATCAGCAGGCCGCTCGCATCCTCGACTCCGATCAGACGGAACTGCGACACAACAGCGAATGGCTGGGCGATCTCGACCTCCCCGAGATCATCACACTCATGTCGAAGTTCACCGTCGCCGAGATGTTGCGCCGCGACAACTTCCGCAAACGCTTCCAGGACGGCAGCGCCGTCTACCTCCACGAATTCCTCTACGCGCTGATGCAGGGCTACGACGCCTACGCGCTCTCCTGCGACGTTCAGGTCGGAGGCACCGAGCAGCTCTTCAACCTCATGGCAGGACGTAAGATTCAGGAGGAACGTGGCCAGCGGCCCCACGTCCCCGTGACGTTGCCGATCCTTGTGGGCCTGGACGGCAAGGAACGCATGTCCAAGTCGCTGGGAAACTTCATCGGCGTCGACGAGGGCGCCGAGGAACAGTACGGGAAGGCCATGTCGATCCCCGACTCGGCCGTCATGCACTACTTCGTCCTCGCCACCAACGTCCCGCGGAGCGAGCTCCCCCTCCTCGAGGCGCTGCTCTCCACCGACCCGTTGGCAGCAAAAAAGCAGCTCGCACACACAATCGCCGAAGAGTTCCATGGCAACGAATCCGCTCTCGCGGCGGCAGAGCATTTCGCAAGCACCGTCCAGCGCAAGGAAGTCCCTCGGGACATTCCCGAGTACCGCGCCAGGCGGGAACCTCTGGTGGACGTGCTGCTCGCGAGTGGACTGGTGCCCTCGAAGCGAGAGGCGCGCCGCCTCTTCGAGCAGGGGGCGGTGAGCGTGGACGGCTCCCCGGCCGGCCCGGGAGCGGTCGCCGAGCCGGGAACCGTCGTTCAGGTCGGGAAGCGCCGCTGGTTGAGGCTCATCGGGTGACTGCCGGCGGGGGCGCCGGGCCCACCCCTCGCGAGGCAGCGGAGAGCGCTGCCCGGGCGATCCTGGAGGGAGACCTCGTGGCCCTCAACCAGCTGCTCCACCCCCGGGCGGTGGCGGAACTTGCCGCGCTCGGAAACGGCAGGCCAGGTAGCCCGTCTCCGGCAATCGGCAGCTTCACGGTGCGTGAGAGAGCGCACGAATCCGCCGGACCGGCCTTCGACATCGTCTTCGCCGGCCCAGGCGCACTGGCCCGGGTCCAGGTCTCGGTTGTGCGCGGCGCTGCGGGCTGGCTGATCGGACGGATTCTCAAGATCGACGCGGCGGGCGCCGGGGCTTTCAGCTAGCCCGGCCACTGCCCCCGCAGGACTTGCACGTGGTCGCGACCGGCCACGAGTAGTGACGGCCGCGGCCCGAACAGTCGGCACATTCGCCCGGCTGAGGCCCGAGCCACGAAACAAGGCGCAACAGCCCCGGCCTGCGCGGGGGGACACGCCGGCCG
>CAZHMF010000002.1:5962-59837 GCA_964533605.1 uncultured Anaerolineaceae bacterium
CGATTGAGCCGCCGGACGACCCCGGGTTGCAGGATGTCGCCCCACACAACCGGCAACCCATCAGCCTTAGCCAGAGCGGCGCTCGCAGCGTTTCGATCGATGACGACGAGAGGACCCTCAGCTGCCAGGCCGGCAGCAAGCGCCCGACCCACGCGGCCGTACCCGACAACGGCGAGCGCTCCCGTCGGGATCTCCGAGCGCAGTCTGGTGCTCCAATCCGCTGCGCCCGCAAGAAGGCTGGACACCAGTACCGAGCACACCACAGTGAAGACCAGAACAGAGACATACTCCTCCGCCAGTATGGATGCGTCCGCGGCGTCCGCCACGACAAAGGCGAACTCACCCGCATTTGCGAGCACCAGGCCCAGAGTCAGCGCGGCGCCCCAGGGAAGGCCTGTGTATCGGCCGAGCAACGTGAGCGCTCCGAACTTCAGCACAAGGACGCTTCCGAGCATGACGAGCAGAAGGGCGGGCTCCTCCGTCGCGATCTCAGGACGGAACAAGAGCCCCACGGATACGAAGAAGATGGCCGCAAATACGTCGCGCAGACCGGCCGTTTCAAGCAAGGCCTGGCGACCATACCCGGATTGGCGCACCAGAAGTCCCGCCAGGAAGGCCCCGAGCGCCGGCGACAGACCGAGCCCGGCGGCTCCGGCGGCTGCGCCGCCAACCCCGGCGAGAGTGGCCACCAGGAAGAGCTCTCGGTCAACACGTCGGGCCAGCGCCCTCATCGCAAGCCTTGATAACCCGGCTGCGACGGGGACCACCGCAAGGGTGGCAGCCAACGCCACCACCATGTCGAGCAGGGCGACCAGGAGGATATCGGGCTCTCTCGCCGAGAGTTCCGGCACACTGGCGATGATCACGACGGCAAGGATGTCCTGAACGATGAGCACTCCCACCGCCACCGTGGCCAGAGAGGCCGCCCGGCCGCCCGGCTGCGACAGCAGTGCGACTCCAGCCGCCGTCGACGAGAGACCCGCCGCTCCCGCAAGAACGAGCGCCGCGAACCCGGGAGCACCGACGACGGTGGCACCGACATAAACGGTCGCGCCGACGGCGAGCGCCTGTCCCAGGCCCACGACCAGCGCCCTTCGAAGATTGCGTGCAAGTTCCCGCAGCGATAACTCAAGCCCAACGGAGAACAGGAGGAGAGCAACGCCAACCTCGGCCGCCACCACGATCTGGTCGCGGTCGCCGACCAACCCCAGACCACCCGGTCCGATGAGAATGCCGGCAGCGAGGTAACCAACAGGCTTGGGGAGACGGGTCAACCCGGCGACGGTCGCGCCCACCGCCGCAGCGGCAACCACTGCGAGGGCGACACCTGTCCCGTCCGGCGTCGCCCCGGCAAGGAACACCGCATCCCAGCCGTTCAGCACGATCGCATCCTACCGGGGTATGAACGCAGGCGGTCAGCTCTCAATCTCCGCCACCGGGAACCATTTATGGGCGCAGCCCCTTAGGATTGGCAGCGAAATGACCGAAGGACGCCAGAAACTCGTTCGCAGGGGAGTCACGATCCCGGCCTACATGCTTGCGCTCGTGCTTGTCGCCCTCACCACTCCTGTGGTGCTGCCGCTCCTCGCGTTGAGCGATATGCTGCGGCGCTCTCGCTTCGCCCTCTCCCGGGCCTGGACGTTCGGCCTTATCTACCTCATATCCGAGGCGGTGGCCCTCTCGGCTGCAGCCTGGATCTCACTCCGGCCCAACGACACTCGTGAGCGCAGCCTCCGGCGAAGCGCGCTCCTCCAGCAGCGCTGGTCGCGCTCTCTCCTGAGACTGGTGCGCTGGATCTACAGGATTCAGCTGGTCGTCGAAGGGGGAGACTGCGCCAACGACGGGCCGTTCCTCCTGCTGATCCGCCACGTCAGCCCGATCGACAACCTGATCCCCGGAGCTCTGATCGGGCGCAATCGAATCCTTCCCGCACGCTACGTGATCAACCGGATGCTCCTGCGAGATCCCAGCGTCGACGTCGTCGCCGGGCGGCTTGGCAGTGCCTTCGTACGTGCAGGAAGCGAAGGATCGCTGCAGGACATCCGCAAGGTGGCGGCACTTGCCCGGGACCTCGGCCCCGACGACATCGTGGTGATCTTCCCCGAGGGTGCCCTCTACACGCCGGCCCGGCACGCCGAGGCTATCGCTGCGCTCCGCGAGGGTCGGGATCCAGCCCTGGCGGAATTGGCCGCCAGCTTCCAACGCGTCCTCCCGCCCCACCTCGGCGGTACCTTCGCACTGCTCAGCGCAGCGGAGGGAGTCGACGTAGTGTTCTGCGCTCATACGGGACTGGAGTCCGCCGCCAGCTATGGGGCAATCGCGCGCGGAGAGCCCATCGGCACGACTCTCCGCGTGCGTCTCTGGCGCGTCCCGGCTGCGGAGATCCCGACGGGGCGCTCCGAACGCGGCCGCTGGCTGCTCGAACAGTGGTCTGAAGTGGATCGATGGGCGGGCGAGCCGGGGGAGAGCACGGGTCATCGAGCCTCCCGACCCGACACCCTCGCGGGCGCCGGGGGCGGTTGACGGGCTGGTATACTCGAATCTACGGAGGATCGCATGAAGCGTTGGGCTATCATCTCCGCACTGACCCTGCCGCTGCCGTTTGCGGCTATGCCTCTGGTGGCGATCGCGTTCAACAGTTCGGCTCCCCCATCTCCCGAAGATCAGCCTGCGGTCCACCAGGCACCCACACCCGACGTCGGCGGGGAGGCTGACAGCGGCCCCTTCGGGTTCAGAGTCAACACCGACGGCCCACCTTCGTGCGTGGAGCTCGGGCACGGCGGCTAGCGCCCGGCCTATCTCTTCCGCCCTTTCAACGTGCTACGATCTCGGCGCACGGCCCGGCCTGAAGCCCCCTTGCGGGAAGTTCTTTTCGAAGGCGGTGTGACGTGACGGTAAGGACCGGGCCCGAACAGAGCGAAGGACTTCTTCCCCAATACCACCTGACTGAACGCCAGCTCGAGGACATGTACTACTTCATGCTCCTCTCCCGGCGGCTCAATGAACGGATGCTCGCCCTCAACAGGCAGGGCCGCGCCCCGTTCGTGATCGGCGGTGCCGGGCAGGAGGCCGCTCAGGTCGGGGCAGCGATGGCCCTTCGGCAGGGGGTCGACTTCGCCGCCCCTTACTACCGCGACCTGGCGGTCAACCTCGTGCTCGGTATGACTCCCCGAGAAGCAATGCTCAACGCCCTCGCGAAGCGTGACGACCCGAACGGCGGGGGCCGCCAGATGCCTGCGCACTGGGGGCGTGTCGAACGCCGCATCGTCACGCAGTCGAGCGTCGTCACAACCCAGTTCCTGCATGCCGCCGGGATCGCCTTTGCAGGCCGGTTGAGAGACGATCCGATCGTCGTTTACGCGTCCTGCGGCGAAGGCTCCACCAGTCGCGGCGACTTCCACGAGGCCCTCAACTTTGCCGCCATCAAGAAGCTTCCCGTGATCTTCTACGTTCAGAACAACGGCTTCGCCATCACCTCGCGGAACGATAAGGAGATGCCCGTCGCGAACGTCGCCGACAGAGGTCGCGCCTACGGGATTCAGAGTGCCATCGTCGACGGGATGGACGTGGTCGCCGTCTACCAGACTGTGAAGCCGGCCGTCGAACAGGCCCGGAGAGGCGGCGGACCGATGCTCATCGAGGCCAAATGCTACCGGCTCTGGGCCCATTCCAGCGACGACGATGACACTCGCTACCGGACCAGGGATGAGCTCCAGGAATGGGCGGCCAAGGACCCCATCACGGTCTTTCGAGGGCAGATCGTCGAGGATCAGATCTTCCCCACAGAAAGCCTCGAGACGATTGAAGCGCGGGTGGACAACGAAGTCCGCGAAGCCACCGAATGGGCGATGGCACAGCCCGACCCGCAGGCGAGCGACGCCCTCGGGCACGTCTACTGGGAGAGCGCGGAATGAGCGAGGCGACGGTTCTGGAAGCGGTCCGAATGACTCTCGACGATGTTCTGGCCGAAGACGATCGAGTGGTCATCATGGGCGAGGACATCGAGGCCGGGGGGGTCTTCCGGGCAACCGACAAGCTGTCCGCTCGTTACCCGGGCCGGTTGGTGGACATGCCGCTCGCAGAGTCATCGATTATCGGAATCGCGATCGGAATGGCTCACTACGGTCTCCACCCGATCGCGGAGATCCAGTTTGCCGATTTCATCCACGCCGGATTCGACCAGCTCTGCAGCGAGGCATCGCGCTGGTCCTGGCGCACGCGGGGGGATGCTCACCTTCAGATGGTCGTCCGAACCCCCTGGGGAGGAGGCGTACACGGCGGCCAGCACCACTCCCAGAGTATCGAGGCCTACTACGCCCACATGCCGGGGCTGAAAGTCGTTGCTCCCTCGTTCCCGGCCGACTATCGCTCGCTGCTGCGGGCAGCCGTCGAGGACCCCAACCCCGTCCTCTTCCTCGAGCACAAGCGCACGTACCGCCTGATTCGCCAGGAGCTGGACGCTGCCCCGGCGGAGACCCACATCGGCAGCTCGCGGATCGCGCGGGTGGGGAAGGACGTGACAATCTTCGCCTACGGGCTCATGCTCCACGAGTCCCTCGAGGCGGCCTCTCAACTCGCCGGGGAGGGGATCGAATGCACCGTCGTCGACCTCCTCACACTGCAACCGCTGGACCGGGACACAGTGCTCGAGGCGGCAAGCATGACGGGCAAAGTGCTGCTGGTCCACGAAGACACCCTGACGGGCGGCTTCGGCGCGGAGCTCGCCGCCCTCATTGCCGAGCACGCCTTCGAGAACCTCGACGCACCGGTCCGCCGCCTGGCAGCGCCGGATATCCCTCCCATGCCGTACCAACACGATATGGAGGCCTTCTTCATGCCCGACCGCGACAAGATAGCCGCCGCCGCCCGCGACCTTGCCGCCTACTGAGTCGGGGTGCCTATGACCACCGTCGAGATGCCACAGCTCGGGGAAACCATCACCGAAGGGACAGTGATCAGGTGGCTGAAGGCTCCCGGTGATGCAATCACCATCGACGAGGCACTGTGCGAGATCGAGACTGAGAAAGTGAACGCGGAGATCCCGTCTCCGATCGCCGGAACCCTGGCCGAGCTCCTTGTCGAGGAGGGCGAGACGGTGGAAGTGGGCACCTCGATCTGCAGGATCGAAGCCGGACCGGATTCCCCGGCGACCGCGGCGGAAGGGCAGAGCCGAACCGCCGCTGACTCCGGGAGAGAACCCCGCAAGCAGGCCATCGAAGCGAATCGGGCCGGGGCGACGTCCGGCGCCGAGCCTCGATCTCGCCCTGCGGTCACAAGCACACCGACGGTTCCCGCCCGCGGCCGCTTCTACTCACCCGTCGTGCTTCGACTGGCGCAGGAACACAACCTCGAGCTGGAAAGGCTCACGGGAACTGGAGTTGGAGGCCGCATCACGCGGAGAGACATCGAGCGCCATCTCGACTCCCTCGACTCAAGGAAGGTCCCGGCGTCGGCGTCCGAGCCCGACGGCCCCCCGCTCGAACCCGGGAAGGACTACACGGCCGTTCCCCTCACACCCACCCGGCGCGCGATCTCCGAGCGACTTCAGCGCTCCGTGAGCGAGGCCCCACAGGCCTGGACGATGATCGAAGTCGACGTCACCTCCCTGCTCGAAAGAAGGGCGGCAGACCGTCCCGCTTTCGAGCGCGAGGAAGGACGGCGGCTGACGCTCCTCCCGTATTTCGTTCAGGCCGTCTGTCGCGCTCTCACGGGTCATCCGGAACTCAACGCGCGATGGGCCGAGGGGGAACTCCGGCGCTACCGTTCCGTGCACTGCGGGATCGCCGTCGCCGCCGATCAGGGTCTCGTCGTCCCGGTTGTCCACGATGCCCAGGACCTCAGCGTGGCGGGGCTGGCCCGTCGCATCGATGACTGTGCGACCCGCGCTCGCGAGCGGCGTCTGACGATTGACGACGTGAGCGGGGGGACCATCACGGTCAACAATACCGGTGCGTTCGGCTCCATCGCTTCGCGACCGATAGTCAACCACCCTGAGGTCGCGAACATCACGCTGGAACGCGTTGTACGCCGTCCGGTGATCGTTGCCGGGGACTCGATCGCGATACGTTCTATGGTCAACGTCTGTCTCACGTTCGATCACCGGGCCTTCGATGGGCTCGAAGCGGGGCGTTTTCTGGCAACCCTCAGAGACCTGCTCGAGGGAGGCAGCGCCTAGTCATGTGACGAACGGCCCTGCCACGATGCGCGATTGTCGTGACAGTTCGCGAGAATCTTCACAGTTTGGGTTCATGGGTCCCTCGACAGGCGGCGGTCGGCATACTTATGATCGCTCACTGGCTCGGGACACCGCCAGATCGGCGATTGGAGGATTGGGCATTGGACGAGCGCATAGCCCAGTTCCTTCGGTTTCTCACCGTTGAGAAGAACGCTTCACCGAACACGATCTCTGCCTACCGAAACGACCTCACCCAGCTCGGTGCGTTCATGAAGGGAAAAGGCCACCCGGAGGGCCTCGAGGGCTGCCGCTCGGCTTCTCCAGCGATGGTGCTCGATTTCGTCGCGTCACTGCGTGAGCGCGGCTACAAAGACGCCACCGTCGCGCGCAAGGTGGCCGCCGTGAAGTCATTCTTCGGGTTTCTCACCGCAGAGGGCCTGATCAGCGAGGACCCAACCGAGAGTCTCAAATCCCCGCAGGTCGGCAAGGCCCTCCCCCGGCCCCTCACCGTGGCCGAGGTCGACGAACTGCTCGAGCAGCCGTCCAAGGGCCGGAGGACCGCCGAGCGGGAGAGAGATCGGGCAATGCTCGACCTCGCCTACGCGACCGGTTTCCGAGTGACCGAGCTCGTCTCTCTGCGCCTGGGGGACCTCAGCCTGGACTCGAACCCGCCCACCGTGCGTTGCACCGGTAAGGGCGACCGCGAGAGGGTCCTGCCGATTCCTCCCGGCACAGCAAGGGAGCTACGCTACTACCTCGACCACGTGAGGACGCGCCTCAAGCGTCGCCTCAGCCGCGGACGGCCTCTTCTTAACGAGCCGGTATTCGTCAACCGGCGGGGCGAGGGCCTGACCCGGCAGGGCTTCTGGCTCATCCTCAAGCGCTACGCGGAGGAAGCAGGACTCGGCTGGATGACCCCACACACCCTCCGCCACACCTTCGCAACCCACATGCTCGATGGGGGAATGCCTCTTCGCAACGTTCAGGATGCCCTCGGCCACGCGAGCATCTCGACAACCCAGGTCTACACCCACCTCACGGACAAGGAGAGGCGGCGAGAGTACGACAAGGCCCACCCCAGGGCCTGAGCGGAACCGGCAGGAATTGACTCCTCTTTCCCGACTTCTCGACGCTCTCGCCCGGCCGGGGGCTGCGTCTCGCGTGCGCCGGCTCGATTCAGACGGCTCGCTCGAAGAGGCCGTCCCCGAGCTGGCGGAGGGCAAGGACTTCACCCAGCCCGACCTCCACCACTACGACGTCTTCAACCACAACCTTGCCGCGGTCGAGGCTATCGATGGTGCGCTCTTCGGACCAAACTCGAAAGCGCTCCGTGAAACGCTCGCCCCGACCGACGTCGATCTCGTTCTCGGACATCGGGTGGACGGCATTCCGTTGCTGACATTGACACGGCTGGCCTGCCTCGTGCACGACATCGGAAAGCCGCGAACGGCGGTCCATCGCGACGGGCGTCTCCGCTTTCCCCGGCACGGAGCCGTGGGAGCCGAAATTCTCGCTGCGAGGCTACCTCAGGCGGGACTCCCTGAGAGGGCCTCCGAGCTGGTCTGCAGGCTCGTCCGCCAACACCTCAGACCGGCAGAGCTGGTCAGGAATCGGCCTCCAACAGAGCGCGCCGTGAGACGCTTCGCATCCTCTGTGGGCGGCCACGTCCTCTCCTTGATGCTGCTCAACCTGGCCGACGGCTGGGCAACCCGCGGGCCCGGCTACACGAGGGAGAACTTCCGCCGCCACTGCTCCTTCGCGGCGCACGTACTCGAGCTCTGCGGCGAGGTCGAACAGCAGACGGGCGATGTCGCCTCCCGCGTTCAGGAAACGGCAGACTCGGTGGACGGTCGCAAGGGCCTGACATAGGATCGAGCCGCCGGGTGCCGCGCGGCAGGGGGTTCTTCGCGATGACCGCGATGTGGAGTGTCATCCTCTATACAGTACTGGCGGTCGCGGCCTTCTATTTCATCCTTCTGCAGCCCGTCCTCCGAAACCAACGGGAGCAGCGCAAGGCGGTGCGCTCCCTCCAGATCGGGGACGAGATAGTCACGACCGGAGGCATCATCGCCGAGGTTGCGGACGTTGTCTCAAGACCCGGCGAGCCCACTGAACTGATCCTCGAACTCGCCCCCGGGGTCCGCATTCGCGCACTGACCGATGCCGTAGGCCGGAGGCTCACCACTCTCGTCGATGACGAAGAGCCGGCGGTGCCGGTGTCGTCCGAGAAAGCACGGGGCGCATGAGGCAGACCTCTACAGTCATTCTCTTCATCGTCGTTCTCGCTCTGACGACCTTCTCAGTGCTCGTGGTCTGGCCGAGCACCCCGACCCGCTACCTTCCCGGCGACTTCTGGCCGGAGGGCAACGGTTTCTCCGTCGGTGGCTTCGAACGGAAGACGATGCGCCTCGGCCTCGACCTCCAGGGCGGCGCCTACCTGGTGCTCCAGGCAGACCCGCCGGACGACTATAGCGGCGACATCGATGCCGCTCTCGACAGCGCCCGCAACGTCTTCGAGCGTCGCGTGAACGAGTTCGGGGTGAGCGAAGCAGAGATCACGCGGGCAAGCGGAGACCGCATTCAGGTGGCCGTACCCGGCCTCGACGTCAATGAGGCACAGAACCTGATCGGGAAGACCGCCGCCCTTCAGTTCATGGTCTACAACGAGGCCGGTGAACTGGTACCCGCGACGGGAGTCGTCGATGGCGCAACAGTCGCGATGACCGGCGAGCACCTCAAGAACAACACCTACCCTTCCCGGCTGTCCACAACGTTCGCCGTCAACTTTGAGACGACGGGGACGGGTTCCAAGCTCATGGGGCAGATCACGTCGCGCGCCCTCGACTTCACCCAGTCCGACAGCCGCCGCTTGCTGGTGGTGATGCTGGACGATCAGATCATTTCGAGCGCCGTGATCCAGAGCGTAATCACGGACATCGGTCAGATCACGGGTCAGCCGAGTTTCAGCGAGGCGCGCGACCTCTCTCGCCAGCTGAATGCCGGGGCCCTTCCGATCCCGTTTGAGACGATTCAGTCGACCGAGGTTAGCGCCACACTGGGCGACGACTCGGTCGTGGCCTCGGTGCACGCGGGCGAGATCGGCCTGCTCGCCGTCGCGCTCTTCATGCTCCTGTACTACCGTCTCCCGGGGCTGCTGGCCGGCCTCGCGCTGGCCGTCTACACGGCGATCACCCTGGCCGTGTTCAAGCTCTGGCCCGTCACCCTGACACTCTCCGGGATCGCCGCCTTCGTTCTCTCGGTCGGCATGGCCGTCGACGCCAACGTGCTCATCTTCGAGCGCATGAAAGAAGAGCTACGCAGGGGGCACTCGCTTAACCGCGCCATCGACATCGGCTTCTCACGCGCCTGGACGTCGATCCGGGACTCCAACGTTTCGACTCTCATCACCTGCCTGATCCTCTTCTGGTTCGGCGATCAGTTCGGATCCGCGCTGGTCAAAGGTTTCGCCCTCACTCTTGCCATCGGCGTCCTGATTTCGATGTTCTCGGCGATCACCGTCACGCGAACATTCCTGAAGATGGTGGTCGGCACCCGGGTGGCCCGGAACAGCTGGCTCTTCAACGCAGAGGAGAGGCGCCGGGACGAGCAACCGGTAGAACAGCAGTCTCTCGGTCTCTTTGACTTCGCCGGCAAGCGCTGGTGGTATCTGACTATCGGCTCCATTCTCCTGGTCGCCGCCGCAGTCATTCTGGCGATTCCCCCTCATCTGCGCCCGGGCATCGAATTCACGTCTGGCTCGTCATTCACGCTCAGATTCACCGAGCAGACGGTCTCCCAGGGGGACCTGCGTGACGCGATGGCCTCTGCCGGTCACGAAGAAGCCCGGGTCCAGGGTGCAGGCCCCAACAGGTTCCTGATCCGAACGGATGAGCTCCGTAACCCACCTCAGACCAATACGCAGGGACCGACCCAACCCGGTGAACTCGACGAGATCGAGAGCGCTCTTACGGCCCGTTTCGGCGCCCTGGAGCGGGAGGACTTTGCCACTGTCTCGAGCACAGTCTCGACAGAGATCGCCAGAAACGCGACGCTCGCGGTCATCGTCGCCGCCGTCGCGATTCTCCTCTACATCAGCTGGGCATTCCGGGGGGTGCGCCGGTCGTTCCGGTATGGCGCAGCGGCGATCGTCGCCGTCCTCCATGATTCCTTCATTATCCTCGGCCTCTTCTCGCTGCTGGGGAAGGTCAACGGCACTGAGGTCGACACCGGATTCCTCACAGCATTACTCACCGTGATCGGCTTCTCCGTGCACGACACCATCGTCGTCTTCGATAGGATCCGGGAGACGGTTCGCCAGGACCCGTACATCCCATTTGAGGAAGCCGTCAACGCGTCGATGACACAAACGCTGGCGCGCTCGCTGAACACTTCACTCGTCGTGGTTCTGACTGTGGTCGCAATGCTCCTGATCGGGGGCGAGACCATACGGAACTTCCTGATCGTCCTTCTGGTAGGCATCGTGAGCGGGACCTACAGCTCGATAGGAATCGCGAGCCAGCTCCTGGTCGCCTGGGAGAACAACGACGTAGGACGCCTGTTCAGACGCCTCCGCGGCAGCGAGGGAGCGCCCGAGGCTCATCCCGTCGAGGCCTAGCCCGGCGCCGGAAGGGCGGCCGGACCGTCACAGCCCACATTCCCAGGCCGGTCGGTCTACCTCTGAGGTCTCGGCGACGCCAACCCGGGCGGCTCGGTCGCAACGGAAGCCGCGGCCGCTCCCGCTCGCGCCAGAGGCAGCCAGGCCACTAAGGCGCCGGAAGTTACGAGGACGGCCACCACTCCCACGATGGTCAGGGTCGGCCTCACTCCGATGCTGTCGGCGATGGCCCCCCAGACCGGGGCGAGCAACGACTGCGCTCCGAAGGCCATCATGGCCAACGACATGACGCGTCCGAAGTAAGCCGGGTCCGAGTTCGACATGAGTAGTGCATTGTTCATCAATTGAAAGCCTGAACGCCCGACTCCCAGCGGAATCCCCGTCAGGATGACGAGCCCATAGGTCGGGGCCGTCGACATCAGAAAGAAGCCGAGCGCCATCAGCAGCCCCATCGCGAGCATCGCCGGCCAGGCGAACCGCGTGCGCACCACTGCAGCAAGCGGCACGTTCACTATCAAGCCGGCAATCGCGAAGGCGAAGAAGATAACGCCTACATCAGTTGGCTCGCGGCCCAACTCCTCGCTCAGTAATCCGGGAAGCAACGTCTGGAACGCGAACCCACAGATCACCAGTCCAATCGCCGATAGCCACAGCGTGCGGAGCAGCCGCCGGCCTACGACGTAGGTGACCCCGGCAACGAATTCCTGACCGACCGGCCGGTCCCCCGCCCCGAGACTCGGAGGCGTATTCGGAACCATCGTGGTCAGCGGCAATACGACCAGGAACAGTGAGGCCATGAACAGGTAGGCATGACCGACGTCGATCCAGCTGCCGACCAGCACTGCGATCAGCAGCGGCGCAGCCACCTGGGCGACATTCATCGCGATCTGCTGCATCGCGACCGCGTTCGGCAGCACCGACTTCGGCACAAGCTCCCCGACCCACGCCTGGCGCGCCGGTCCCATGAACGAGAATCCAAGACCCATGATCAGTGTGCCCGCGGCAATCAGCGGAACCGTGATCCGTCCGGAAACGATCAGGATGCCCATCCCAAGGATCACCAGGCCGGGAACGATCTGACCGCCGAGGACGAGCGGCTTCTTGCGCATCCGGTCGGCCACGACACCTCCGATGGGAGCGACGAAGAGCATTCCGATCCCGGAACCCATCTGCGCGAACCCGGCGGCAGCGTTCGAGCCGCTTATGTCGAACGCAACGCTCGGGACGAGCATGAACGACATCATGAAAGTGGTGGTTGCGATCAGCGAGCCGCTCCAGAGGAACCTGTAGCTCCTCACACCGAAGGCCTCGAAAGCGCCCGTAAGCGATGACATCTATCGACCTTAGCCTCGAACCGACGAGCGGGCACCCGCTGACGCCGACGCCTTCAGCGGGCGAGAACGATCAACCGAACAGGGGATTGCCGCTCGCCGGCTCTCTCGGGCTGTACTCCAGGCGTTCCCTGAAACTGAAGCCGGGCCTCACGGCCCCGGAGGCCGGCCGCAATCCTGCCCCGGGGGCATCGTCACGGCCAAGATGCGCGGTGCGGACCACTACGGGCATTGCCAGGGCATGGCCAAACACCAGTGACTGCTGACGGCTTTCGAGCGTCGCTATCACCTGGCGGAGGGCCCGGCGACCCGCCACACCGCCCACAACCGATTCCACATCGCTATCGGAATCGAGCTGGAAACAGAACTTCGTCCCAATCTGGGAGAGCACCTCGGGGTCGATCCTGCTGGGCCTCTGGTCGATGACCAGCAGGGTAACGTTGTACTTCCTCAGCTCTCGGGCTATCTGCCCGAAGATGCCGAACCCTGCCACTCCACGGTCCATGAACTTGTGCGCCTCTTCGACCACGATCACAAGCCGGTTCGGTTGCGGTCCATCGTCACGACTTGCCCGCTCCACGGCATCACGATAGCGCTCCCAGATCCGCCGCGAGAGCATGTTTGCCACCAGCATGTAGGTCACCAGATCGGATCCGTAACGGCCGAACTGGATGACAGCGCTCTTGCCCCCCTGGAGAGTCTTCACGATGTGATCGAGACCGCCCGCGAATTGGCTGCTTCCCGACCGCACGACCTTGCGACGCTCGAAGTGGCGAAGCCCTCGCCGCAGGCTGTCGAGCGAAGCCGGGTGGATCCCGAGGCGGCCGGCAACGCGGGCCCAATTGATCTCGTCCGGCTTGTCACCTGCTCCCCACGCTTCGCGGACAACCCTGTCCGATGGATCTCTGCTCAGGAGCTCGTCCACCCAGTCCTTCCCGAGCCTGTCCTGGAGTTCAAAGGCCGCTTCAACCGCCGCCTGCGTGAAGTGCCCGGCCGACTGGAGCACCGCCAGATCGTCGGGGTCGATGTCGCGGGTCCCGATTTCGAGCCGGCCGTCCAGAGCCACGTCGGCCGCTTCGAGACCGTAGACGGACAGATCGGCCGGATGCTTCTCTCGCAGAGACCGCCTGTGCCCACCTTCGAACTTGAGCGACCGCCCGTAGTCGTTGTGCATATCAAAGATGAGGGCGACCGTTCGTTCCTCAGAGGTCGGCGCCTTCCCCGTCCGAGCAAGAACGGCATCGAGCAATTGGAGTGTGAGGACTGTCTTGCCGGTCCCGCTCTTGCCGAACACACCGGCAGACCGTTCGAAGAGTCGTTCCAGATCCAGGCACACCTCAACATCGGCCATCCCCAGCGGCGATCCGAGGTGGACGGCGTCGCCGGAGACGCGAAACGCAGCATCCACAGTGGACTGATCGGCCAATTGAACGGTCTCGAAGTGCCGGGGCAGGGACCGCGCACGCACCGGCTCGCAGTCGGGAGCGAGCTCGAGATACGGGGTGACCTCGGCCGCAGTGAACACCGCAGTCCCGGTCAGAACATCCCGAAGGAGTCTGTCTCTGGGGCCTTCGCCGATCGCCGGGGGCCAGGCGACGGCGGCGGGCTCGGCCGCTTTCAACGAGATATCGGTCACCATCCCGATCAGCGAACGGCCGTCGCCGAGCGTTGTCCTTACATACTGCCCGAGCACGGGTGTCACCTCAGGCTCGATCCGAACCTCCAGCCCACCCGTCAGCGACCCGTCAACGAGATTGCCGAACGCGGCACCACGATCACTGGTCATCCGCAACACCTCTCAGTATGGTCCCGAGCCTTGCCGGGTCAGCCCTCAGCAACCGGGCAAGCTCACGGCCGGCGGCGACACGAAACTCGGCCCCTCTCGTACCGAGCGCCGCGAAGCCGGACCGGACCGCCTCAGTGATTGCAGCATCAGGCGCCTCCGGCTCAGCCACCAGGCGCTCCAGAAAGGCACAGTCTCCGAGGAAGTCGGTCAGCTCCACGGGAGAAGCTCGCTCGACGGCACCCAGCAGCGGAGCAGGGACCGGGGGAAGTCCTGCGACCGGACCCGTCGCTCGGTAGTACCCACAGGTTACGACACCGAGCTGGGTCTCCAGGAGAAGGCGAATCTCGGGATTGTCTTCCATGATCTCTGCACCAGACTGACCAGGCTGGCCCCGCGGCTGGAGCGTTCTGGAAGGATCCTCGGGGCGGCTCTGACTGGAAACGACCACGCCGATGACCGGGAACCGCCCTTCGCGGACGGTGACGAACTCCCCGAGTGCGTACGGGTCCTCGCAATAGCCGTCGTACGCAGCCAGGAGCCGTCCCAGGCTGGCCTCGACGACCCGAGGAATCAACGGTGTCATACCATCCGTCTCCTCTTGCTGGCTGCCTTCCCGTAGAGGCCCGTGCGGATCCCTGCGCGCCGCGACACACGCTCCAGCAGCCGGCTGAAGAACTCCCTGTCCGGCTCGCTGATGACGGCGCACTCATGCGCCTCCTGAAGCGCTCGCGGATAGCCTCGGCCTCTTCGCAACTGATCGACCAGGGTGGCATGGAGACGCTCGACGAGCGGCGAGGTCGCGGCCCAGGCCGGCAGCTCCAGCCGGGCGATCTCGTCCCGCCAGCGAAGGTAGAAGAAGCAGACCTGATCGCCGGCCGAGAAGAGGCTCTCCACCCGGCGGGCCCTTTCGCTCCACGCTCGAAACACGCTGCTTCGCTCACCATCGGCGAGGATCTCCCTGAAGAGCATCGCATCGTTGAGATGCGGCCTTTCGCCCTCTCCGGCGAGACAGACGAGAGACGTTGACACGTCGGCGGCCCGTGATGCCGACACATAGGCTGCAAGCAGCGGCCGCTCCGGCACGACACGAAAAGTGTTGAGTGCTCCCCGCGTTCGCTCCTGCAGTACCGCGCGTACCGCGGGGTCCACACTCGTAGAATCGAGATCCCAGGGAAGCAGCGTCCCGTCCAGCAGGGCAACCACGGAGCCGGCCTCCGCACGGTCGACCGCCAGTTCGGTCGCGGCCTCCAGCTCGAGCACATCCCGGAGAAGATCGAGCCCGCCGGTCGAGACGTCCGGATCGGGCGACTCGTCACTCGGTCCCACTCGCGCCTCGGAATCGAGGTTCGCCTCGCCCGGAAGCCCGTAGGGAAGCGCGACCCGGCCGGTGTTGACCACGTAGCAGGGGGCTGGTGCATAGCGGTCGACCGGGATGGACGAGCCATCGGCAGCCACCACGACACAGGGCTCGAACGGCGGCGCGGCATGGCCTTCCGCCATCGGCGCCTCCAGGCTCAGGGCGAATGGCCTCGGGCTCCCGGCCATCGCCGCCCGGATCGCCTCATCTGTGGAGGCAGGCGCGGCACTCCATCCGCTGAGTGCGGACTGAGCTTTCTCCAATGCCGGGAAGAGCTTCGCCAGCCGTCCGTGCAACTCAGCCACCACGCCGGGGAGCTGTGCTGCTACCTGGCTGGCGGCGAGCATCAGGTTCCTTTCGATGCGGTACGGGCCACTCTGGCGTCCCCGGTCCGCCTTGTGAGCTTCAGTTCGTCGAGGTGCTCGAGGAACGCCTGAGCGTATTTTCTGCTGGTTCCGAACAGATCGCGCGTCTCCGCCAGGGTGATCGAGCCATGAGAGTCTAGATGTGTTATCGTCATCTCCTTCATTTCCTCGAACACTCTTCGGTCGAAGACGACGCCCGCGCCTGTGTCTTCAACCAGCCCGCCGCCGGCGAGATAGGAGAGGAGCTCTGGTTCCGGTGGACTGCCGGTCGGGGGGCTGTAGCCCCCGACCCTCAGGGCCTGGAGATACTCGTCGACCGTCCTCTGCTGGCGCTCGCTGAGCTCGACCTGGTAGCCCGCCGGGGCAAGTCCCGCCTGCCGCCCCTCGAGAACCCCACGACTCGTCCCTTCGGCCACTACCAGGTCGAACACCTGGCTCTCCAGACCTATCGAGTTCCGAATGTGCTCGCGCGGGGCGGCACCTCGCAGCGGAAGGGCCGTCAGGTAGTCCTCCAGCGCCGACAGCAACCGGATGAGAGCGCCGTCGAGCCAGGCCACGGAGACCAGCATCCCGGCCGTCTCAGCAACCTCTCCGGCCTCCTCGAGCACCCGCACCGCCGCTTCCGCCGCTTCCCCCCCCAGCGCCAACCGCTCGCTGACATCACGGTCCCTCAGCGGGCCGGAGAGAAGCACGTCCCGCAGTCTCTCTTCCGGCGTCCCTTCGAGGCGCAGGCACAGGTTGCGAATCACCGTCTCATCGTGAGCGCGATGGCGGCGAGGGTTGACTGCGACGATTCTCCCGCCGGCCACCGTTTCGTTTGCCGTGCGAAGTACTACGTGGTCGCCTTCCACAGCCGCCACGGGACTCTCAAGCACCAACTGGGCCCAACACTCCCCGCCGCCTTCGATCTCCTCAGCGTCCAGCATCCGCAGTCGAGCCTCCGACTCGGCCGTGGCAGCGAGCAACGTGACCACTGCATTGTGGCGGAGAGGATGGGCCTGCAATCTCGTCGCCCGAAGCCGAACATCGAGCGTGCGGGCAACGGAGACCGTTCCCGGAAGGCCTATGACCATGCCACGCCGCACCTGCTCCAGCCGGACACCACTAAGGTTGACGGCAGCCCGTGTTCCCGGGAGAAGGCTGTTCACCTTCGACTTGTGCCGCTGCAGTCCCCGGATGCGCGCGCGGATCCGCCCTGGCTGAAACTCGACTTCGTTGCCGACCTGCAATGAGCCATCGATGAGGGTTCCGGTTACCACCACCCCGAAGCCCTGAATGCCGAACGCTCGGTCGATCGGAAGGCGGGGCCGCCCGAGGTCGCGCTTGGGAGGCCGGCCTTCGAGCGCCCGGTCGAGCGCCGCCACAAGTGCGTCGAGGCCAACGCCCGTCGTGCCGGAGACGCGGAGCGGCCGCGTACCCTCGAGGCGTGACCCTTTGAGAGTGTCTTCGAGCTCGGCCTCGACCAGGTCCACATACTCCGGCTCAACCATGTCGGTCTTCGTGATCACCACGAGGCCGCCGGGCACGTCGAGCAGATCGAGGATGGCGAGATGCTCGCGCGTCTGCGGCATGGGGCCTTCATCCGCTGCTATGACGAGTATCGCCAGATCAACGCCGCCCGCGCCGGCGAGCATGTTCTTGATGAACCGCTCGTGTCCGGGAACGTCGACGATGCTTATCTCCCGCCCGGAGGGGAGAGTCAGCCAGGCAAAGCCGAGGTCGATCGTCAGGCCGCGCTCCTTCTCTTCGCGGAGCCGGTCAGGATCGATGCCGGTCAACGCCCGGACCAGCGTGGACTTGCCGTGGTCGACATGTCCCGCCGTGCCGATGACGTACATATGTTCGAGATTGTACACGCCCGGCGGCCCCGGAAACCCACTGATTCAGCTCTCGTCGGCGTCCTCGAGTGCCGCCATAAGACGCACCGTGATCTCACCGTGGAGAAGCCGCCCCTGCCGCGTGAGGGCGACCCGACCGGCATCGAAGTGCAAAAGTTGGGCGCGGGCCGCCTCCTCGAGGACGGACCCCGCAACGCTCATCAGATCACACCCGAATCGCGCTGCGAAATCCCGCGCTTCCAGCCCCCTCACCAGCCGCAGCCGCAGTGCGATGAAGTCGACCATCGCGGCAGCTTTCGGAGGAGCCTGGACGGCTGCGACCGTCCCACCGGGACGAAGCTCGGCCTCGACCCGCACCTTCAGGGCGCGGCTCGCGTTCACATAGGCTTTCGGGTGGGCCACGTTTTCGTAGCGAACCCCGCCGACGAAACCGTGCGCGCCGGCGCCTATCCCGATGTAGGGGCGGTCGGTCCAGTACGTCATGTTGTGTCGTGACTCATGTCCCGCGCGTGCCCAGTTGGATATCTCGTACTGCCGGTAGCCGGCGGACCCGAGCACATCCGACGTCATCTCATAGAGCTCCGCTACGAAGTCCGGTTCGGGCATCTCAACCTCGCCGCGGGATACCCTCGCCGCGAGAAGCGTTGCCGGCTCCAGCGTGAGCGCATAGCAGGAGATGTGATCGGGGCTCAGCGCGATGGCGCGCGACAGGCTGGAGCGCCAGGCCGTTCCGGTTTGCCCCGGAAGCCCGTAGATCAGATCGAGGCCGACACTTCTGAATCCGACCTCTCGTGCATTCGCCACCGAGGCGACGATGGCTTCCGGCGAATGGATCCTGTCGAGGAACTTCAGCTCGCGGGCGTGAAAGCTCTGGGCACCGAACGTGATTCTCGTGACGCCGGCCTCGCGGAAGGCCATGAGGTCCCTCCGGACCGACGTACCCGGGTTTGCCTCGAGGCTCACCTCTGCGTCGGGAACAGGAGTGCGAAGGGAGCGAGCGAGCTTCACCACCCGGGCGATGCCAGCCGCCGCAAATTCCCCCGGCGTGCCTCCCCCGAAACCAATCGACGTCAGCGGTGAATCCGGAAGTAGCGGAGCCCATGAACGGAGCTCGGAGAGCAGGGCCTCCGTGTAGTCCCCCTTCAGCGCATCCATGCCGGCATAGGCATTGAAGTCACAATACCCGCACTTGACCGTGCAGAACGGCACGTGGACGTAGAGTGCGAATCCCGGTTCGCCCATTCAGTCGATCGCCTCGCGGACGGCGGCTACCCGGTTCGTTGTTATCGCATCTACTCCGTCGCGAGCCAGATCACGCGCGCGAGACGGGTCATCGACCGTCCAGGCAACGACTGCCAGCCCGAGGTCGTGAAACCGGCGGATGAGAGGAGCGTCGAGATGTCTGTGATTGCAGGAGACCCCGGCGGGCACGGGATCGCGCGCCGCGATAGAGAGGAACAACGACAGCTGTTCATCCACGTCGATCGAATAGAACATCTCCATCTCGGGCGCGGCGGACTGGAGACGGCGCAACACGGGCCAGAGCTGAGAGGATGCACAGAGCCGGGCCCCGGGCTCCGCGGCCGCCGCCCGCTGCACCAGCTCGGCTGATCCGGACGCGTTCTTCAGGTCAAGGAAGACGCCCCCCATTGCCCCCACCTCGGCGAGCAACTTCGCGAGCGTCCGGTGCCTCCTCGGCGCGCGGCGCAGGTACCAGCGTTCGAAGAGGACGCCCGTGAGGGGCACGCGCCGTTCGTGGCGCGTCTCGAGCCGGCCCCTGTAGGACCACACGTCTACTTCCACGAGATCGGCGCCGGCCTCGAAGCCTTCGCGCGCAGTCTTCGGAGAGTTACCGGCCCCGTGCGCGATCAGCGCCGGGACAGACGTGACAGCGAGTGCCCCACCGGGCTGGCGGGCAGTGCTCACGACTCCGAAAGGGCGGGGCCCGGAGAGAGTGCTGTCCTGGGATGCCGGGGCGAAACCGCAACTCTCCCGGCCGCGATCTCTTCCAGAAGGTTCCTGTCCCCGATCGTCAGCTGCTCGCCGGCCGTCCCAAGCGCTCCCATCGCGCAGAAGCGGCTGAGCAGAGCCGTCACCGTCTCCCTGCTCGTCCCGATGGTTTGCGAAAGCTCCTGATGGGTCAGGCCGAGCTTTATCTGTCCTCCACCCTCGCGTGCCAGCAGCGTCTCTGCGAGACGCGCTGAGACGGGCTTGGAGACGACATTTGCGAAGGACTTCTGCATATTCGCGAGGCGACGAGCCATCAGCTCCGCCATGGCAAAGGCAAGGCGCGGTGAACGCTGCACGAGGTGTGAGAAGTCGGACCAGGAGATGCTGACAGCCACTGCATCTTCGAGCGCGCGGGCGGTCGCCGTACGTTCGCCGTTCTCGACGATCGCCATATCTCCGACGATGCTCCCGCGGCCGGCGATTTCGACAATGATCTCCTTGCCGTTGTCCGCAACCTGGAACACCTTCACCCGGCCCTTCAGTATCAGGTAGACGAGGTCTACCTGATCGCCCGCGGCGAAGAGCGTCTGCCTTGACTCGAAGCGGCGCTCGCTGAGGTACGGAATCAGCCGCTCGAGTTCCTCATCGGAGAGCACGCGCATGACCCGGCTGAGCTGCCGCAGGTACCAGGCCACCGACCGGTTGATGGCGCCCCTGGACTTCGAGCCCGCCCGGTGATTCGAACTCTGATTCATCGCAAGCCCTCATCCTTCAGACGAAGTCTCAGCTCGTCAAGAAACCGGATTGCGCCGACCGACATCTTCTTCTGAGCGCCAACATACCGCTCGAGGTCTCCAAGAGCAGCCGAGAGGTCGCCGAGCCGGAAGCGAGCCATCCCCCGCTCACCGGTGAGAGCAATGTTCCAGGGCTCGAGCGCCAGGGAGTACTCAACCGCCTGGTACCACTCCTGGACTCTCCCCGCACGCCGGAGGCCGGTCCTGAGGTTGGCAAGCATCCGCTGGATCATCTGCCGCGACGTTACCGGCTCAAGGAACATCTCCGGCCGGCAGGCTCCGAGCTCCATCCCCGCAAGGCGGGCGCGCAACTCTTCTCGGTCCACTCGCGCTCCCTGGTGAAATGGATCCACATAATAGCCTTCGTCTGACTCACCGACGCGGACCAGGAAGTGCCCGGGGAAACCGACCCCGCGGCAGTAAACGCCCGCCCTCCGGGCGACCTCGATGTAGACGAGGGCAAGGGAGATCGGTATCCCCCGTCGTCTCCTGAGGACAGCGTCGACGTAGCTGTTCTCGGGATCATCCCAGGCATCGGAGACGCCCTGAAAGCCCAGTGTTGAAAACAGGTGATGATCGACCGCCTGGGCCACCTCCGCAGCATCCGCCCCCGGACCGGCGACGTCCAGAACAGCCGACGCCATCCCGGAAAGCTCGTCCTCCACGAGATCTGCGGACGGCCGCGCTCTCCCAATCGCCGCCAGTGCGAGCGCAGCGGCGAGCGGCTCAACCTCGGACGCCGGTCCGGCGATTGCAGCGCGAAAGTCGTCCAGGGCGCCCTCATTCACCCAGCCAGTATAGGTGGGAAGTGCCCGGGAGACCCTTCGCCTTTCCCTCCCGTCACCGGCCCGGCCGGCCGCTGCGCGTTGCCTCGACCCCGGGGCCTTTCGTAAGGTTCCTCCGTGCCTACTCCAGCCAGGTTTCGCGTGGGTGAATTCGAAGTAGCCATCATCTCAGACGGCTACATGCGCCTCGACGCCGGTGCCGCCATGGGGATCATCCCACGCGTGATGTGGGAGCCGATCCTGGGCCCGGACGCCCTGGACGGCGACCACCGTCTGAAGCTCGCACTGAACTGCACGCTCCTGAGGCGCGGCGATGAGATCACGCTCATCGACACCGGCATGGGAGACAAACACGACCGCCGCGTGAAGGAACGCCTGTTCCCCGGCGACTATGGGTACCTCCTCGATGCTCTGTCGGGTCTCGGAATCTCTCCTTCGGACGTGACCTCCGTGATTAACACGCACCTCCACGCGGATCACTGTGGCTGGAACACCGTGCGACGCGACGAGCTGCTCAAACCGACTTTCCCGAACGCACGGTACTGCGTTCAGACACGCGAGTTCGAGAGTGCGTCGGCTCCCAACGAACGAACCCGAGGAACCTATTTCCCTGAGAACTTCGAGCCGCTGGAGAGCAGTGGGCGCCTCGAGCTGATCGATGGAGAGCGGCCGATCGCCACGGGCATCCACTTCCTCCCCGCACCCGGACACACGAGGCATCACGCGGCCGTGGTCATCACCTCGGGACGGGACACGGCAATCCACTCTGGAGATCTGGTCCACCATCCGGTCCAGCTGGAACGGCTTGCCTGGATACCCGCTTTCGACGAAGCGCCGCTGGACTCCCTGGAGACCAAACGCCGCCTGCTCGGGCGCGCCGTCGCTGAGAACGCCCTGCTCATCTCGCCACACATCGAGTTCCCCGGCACGGGGCGGCTCATCGAGGAGGGCCGGAAGCGGCGCTTCGTCCCGGAACCCTCCCTTGAGCCGCCGAAGCCCGGCGCAGCTTGACTCCAATCACCGCCGGACGATACTCGGAGTCCAGCCTTATGCACCGCGCGAGCGAGAGCCGGACCGCCCTTTCCGAGCGCGAGACTGCACGCGACGGAGAACCCCTGCCATGACGCTCCCAGAAATGCCCGATGTTCCTAACTTCTACATCCCCGATCCACTAGGCGTCCGGGAGCTGAATCTCGGTGACCTCTGGCGGGCCCGTTGGATCGAGGACGAGCCGCTTCCTCGCGGCGTCCGCGTGGAGTACGCCTATGCAACGGTGCTTCTCGATGACAGAGGATACCTCTGCCGGCCGGCGGGCGCCGAGCAGTGGGACGCCGTTGAGGGCCAACCGGAAGAGGGAGCGCGCGCCGAGCCGTGGGTAAAGCGTGCTTGCCGCGACAGGGTCGGAGCGGAGACCAGGATGATCCAGCTCATCGGGTTCCTCGACTGTCGGGCAACGAGCCACAACCCCGCCCATAAGGCGGGGTCGCGTGCCGTCATGCCGTTCTACACGGTCGGAGCCCGCCGCGTCGCAATGAGCCCCAGGGACCCCGGGTTCGAGCGAAGGCGCCTCCCTCTCAACGAGTACGGAGTGGCCCTCCGCAAGCGATACCCCCAGTTCATTCCCTACTTCTCGGCGATGGTGGACCGGTATGTGATCCTCAAGGCTCAGGGCGAGGCTGTCTGAGGCTCCCCGTACAACCGTGACAGAAGCGCGAACATCTTCGGATCCACGACCCTGAGCCACTCCCGATCCCTTCTCCCCGACCGGTCGATCGACAGGAAATAGGCCTGTGTAGCCTCCGCGAAGTACTCATGGGTGTTTCGCATCGCGTACTGGCCCTCGTAGGCCCCCGACTCCCGCGCTTCCTGATAGAGGAGGCGGATCTCAACGTAGTCGGCCGGTCCGATGGCCCACCCCTGAACGAGATGACCGAGCTCGTGATAGAGGACGTTGAGGCCGCCGCAAGGCCCGCGAAATCGCCCCAGGAGATCCAGCTCACTCACGGTCACGACGGGATAGTCGGCCCTGTCGGCGACACCGCAGACATCTGCGTAGAGAGCCGCTTCCGGGGTGCCTGCCTTGCAGGCGAATTCGGGCAGGTCGAGCACCTTCTGCCCGTCGCTCATGACGACCACGTAGGCACCCTCCGCTGCGAGATCCGCGGCCAGCTGCGGGGACAGCATGGCGGCAACCGTGTCCACGGCGATATCGATGGCCTCATCGGCAACAGAGTCAACAGCCACTATGTGGATACCATTCACTTCCGTTTGCTTGACGTACACGCCTGCGAATCGGATCGGGTCGTCGGCTCCCGGGCGGCTCGCGAGACCCTGGCAGATGTCTCCGGCTTCATGGAGAGCCGGCGCCCAATCGGCGAGCTGCGTGGCCACCGCGACTGCGATGTTCGGCGCCGCCGCGGCCGGCGCATCCGACCGCTCTTCCGAGGGCGAGCCGAGTACCAGCCAGGCAACCGCGGCAACGATTGCGATCGCAATCAGTGGAAGCGAGAAGGCAACGGACCGGTGCATCACGTTCAGCTTGTGACGGCCCCGGCACGGCGTAAAGTCGCGGCCGGCTGAGAGCTTACCGGCGCCAAACGCTTACTCGATTGCCCACCTGACCTGGACGTCCACAGTAACCGTGGTGGAACCGGGCTCAATTGGGGTACTTCCCCCGGACCTCTCGGCCGCAGCATCGCTGAAGTAGATGGGAGGGGGCGAGTTGAGCGAGACCTCGCTGATGCTGATCGCCGGTCCAAGCTCCACGCCGGCTGCCTCAGCGAGCTGTTCGGCCCGCTTTCGCGCATCCTCCATGGCAGCGTCACGCGCCTCCGCGACCGCCGCGTCGCGGTCCTCGACCTCGAAATTGATCCCCTGGAGTCTGGTTGCATCCCCGCCGGCATCGACCGCATCGTCGATGACGTCGCTGATCGAGTCGAGGTCACGCACGGTCACAGTGACCGTATTGGTGAAGACGAATCCCACCAGTTCCCGGGCTCCATCTCGTGGGTAGCGATAATCGGGATAGATGGAGAGCCCCACAGTCTTCACGTCCCGGTCTTCGACGCCATTCGACTTGACGGAGTCGACAACCGCGCTCGTAGCCGCTGCCGCTTCCTCTCTCGCCCGGGCTACGGTCCTTGCGGTGACCTCCACGCCGATCGAGATGCGCCCGGTATCCGGGCTCACGATCACCTCGCCCCGGCCGGACACGAGGATTCCGTTCTGGTCGGGACCGGTGCTGACCTCCACGGTGGGGTCGCTCGTGCAGGAAGACAGAATGAGCCCCCCCAGGAGAACAAGACCCAGAGCCGCCAGTGTTCGCATTGTCATGCTTAAACCTCCGCTCGGCGCCGGAACCACACGGCACCACCGGTCACTGCCGCTGCCGCGGCAAGGATCAGTCCGGCGGCTTGCACAGCACGCCACAGGACCCGCCTCTCATCCGTCTCATCGCGCGAGAAAGGTGCAGTCTCCGGCGCCCCGTCGCCCGCACTCTTCTCCTCCTGTCCGCGGTCGGGCGAACCCTCAAGCTCGTCGACCGCCCCGCCAACGCCTCCGGCGCTCTCGGCCGAGAATCCATCGTTGCCTCCAGCCGGGAGATCGGCCACGTCGGGAGCCGCTGATCTCTCGACACCCCGTGAGGCGTCGCGAGGTGGGGCGGGGGTGCCGGCGAGCGTGCTTGCCGGGGCGGTCGGCTCGCCGGCTGCGGCATCTTCCGCCGCTTCAGGCGCCGCGGACTGGCCTTCCCCTGGAATCGTCCCGGTGCCGTCCGCTGCCGGCAGAGCCGAGATCGACGAGTCGTACGAGTCGTCCGGGATCGCATATGTCGCGAACGCTGCCACAATGAGACCGGCCGCTGCACCGCCGAACGCCACTCGACTCAGCACGGGCATGCGAGCAGCAGGCTGCGACCGGGCGAACTCCGGGCCGAGCGCAAAGGATCGAGGAGTCGGTTCATCCTGGAGAGAGGCCACGAGCCGCTTTACGGCTTGCAGATCTTCGAGTTCTCGCCGGAGCTCCGGGTCGCCCTCAAGCCGCCGCTCGAGATCCGCCCGCTCGGCATCTTCAAGGCCGCCGTCGACGTAAGCGCTCAGTGCCTCGCCTGGTGAAGATCGCTTACGGAATGGCAGCAGTTTCATGTTCTCATCAATCCCGACGCCAGCGAGCGCCGAATTGTTCCTGGTTGGCGTGGATGTATCGGCGAAGGGCATCCCTTCCCCTGTGGAGGCGAGACTTGATCGTGCCGAGCGACGTAGCAGCGGCCTCTGCGGCCTCGGAATAATCGAGCCCCTGGTAGTCGACCAGAAGAATGACCTGGCGCTGCTCGAAAGGGAGCGTCGCCAACGCGTCACGGAGCGCGATTGCAAGTTCCCTGTCCTCGACGCGTTCGGCCGGGCCCCGTGCGTGGTCCGGAGGGTCAACCGGTCGCTCATCGGGGTCATCGGACACCAGAGGAGTCGTGACCGGGCGGCGACGCCGGCGCCGGAGTTCATCCTTCGCCTGGTTCGCCGCGATTCGCAGCAGCCAAGAACGGACACTCCCGCCCCGGAACGAGCGGATCCCACGAAATGCCGAGACAAATGCCTCCTGGGTCGCATCCTCGGCGGCCTGCCGGTCGCCCACCAACCGGAGGCAAAGGTTAAAGACCTGCCGTTCATAGGACGCGACAAGGCTGTTGAACGCCGAAAGGTTGCCGTCCTTTGATAAGGAGACCAGCTGCTCGTCTGAGATTGGGTCGCCCCGCATCCCGGGCGAGGGTAGGTCAACCGGCCGTAAAACGCGACCAGCGACGCTGCGCAGGGCTGCCGAGGAGGCTGTGCTAGGCTGATGGCAATGGACGACTCCACCAGGGACGGTGAACCTGGAGGCTGGGAACCGGAGAGGGACGAGGACTGGATATTCGACCTTCCGGAGGGTGCCCGCGAACGCCAGCAATCCAAGAATCGCGACCTTCGGGAACGCCTCCTTCAGAACCTAGAGGATGCTCGTCATCGTCGCCTTGTCCCCGGCCTCGAAGGCCAGCGCGAATCCTCAGATCACGATGAGGCGGCCGCTGAACAGGACGCCTCCGTCGTTGCCCAGTCGGAAGAAACGGGCGGGGCCGCGCCCGAGGCTTGTGATGAAGACGTCGAACCGCAAACCACGCCGGAAGAGCCGTCGCCGATGAACGAACGGGAGCAGCACGATGAGCGGACCGACCCGGCAACCTCCGACCCTATGTCCGAGACCGACGGCGGTGACGTCGTCCCGTCCGAGCAGCCGGAAACAGTAGTGGAAACATCCTCCGCCCAGCAATCCCCGGAAGACGGCGAAGAGCAGACGGACGAGTACTCCTCGACCGTGGATGACGACCCGGAGACAACCCCGGCTGATCCAGACGCACAGCCGGCGGTGGGCGACATGCCGCTGCTTCGACGCAGACGGTCGACGCCCCGGGACGCAGAGTCGCCGCAAGATCCGGGAGAATCTGAGTCGCCTGCCCCGGCCGACAGCGGGACGGCCGCACAATCCCCATTCGCTCAGCCTGAACGCCAGTCTCCTCTCTCCGACCGTTGGGCGGATCTCCTCGAAGAGTCCGACCAACCCGGCTCCATCGTCGATGGTATGAGGGCATGGGTGGAGCGCAGCCGGGCTCGCAATCAAGCTACGCGAAGATCCCCCGAGCAGCGCGCCCGCGAAGGTGAGGACGAAGCTACCACCCCACCTCACGAGCAGCAGCCAATGGCCCCGGACCCTGTGGAGGACACGGTCCCCGTGGATTCCGGTTCACCGGCGGACTCGTCCCCGGATGCGTTCCCGGCACCGGAAGATACCGAATCCCTGCTCTCACGTGAACAAGAGCCCGGCTGGTCCACAGACGATCATGGCAGCGAGGCCGAGGACGAGGGAGAAGACCCGGCAGGGCCGGAGCCGGCCGCCCCGGAGTGGGATCCGTCGCCGATCGAGGACGACGACTGGGGCGGAGAGGTGATCGGCGAGTCCCTCCCCGGCGACGAAGCGTCCACCTCGGCCGGCGCCGTGCCTCCGGCCTCCGGCCCGCAACCGGAAGCTGCCCCCAGCCCGACCTTCGAAGACCGACCGGAGCCCGCCCCGAATTCGGACCAGAGCGCAACCGCGGAAGGGCCCGAGTCAACGACCGAGGAATCAGATGCTGAGGGCACCGACAGTTCCCTCCCCGCTGCCACGCCTCGAGCGGAAGCCGAGGCCGAACCCGAGGCCGACGCGGAGGCAGATACGGCAGTCGGCACCGGAGATGACGCCGGCGAAGAATCCGAGGGGAACTCCCCCGGCGGAGCGGCGGACATCGACCATGAGTTCCCCTGGAAGGATCCACACGAGGAGGAGAGCGTCCTCGTGCAGGCTTTCAACGCCCACGCGGAATCGGCGACCGCCCGCGAAGTGGCCGGGGAAGAGCAGTCGGCCGAACCCAGCTTCGCCGACATTCTCGGCGAGGATGCGGACGACCTCCTCGCCGAGGTGTCGGGACGGCGGCAAGAGTACACGCCCGGCGCCGAGGATTGGGGCGCTGCTTACTCTTCGTCCAAGCGCCTCTCACCGTCCGAAGACGTCCTGTTTCAGCAGGGGGAGCCTCCAATCGAGGAGGAATTCGATGTAGAGGTCAAAGAACCGGATTACCTCCGGGAACGTCAGTCCGGCGGCCGGAGCCTCGTGAGAAACATCGTCGAGACCGGGCTGCTTGCCATCCTCGTGTTCCTCGCCGTTCGTGTCTCCTTCCAGAACTTCCGGGTTGACGGGACATCGATGTCGCCCACTCTCGCCGATGGCGAGTTCCTGCTCGTAAACAAGCTGGTGTACGCCGAGGTGAACATGGACAAACTGTCCAAGTTCCTCCCCTTCGTCAACGCCGAGGAGGACGAAATGCGATTCGTGTTCCACGGACCCCATAGAGGGGACATCGTCGTACTGCGCGATCCGCGTCGTCCGGAACAGGACTTGATCAAGCGGGTTGTCGGCCTCCCGGGAGAGACGGTCGAGATCCTCAACGGAAAGGTCTATATCAACGGATTCCTCCTCAAGGAGCCGTATATCCAGACCCGATGGAACGACTCGAGGCCAAGAATCCCCATCCCCGAGGACCATTACTACGTGCTCGGAGACAACCGGAACAACAGCCTCGACAGCCGTAGCCCTCAGGTGGGGTTGATCCCCAAGAGCCTCATCCTGGGGAAGGCCCTCCTGACCTACTGGCCGTTCGAACAATTCGGCCTCGCCCCCAACTCCCCGGGGACCTCCGGCGGGCCCGAGCTGACAACATCGCGAATACCTCTCGCAGACGCCGGTGACACTCCATCTGGGGAGGTCGATGTGCCCCAGGACGGGCCTGGTCCGACGGCGGCGGTCGATGATGAAACTGCGAGCGGGACATCACCCGAGGGCCTGAGCCTGACCGTACGGTAGGCGATCGGGGCGGGCAGGCTCCTACTCCGCTGGACCTTCGTTCGCACCGTGCCGTAGATTCGGCCCCGTGACAGATGATCTCAAGGCGCTTCTCGAGTCACGCCGGGCCGTGCTCAACGGACACTTTCAGCTCACCAGCGGACGCCACTCCGACACCTACATCGAGAAGTTCCGCCTCCTCCAGTGGCCCGACATCACATCGGACCTCTGCGGCCGGATTGCGAAGCGCTACGAGGGGCTCACGAATCTCGTCGCCGGCCCCACAACCGGCGGCGTGATTCTCGCCTTCGAGACAGCGCGGCAGCTCGGCACCCGCTGCATCATCGCGGAGAAGCGCGGGAACGGCCCCGGACGCGAGTTCCGCCGCGGGTTTGAGGTCGGACCGGAGGACTCGGTTCTGGTTGTGGACGACGTCCTCACCACTGGCGGAAGCGTCAGGGACGTGATCGGGGCTCTCCGCCAGACCGGGGCCACCGTGGCGGGCGTCGGGATGCTGATCGACCGTTCAGGTGGCAGCACGGACTTCGGCGTTCCCTTCTTCTCCTGCCTGACGGTCAGCGTCGAGTCGTGGGACCCCGGGGGCTGCCGTCTCTGCACTGAAGGGGTCCCGCTCACTATCACCTGAGACGGCCTTTCGGGTCCGGCCAGCACTGCCGACGCTACAATCGATCCATGCGGCCGATTCGCGAGGCGGGAAGCGATCCGGCGTTTCTCCGCAAAGCTCTTGGGGAAGCGGCCGGCGAGATTCGCCAGATCCTGGGGGCCTTCCCCCGGAACATGCTGGTGGAACCGGGTACGGACCAGGACGATGACTGGAGTCTGCTCGCGATCGCCGTCCACCTCCGTGATTGTGAGCGCGGGTTCCTGCAACAGATTGAGTCGTTCTTCACGCACGATAATCCGCGCCTGAGGCACGTCGACACGGACGACATCCCGCTGCCCGACGACGCCCGGTCCGAAGACGAGGATCTCGTGCTCGACGAGCTTCGATATCTCCGGCGCTCAAACACCTACCTTCTCTGGGACCTCTACCCGTCCGACTGGGAGCGAACCGCCGACCACCCCTACCTCGGGTCCGTCACCCTCCTCGAAACGGCCAGAGGCATGTACGTCCACGATCTGGAACACCTCTGGCAGGCGCGGCGGATGGCTGAGGCGCTCGCGTCATCTCCTCGGGGTCGCCGGCGTCGCCGGTGACCCCGCCTCGGCGCTCCCCTTCGATGACTCGGAATAGTCGGGGGTCACACCGACCCCGTCGACTCGCCACGAGAGCGACAGGCCACCCCAGAGGTCCTTCGCGAGCGTGCCCTTGATCGAGCCATCGCGGCTCAGGATCCAGAGTTCCTCCGTGTAGTAGTCGCCGCGCGGCGGAGTGTAGATCAGCGCCAACCACAGGCTGTCCGGCGACCAGAGCGCCACCCGTATACGCCAGCCGGGGCCCTCGAAATCTGCGATCTCAGTCCGTTCGCTACCACTGGAGACGAAGACCTTCCCATCGCGATCCACGGTCGCTCTCTCGCCGGAGGGGGCGACTTCCGGGTCTTTCCAGGGAATCGCGTCGTCATCGGGCGGTTCCAGCGCCTCGATCTCGCCGGTCAGGAGGTCCAGCAGGAATGGGGTGCCGATGCTCTCGAAGGTAACGGAACCCTCGTCGGCCCACTGGAGACGGTAGAGCCCCTGAATGCGTGTAGAACAGGTCTCCTGAGGTTCAGTCGCGCCGGAAGCTGCGAGGCGGACCACGCAATTGTCGCTGCTCGCATACACGATCTCGCCCGGAATCTCCGGCCGCGGAGAGTCGCGGAGCGACCGAGGCGAGGGTCTGGCGACCCCGTACCGGAAGATGACAACCACGAGGGCGGCTACCACCACCACGAGCGCCAGCCCCACGGCAACGATGGCACGCTCCTTCATCCAGCCTCCCGCCTGAACCGCCTGCTCAGCTGTGCGACGACCAGCGCACCGGCGATGATGATCGCCCCGCTGAGGGTGAAGGCGAGCTGGGCACCAAGCTGATCAGCCAGGTGCTCGCTTACGGCGATTACGAGGCCGAGGAAGATGCCACCCATGCCGGCCACCATGTAGATGAACGTATCGCGGCGCAGGCTCAGGGCGACCAACCCCGCTCCCGCCAGCATCGCCCATGGCTCCCAGTACCAGTCAGACCAGGCCTGCATCTCGAGCCCACCGCCGACCAGGGCCGCTGCGAAGGCCAGGCGAGCCGCGCCGGTCGGAAAGAGGCGGCGCCATTCGGTCAACGCGAGGGCAGCGGCAGCGGGCGCCATCAACCCCGCACCAGCGAGCCGCTGGTCGAACTCGTCCGGCCAGCTTCCGAGCATCTGAGCGAAGAAGGCCAGCGCCCCGGCCACGGCCACTATCTGAAGATGGCCAGGCCGGAAGGCCCAGAGGCAGAGTGCATACAGAAATGTCGCCGTCCCCGCCGTCAGACGCACGCCCGGGCTGTCGACCCCGGAGCCGTACTCGTCGCCCAGCACCAGCACGAGTCCTGCGACGAGGCCCACCGATACAAACCACGCCATCTCGCCGCCCCTTCGCACGGCCCCGTCTGGGGACGTCCGAAGCACGGCGCCGAGGACCAGCATGAGCACGGCTGGGACGCCTACGAGCGCCACTCGCGCCCAGCCGGCGAGTTCCTCCCAGATGCTTGCTGCGATTGAGAAGATGCCGATCGCGAGAATCAGTAAGCCAAGGTAGATGAACGCCTCGACGGCGCCGGGGCGGCCACCGGCGGCGAGCCCGGCGGGCTCGCCGGACGTTTCTTCGAACTCCAGGATCCGCTCCGCCGTCGCCTCATCGACGATGCCCGCCCGCCGCCACCGCCCAACCCTGTCCTCGAGTTCGCCCATCATGGGAATGATGACTGCCCCCTGCACCTATCACAAGCCACGCTTTGCGGTAGGCTAGGCGCCGATTCAGCCGGGGCAGGGGGAGAGAAGTGTCACTTCGTGGTCAGGCAGCGATCGTCGGCATCGCTGAACGCAAGCCGACCCGTTTCACCGAAGGGGAGACAACCCTCGGGATGCTGGCGAAGGTCACCATGGAAGCGGTCGCCGACGCGGGACTGGAACCGGGCGATGTGGATGGGGTCATTACTGAGGCGTTCGCGGAGGTTCCCTCCATGGTTCCGGCGGCGCTCGTCGAGTACCTCGGAATCGACGCTGCATTTGCCGAGATCGTCGACCTCGGCGGCGCGACGGGAGCGGGCATGGTGGTGCGCGCCGCGGCCGCCATTCAAGCCGGCCTCTGCGAAACGGTCGTCTGCCACACGGGAGCTCGGATCCAGAAGAGAGGACCCGCCACACAGCGCCGTTCACGCGGCGGCGCCTGGGCCGGTCGTGTACGCGACCGCTCCCCCTCGTTCGAGTTCGAAGCACCGTTCGGCGGCAGCGCCAACATCGGCTACGCCATGGTCGCCAACCGTTACGCTCACGAGTACGGCCTGACGCCGGAGCAGCGCGCCAAAGTCGCCGTCGCCCAGCGCTACAACGCCTGTCACAACGAAGACGCACTGTTCTACGGCAAACCGATAACGGTCCGGGATGTTCTCGACTCACCCATGATCGCGGACCCGCTGCGGCTCCTCGAAATAGTCATGCCCTGCGCCGGCGCGGCCGCCGTCGTCGTTACGAGCGCGGAGCGGGCACGCACGCTGAGACATCCCCCCGCATACGTCCTCGGGGCGGGCGAGCACGTCACGCACAAATCTCTGAGCTACGCACCGAGTCTCACCGACACTGCGATCAAGGCATCCGCCGATCGCGCCTTCGAAATGGCGGGTGTCGGCCGGGATGACATCGACCTCGCCAGTCTCTACGACTGCTACACGATCACGGTCATCCTCACGCTTGAGGACGCGGGCTTCGCCGCCAAGGGCGAGGGAGGGGCGTTCGTCGATGCGCACGACCTCCGCTGGGACGGCGACTTCCCCGTGAACTCGCATGGCGGCCAGCTCTCCTTCGGGCAGGGAGGGCTCGCCGGTGGAATGTCCCACGTCACGGAGGCCGCTCGCCAGATAATGGGGAGGGCCCCCGGCCGCCAGATCCCCGGCTGCGATCTGGCCTTCGTCAACGGAAACGGCGGCATCATGAGCGAGCAGGTCTCACTCATCCTCGGGAGGGACGCGTGACGGCCCCACAGACACCGGACCCCGCCTACCGCAAACCGCTGCCCTCGCCCAGCGAAGCCACGCAGCCCTTCTGGGACGGTCTTCGCGAAGGCCGCCTCCGCATCCAGCGCTCGACGAAGACCGGCGACTAC
Source organism: uncultured Anaerolineaceae bacterium (assembly GCA_964533605.1). Lineage (GTDB taxonomy): Bacteria > Chloroflexota > Dehalococcoidia > Tepidiformales > Tepidiformaceae > DASCML01. The sequence goes on from CAZHMF010000002.1 coordinate 38,656, forward strand.
CTCTTCTACCCGAGAGCGACCTCGCCCTTCGGCGCCGACGACGAACTGGAATGGGTGGACGCAAGTGGCCGGGGCACCGTCTACTCGTTCACCGTCGCTCGCCGGCCGGCTGCCGCCCCCTGGGCCGATGACGTCCCCTATGTGTACGCGATCGTCGAACTGGAAGAGGGGCCACACCTGACGACCAACATCGTCGGCTGCGACCCTGATTCCGTTCACATCGGGATGGCGGTAGAAGCATCGTTCGATGCCGTCACTCCCGACGTCACACTTCTCAAGTTCAAACCTCTGGTCTGAACCCGTCACGTCCGGGCAAGGGGCGCCGCTAGGCAGCCAGATGGCGGCGTAGTTGAGACTGAATCTCTGCGGCCGCCGCGATGTTCGCTTCCGCTGAGTCCTGGTTGACCACCAGGTTCACATGACGGGCACCAGCCTCGACGTAGGTGGCCACGAACCCGGCCACATCGGCCGCAGTCCCGTACGGGCTGTATCGTTCGAAACGCTCGAATGGAACCCCGTACATCCCCTCCATGGCGGCCGCCAGGCGCCCGCGGGCTGCCGCCCGGTCGCCGTCGACCGCAAGCCAGAACTGCATCCCCAGTTCGATGGCCGCCGGATCCCGATCGACCTCGAGCGCCGCCTCGGCAATCCGCTCAGCCGCCTCTGCAAGGCGCCTGGTTGACTGCCAGATGCCGGTGTAGCCGTCGCCGAGGCGCCCCGCCCGGCGAAGCGCAGCATCGCTCCGTCCTCCGATGAAGATAGGAACGGGCGCAAGCGGCTTCGGATAGAGAGTCACGTCGTCGAGTTCGAATTCCCGGCCGGCGAAGCTGACTCCGTCCTCGGTCCACAGTTTCCGGAGGATCGTGATCGCCTCGTCGGTTCGCCTTCCTCGGGTCCGGGGATCCACCCCACAGCTCAGGAATTCGTGGGGATCCTCGCCGCCGATGCCGATCCCGAGCACGAGGCGACCGAGACTCAGTTGATCGAGGGAGGCCACCTGCAGTGCCACCGGCACCGGGTGCCGCAACGGGAGGAGGTAGACCGACGTCTTCAGCGTCACTCTGTCGGTGACGGCGGCGCAGGCGGTGAGCGTCTGCAGGCCGTCGTTTCCGTAGCCGTAGAAGGTGACGTGGTCCCCGGCGAGGATGCCATCGAGGCCCTGCTCTTCCGCGAGCCTCGCGGCACCCAGCGTCGTCTCGCCGGTCGTTCCGGTCCGAACGTCCCAGCCCTTGATCAACACCGACACATGTGGAGCTTGCATCCTCCAATTATGGCGGCTCGAAGACTCGCCGGTGTCGGGAGAGGCCTCACCCTGTCCCGACGATCGATCAGAGCCCGACCGGAGCGCCACCTTCGTCTACACTCCGGAGACCTCAACCAGGAGATTGCATCCAATTGCCCGTAGCTGATCTGTCACTGGACGGCAAAGTCGCCATCGTTACCGGAGGGAGCAGAGGAATAGGCCGCTCCATCGCGCTCGGTCTCGCCGAGGCGGGCGCGGACGTGGCGATCGCCGCCCGCAAGCCGGAAGCCCTCGAAGAGGCACTCACCGCGCTCAAAGCCACAGGAAGGCGAGCGCTTGCGGTTCCGACGAACGTCCGCGAGATGGAGGCGCTCCAGTCCCTCGTGACCGAGACGAAGAGCCGGCTCGGACGGGTCGACATCCTCGTCAACAATGCCGCCACGAACCCGTTCTTCGGACCCGTCCACAACATCGAGGAGCGGGCCTGGGACGTGATCATGAACACCAACGTCAAGTCGGCCTTCTTCCTCTCCAAGTTCGCCCGTGATGTCATGCTCGAGCAGGGACAGGGCGGCTCGATCATCAACGTGAGTTCTACCGGCGGGTATGCCGCGTCCGACTCGATCCCCGCCTATTCAATCTCGAAGGCTGCCCTGAACATGGTCACCCAGGTGTGTGCGAAGACGTGGGGCGCCGACGGCATCCGCGTCAACGGCATTGCCCCCGGACTGATCAAGACCGACTTCTCCCGGGCTCTCTGGGAGTCGGCCGGCGATGCGGCCGGCGCCGGCGTCGCTCTGAACCGGATCGGCCTCCCCGAAGACATGGCGGGCGCTGTGGTCTACTTCGCAAGTGCTGCGTCCTCCTTCGTGACCGGTCAGACACTGATCCTCGATGGAGGCGGCAGGCTCTAAACTGGGCAGATGGTCGACCTCCTACTCCGCCCCTTCCGGGCCGTGGGGAGACAATTCTCGCGGCTCGGCTCCGCCTCGAAGCGAGTGGCCGCGCAGGCGCTTCTGATCGCGAAGCTTGCGGCGCTCGTCGCCGCCATCCTGATGGTCCTCGATGCCGTGCTCAGCGGGCCCGCAGGTGACAAGCGATCGTCCTGAGCTAGCCCTGAGCCATGCGCTTTCTCGCTGCCGAAGTCGTCAGCCGACCGTTCGTTCGCCCGCGCACGCCGAGCCTCCGCAGGTCCGAGACGATTTCAGCGAAGTGCGCCTCGCCCTTCACCTCGACCACGAGATTGAGGATGGCCACCCCGACGGGAAGGTGGACCGCTTCCCGAACGTGTTCGACCTCGAGTACGTTCCCGCCGCGCCGTGCGACGCCGTCGGCGAGCAGTGCCAACTCGCCGGGAACGTCTGCCACCTCGACCGTCAACCGCCGATGACGGCCCGCTTCAGCCAGTCCGTGTCGCACCACGGCACCGATCAGATTCATGTCAATGTTGCCGCCGGACAGCACCGCCACAGTCGTCCCCTTCGGGCTGCAGGCGCCCGACTGGAGGGCCGCGATCGGGAGCGCGCCCGCTCCCTCCGAGACGAGCTTCGCCCTTTCGATCAGGAACACAACCGCCTGTGCGATCGACTCCTCACCTACGGCCACCACATCATCCACATGGCGGCTGATCAGAGAGAACGTCCGCTCCGACGGTCCGGCGACCGCCACGCCGTCCGCCATCGTGCGCTCGGCGGGGACAGAAACGGGACGCCCGGCGATGAGCGACTGCCGGATGCCGTCCATGACCCTGGTCTGAACGCCGATGACACGGGCGGCCGGCCGGCGCGATTTCACGGCGACGGCGACCCCCGCCAGCAGTCCTCCTCCACCGGCGGGAACGAGCACCGTGTCCACGTCTGGAACCTGTTCGACGATCTCGAGACCGACTGTTCCCTGGCCGGCGATCACGTCGTCGTTGTCGAAGGGAGGCACCAGGATCCACCCCTGTTCGGCGACCAGTTCGCCTGCACGCTCTCTCGCCTCCGCCAGCGACTCTCCGTGGAGGATCACTTCCGCCCCCAATCTGCTGGACGCCTCGATCTTCGCAAGCGGGGCGTTCTCGGGCATGACCACGGCCACGGCTGCTCCGGCAGCCCTCCCCGCGAAGGCGACGCCCTGGGCGTGATTCCCTGCCGACGCGGTCACCAATCCGCGTGCCAGTTCCTCCGGCGGGAGGCGGCGCACGAAATTCAGAGCGCCGCGAAGCTTGAACGAACCGGTGAGCTGCAGCTGCTCGCACTTGATGAGCAACGGCCCCGGAGATTTCGAGTCCAGAACCGCCGGCCAGACCGGGGTCCTGCGGACGGTGCCTGCAAGCCTGGTCGCGGCCGCCTCTATGTCCGCGATTCCCGGGCCCACCCCCTGGTTCACCCCACCTTCCTCCAGAGCTTCCTCCGCTCCCAGCAGCGAGGGCAGACGCTGACAAGCCGCTCCACAATCCCTCTTCCATCGCCAAACGGATAGGTCCGCTGACGGACGTGGTCGGCACAGAATCCCCCCTGGCAGAGCGAGCACTCGGTTCTCAGACTCTCTTCGCATCCGTCGATCCCGCAGTGGCCCTCGCTGTTCCTTCCACCGACGCGGCGCCGGTACTCCATGTGCGTCGCGAGGTCATCCCACTTCGCGCGACAACGCTTTCGCGTGCAGACGGCATCGTGTCCCTGTACGTGGTAAGCGTGGGCCTCGCAGAACCCGCGTCCGCAGTACTGGCAGGTCTGGAATGCACTCTCCCTGCAGCGGGAGAAACGGCCACCGAGCTGGCACCGACCCATCAGGTCAGTGTACTGATCCGCCTCGAGGAGAGGCTCAACGCGGGTTTACCCGCCTCCTGCGTTTCGATATCGTTGGCTCCGCAATTCAACCTGCGGAGGAAGATCCATGGCCGATGCCCCGGCCGAGCCCCTGATCACGGACGAGATGCGGGCTCAGATCGGAGTCAAGTCCGATCCAGCAGTCCTCGAGGTCGACAAGCTCCAGATCCGGATGTTCGCACGTTCGGTCGGACACGTAGACCCGATCTACTACGACGAAGAGGAGGCCAGAAAGGCCGGTTTCCGCAGCCTCCCGGCACCTCCCGGATACCTGGGCACCCCCGTGTTCGACCCCCGGACCAGCGATCCCACTTTCGGCGCTCGCCGGGGCTCCGGCCCGGGTCCACAGCCGAGCCGCCCCCTGAAGCGAATCCTCAACGGCGGCACGGAGATCGAATACTTCGGCGACATCTGTGCCGGCGACGTGCTCCAGTCCCGAAGCTACGTAGCCGATCTCGTCGAACGAACGGGCAGCATCGGTGAGATGCTCATCAGTACGTCGAAGACCGAGTACCACAACCAGAACGGCGAGCTCGTCGCCGTTGCGACGAACACTGCAATCCGCTACTAGGAGGAGACACATGACAGCTACGTGGTCGGAGATCTCAGAAGGTCAGGAAATACCGGTCCTCAAGAAGAACTGCAGCTCCCAGCAGCTGGTCCAGTGGGCCGCCGGCTCGGGTGACTTCTACCAGATCCACTACGACAAGGACTTCGCGATCAGCACCGGTCTCACCGGGATCATCGTTCATGGTGCACTCAAGAACGCCTTCCTCGGCCAGCTCGTACACGACTGGATCGGCCAGAACGGCCGCGTTGTCAAGTACGGCTGCAGCTACCGCGGCATGGACTACCCGAACCAGGACATCCTCTGCAAGGGCGTCGTCACGAAGAAGTACGAGGACGGCGCCCGTAAGCTCGCCGACCTCGAGATCTGGACCGAGCAGCCCGACGGCACGAAGACCACACCCGGCACGGCAACAGTCGAGTTCAAGAGCTAACGCTCCACAGCCGATTCGCCAGCAGCACATCCCAATCCAGGGCGCCCGACTCCTCTGGGGTCGGGCGTCTAGCCTCGTGTGGCCGCCGGACGACGATTCCCGGTACGATCAGCGACGTGAGCGACCTCGAAGATAGGCGCCGGAGCCTCCTGTCCCGCCTCGAAGAGATGGGGCGGGTCGTCGTGGCGTTCAGCGGCGGCGTCGACTCAACCTACCTGGCGGCCGCCGCCCACGACACTCTCGGCGAGAGGGCCAGGGCAGTGACCGGACTCTCGCCCTCAGTTCCGCAGTCTGAGCGCGACGAGGCACGCAGCCTTGCTCTCGCCATCGGAATCGCCCACGAGTTCATCGAGACGCACGAGATGGACAATCCGGACTACGTCGCGAACGGACCCGACCGCTGCTTCCACTGCAAGGACGAGCTATACGGACTGCTCTCCACGGTAGCTCGAATCGCCGATGGAGCGGTGGTCGTGGACGGCACCAACAGCGACGATACGGGCGACTTTCGGCCCGGTCGCCGGGCCGCCGAGCTGCACGGGGTCCGCAGCCCCCTGCTCGAGGCCGGGCTCTCGAAAGACCAGATCAGGAAACTTTCGCGGGACCGCGGGCTCCCGACCTGGGACAAGCCGGCAATGGCCTGCCTCGCCAGCCGCATCCCCCAGGGAACGCCGGTCACGGTCGAGGCGCTGGACCAGGTTGGAGCCGCCGAGGCGATGCTCCGGTCGCTCGGAGTCATGCACGTGCGCGTTCGGCACCATGGACCGATTGCCCGGATTGAGACAGACGAGGCCGGGATGAAGGTGGCGCTCGAGTCGGGGAAGAGGCCGCGGATCGTCTCTGCCCTTCGAGGCCTGGGCTTTGAGCGGGTCACGCTCGACCTTGCAGGCTACCGTCCCGCGGGGCTCAGCGCTGAGGGACGCGGATCTCGGGACCAACGATGACCACGGCCGCTACAAACTGTCCGTCGCGAGGGCCCGGGTGACCGACGACCACGACCGCGTGACCAACGAAGCCGGCCCCGTCACGAAGAGCCTCCCGCGTCAGCCCGCTGGAGTCCACGAGCCGCTTCGTCCCCACGCCGATCCCCACTTTTAGGCGGCCATCGGCGGTCGCCAGCAGCACGCCTCCCGGTATCCCCTCGAGCACGACACCGCGAACAGTCACGAGCGCAGGTCGGCCGGCCGGCGGAGGAGGAGGAGTGAGATCGTTCTGCCCACCCGAATCGGCGTCTGGGAAGTCGATCCTGAACAGTCTCGTCCCCGGGACCGGCGTCACCACGATACGTTCGCCCAGAGCCGTCGAGTAGCGACGTATCAGGTTCTCCAGCGACACGCCATCGACCGGGACCACGACCCGTCGACCATCGGGACCTTCGAGGACCAGCTCACCGAAGTCTCCGTCTCCCGCAAGCCGGAATAGGATGACGGCGCCCTCCAACGGGCCCCTCTCTTCGGGAGGACGGAACAGCGGTTGGGGCAGCGGCGGGGTATGGGACCCGATGAGAACGCTGCTGGCCTGAACCCTCCTGCCATCGCCGACCACGCCGTCCACTACCACGACCGTGCCGGGGACAAGCGCCGAGGTGTCGGTGTCGATGCCGTCACGCTGAATCCGGGAGCCGGCCGCGACGTTCACGGCGAACCGTCCTGCGCCGGTCTCGACGACCACCTCGACGCCGCCGTCGCTCGGGCGGGCCTCCCTGACCACACCTTCGCCCTGGAAGTAGTCCCCCTCGGCCAGAGCCACCTCGACATCCCTGAAGGCATTGTTGAGAACCACAACCGCGACCAGCGCAAAGGCCGCCAGCAGAAGCACCGGCGCGCCGATCGCAGCGGCCCGAGGGATCGCCAGCTCCCGCCCCCACGGAAGGAGGCGGCGACGCCCCGGCTCCCGTGGGACTCGCGGCTCAACGGGAACCGGCCTCGTCTCCGCATCCAGGAACCGCTGGAAGCGGGCTCGGGCAACGGGCATGGCCGTCGTGAGCTCGTCGTCCACTTCCGCCGCTGCGCGGCCCAGAAAGGCACGAGCTTCGAGTATATGCGCGACTTCTCGCCGTTCCTCCTCGGTCGCGTCGGCCGGAAGCTCGCCACCTTCGAGCGCGATAAAGAGAAGATCATCGAGCCGCTCGCTCATGGCTTCCTCTCCTTTTCGTAGTCGGTGCCGGTCAGTACCCGGCGAAGCGCCCCCAGCGCCCGGCGCTGAAGGTTCTTCACCGCGTCTTCCGAGCGACTCATCAGCCGGGCGGTATCAACCACCGAACGATCATCGAGGAACCGTAGCGTGAGGACAGTCTGTTGATCCTCGGTCAGGTGGACGAAGGCCCCGGCAAGGTCCTGCTTCAGGTCCACGGCGTCCACCTCGTCGGGCGGCACCGGCACGTCTGCTTCGTCGAGCTCTGCCGCATAGCCGCGCCGGCCGATCTTCTTGATCTGATCGCGCACGAGGTTACGCGCGATCCCCATGAGCCAGCCCTCGATCGGGACGCCCCGGTAGTCGAAACGATCGACGCTCCGGAAGGCGACTTCGAAGGTCTGCGAGGCGAGATCCTCTGCCTGCTCCGGATTCCCGAGGCGAAAGCGCACGAACCTGAACACCGAGCGGTAGTGCCGCTCGAAGATCTCGGTCCAGGCGTCCGGGTCGCGCCCGCGAGCTCTTTCGGCAAGCGCCCGGCCGTCATCCGTAGCCTCTCGCGCAACATCGTCCCGACTCCCTGGATCACGCACAACGCGTCCACTCTACGAATGGCCTGCGGCAGCGGAAAGGTGACGGACCGGAGGGAATTACGCCTCAGGTACGGACCTTCCCCCGGGGGACGTCGGAGAGAAGACGCTCGGCGGCGCCTATCACGGAGTCCTGATGGAGTTGCAGATCCTGGTATGGAAGTGCTTCGAGCCCGGCGTCGAAACGGTCCGGGAGGCCCGAGGAGAGACCGCTCAGCTCCTCAATCACCTGCACCCCGCAAAACGGGACATGGGACGTCGAGTAACCACCCTCGTGAGCCATCACTACCCGCCCGTGTCCGAGGCGAGCCGCCAGGTCCAGCAGTCTGCGAGTCATCGCGCGGTAGGTTCGGCCCGAGAGCATCATGCGGCCAAGCGGGTCGTAACCGCCGCTGTCGAACCCGGAGGAGACCACAATGAGCTCCGGCTCGAATCGCTCAATTCCGGGGACAACCACCCTGTCAAAGGCGGCGAGATAGGCACCGCGGCCACTGCCGGGCGGTAGCGGGAGGTTGATCGTCGTCCCGCGGCCGGCGCCTTCGCCCCGCTCGTCCATGCTGCCTGATCCCGGCGGGAAGAGTCCCGCCTGGTGAAGCGAGATGAAGAGGGTCGCCGGATCAGCAGCGAAGGCATGCTGCGTGCCGTTTCCGTGGTGTACGTCCCAATCGACGATCGCAATCCGGTCCACATTGCGGGCCTCGTGAGCGTGTCTGACGGCCACCGCGACGTTGTTGAAGAGGCAGAAGCCCATCCCCAGGGCCGCCTCGGCGTGGTGACCGGGAGGGCGGACGAGAGCATACCCGTTGTCAACACGGCCTTCGAGGACGGCGTCGAAGAGCTCGATGACACCGCCGGCCGCGAGGCAGGCTATCTCGTATCCGCCATGGCCAAAGGGTGCCAGGGCTCCCCCCTCACCCCCGGCGCCCTCACTCATTTCGGCGATTCGCGACACGTACTGAGGGTCGTGTACGCGGGTCAGTTCCTCCTCCGTGGCCGGTCGCGGCACCACTGCCACGAGCTGCTCGAGGAGTCCGGAGACGTCGAGCAGGTTTCGGAGCCGCCGCTTTGAGGCCGGCGACTCCACGTGCTCTTCCGGTTCGATCCACTCATCCGGAGCAGCGGAGAGCGCTGCGTGGCCTGTGTCGTGCCAGGCATAACGCTCGTGCCAGACGAAACCGGTCCTGAACGGCATTTCCGGTGATCCCTTCAGCTCTTCGGCGGTTGGGCGGGCATCGGGTTGCGCAACGTGTTCCCGATCGCGGCGGGGAAGACGGACTCGAGCGAATCGAGGTCCCACCCTCCCTCTCTGTAGATCGTGCGCTCCTTTTCGGGGATCGAACAGAGGCTGATCTCCGAGCCGCCGACGATGAAGTCACGGCCGTTGATGTTGCTCGCAGCATCGGTGCAGAGGTAGACGACGAGCGGCGCGACGAGCTCGGGCTTGAGCGTCTCCATCTGGGCCATCACATCGCTTCCGGGCGTCGCTTCGCCGGTACCGGCGTGGCGGGCCCGGTCCATTGCCTCGCGCAGCTCGTCTGACATCGTGAGCCGGGTCGCCGCCCGAGGCCGAATGGCGTTGGCGGTCACGCCGTAGCGGCCGAGGTCAAGGGCGAGCGTACGCGTGAGCCCAACGATCCCTTCTTTGGCCGCGGAGTAGTTAGCCTGGCCCATGTTGCCGAGCCCCGACTCAGACGAGGTGTTCACAATGCGGCCGCTCCGCTGCTGCCGGAAGACCATGGCGGCGGGCTTCGTGACGGTGAAATGTCCCTTGAGGTGGACGGCGATCACAGCATCCCACTCCGCCTCGGTCATGTTGAACACCATCCGGTCGCGGAGGATGCCGGCGTTGTTCACGAGAATGTCGAGTTTTCCGAACGTGTCGAGCGCCTGCTTCACGAGAGCTTCACCGTCCGCCATCGAAGAGACGTTTCCGTAGTTGGCGACGGCCTCGCCGCCGGCGTTCTTGATCTCTGCGACCACCTCGTCTGCGGGACTCTGGGCGCCGCCCTCGCCATCCGGGCTGCCGCCGAAGTCGTTGACGACAACCCGACAGCCCTCACTTGCCAGGAGAAGCGACTCACCCCGCCCGATCCCCCGGCCGGCACCGGTCACAACAGCCACCTTTCCTTCGAGCCTTCCGGCCATATGGCACCTCCTTCAGTGGTTCCTTTGTGCGCGAGAAGCCTACCAGACCGAATCGGGACCGGGGCAACCGCACGGCCCCCGCTAACGCATCGTCAGGACGCCGGATCGCGTCATATAGATCCAGTAGACCTGCAGCCGCATGAGACCCCCGAAGTCGTTGAGGAAGCGCGGCAGCTCTGGAGAATAGACCTCCCAGGTGCCCGTTGCATTGTCGAAGCGGACCACCAGTTCGTAGAGGCCGTCGACGTCCGATAGTGCATCGGCCACGGCCCGGCTGGTACCTGTGTAGACAAAGTTGTTCCAACCCGCCCTCAGTCCTATCGCCCGGCCCAGTGCAGGGTGGGGGTTGGCCGCGGCTACCACTGCCGGTCCCGAGAGGTTGACCCACAGAGCGGAGAGGGACGGTACCTGCTCGATGTCGTTCGCGTACGAAGGAGCGGTGCGTGAGTAGAATTCGAATGCCCCTGGGGCCCCCACCCCGCCGGCGGCGGCACGCCAGTGTCCGAGCTCCGTCCAGGCTTCCGGCAAATACGAGAAGGCGGCGGGAGGTGAGCCGGTGGCGCCAAGATGAGCGATGTTGTTCCAGCCGGCGCTGAGATCCTGGACCACGATGGGACCGGGGGGCGGTGAGACCGTCGTGATCTCCAGACCTGCCACGCTCAGGTCGACATTCCTGCCCCCCCAGTCCAGGCCGGTCGTTGCCAGAAGACCATCGAGCGTGAACCCGACTGACGCTCCGGGCTCGCCGCATCCGGGAGTCTCCGCGGCCGATCTCACGGTCAGTGCGAACGTACCTACGAGCGGCGACATCGTGACCGTACGGCCGCATTCGGTCCCACCGACCAGTGCTACGACTGTGGTGCCTTCGTCGACATCAACCCAGTCGTGGAGGGCGACGCCCGACACCGCCATCGGAACCATCGCCAGCGCCCTGCCGAGGTCCACGATGCCGGCCCCGGCCCAGTTCTGACCGTGTGGGGCGGGCGCGGCCGGGGTCGCCGCGGCCCGGGCAATGTCCAGGTACTCCGATGGTGCAAGACCGGAGTTGCGACTCTTCATGAGAGCGAGCATTCCCGACACGATAGGAGTCGCATAGCTCGTACCCCTGCTGGCGATTCCGTATCCGGTCGCGGGCGGCAGGTCCGACCGGGTCGTGCTCGCGATCTGATTGCCCGGAGCAGCGAAGTCGATCGCCTGACCGTAGTTGGAGTATGAAGCCCACTCGTTTCCGTTCGTGTTGTCCGAGGCCCCCACGGCCACGACCAAGGGATAGCCGGCCAGACCGCTATAGGCTGCCGGGTAGCCGGGGGAGACGTTCGCGTCGCCGGGATTGTGGTTCCCCGCCGCCGCAACAACGATCACTCCGTCATCCTGAGCGGACCGCACCGCGTCACGAAGCATGGAGAGGTCGGTCACGCCGTCGGTCGTGGCAAGGCTCACATTGATGATGTCGGCCCCCATCCGACGGGCGTAGTCGATCCCCTGAGCCACATTCGTCAGATCGCCGGCCGCCCGGCCACCCTGCGAGGGAACACCGCAGTCCAGCACCTTGACGACCATGAGCCGGACGTCCCAGCCGATTCCGGCGACTCCCTGTGCGTTGTCGCCGGCCGCTCCGAGGATGCCGGAGACCAGCGTGCCGTGTGAATGATGAGTGGCAGCGAACGTGCCGTGGTCGTCCTGAACGGCACCGGTGTGCTCACTCGAGGTGTAGCCGCAGCTGTCGGCTCGCTCCGGCGTAAGGTTCAGGAACCGGCAACCGTGGACGTCGTCGGCACAACCGTTGCCGTCGTCGTCGATCCCGTTGCCGGCCACTTCAGCCGGGTTCGTCCAGAGCCGCCCCTGGAACTCCGGGTGGCCCAGATCGATCCCGGTGTCCAACACCGCAACGACCACGCGGCCGTCCCCGGTTGCGAGATCCCAGGCGGACTCCGCCCCAACGGGAACCAGATACGGCGCCTGGAAATCCGCGTAGAGAGAATCCGACGGGGCCGTATCAGCAGCGATCACCTTCCGATCGGGCTCCGCCAGTGTCACCAGGCCGGTCGCTCGCAACTCCTCCAGGTACTCATCCCGATCGCGACCGGCGGGAACGGGCACGACGGCGTAGCCCAGATCTGCAAGTGAAGGTTCCCCGTCCAGACGCCGCAGCCCGTGGTCGCCCGCCGTCCGGATGGCCACCCACTCCGCAGGGACGTCCCCACCGGCGCGGGTCGAGGAGGCGGTTGCCGTTAGCACGAGGAGTATCGAAAAGAGAACAGCCGGGTACCGCGACGGTCCCACGGAGCGGCGAAGCTGCCTCCCCTTACTGTGAGCTTGCACCGGGCTGGCCAAGCGAGCCTGATGGAGTAGGTGTCGGAGCGGGGCGCTCGCCAAGCGCTCTCTCATCCATGATGATCGCCACCTCCCGCGCCGCATCCGGCGTCATGAACAGGGATGCCCCCAGAGTCTCGACCTGGAAGATCACGTTTCCGCGGCGCGCGACGAAGCGATGGTAGACGCTATCGAGCTCCGTCGAGCCCAGCTTGTCTCCGATCGCTCGCCAGGCGCTCGACTCGTTGGCGAGCGGCTTCATGGGCTGGGGTTCCACCCCCTCGGTGCCTTCGTAGAAGGACACGTACTGCTGGTAGGCACTCTGGGCGCCCTCCACGGAACTGAAAATATGCGCCTCGGTCGTCACGTAGTAATTGCCCTGCACGACCGAGGACAGCAGACCGGCAGGGTCGAAACCCACTATGAATCCCTCTTCATAGCCCCATTCGGCGGCCAGCTCCTGACCCTCGGTTGGGTTCTTGAACGGCCCGACCTGTCCGTAGAGTTCGACACCCACTCCGAGCGCGTTCGCGGAATCCGCTCGGTAGTAGCCTTGCAGATCCTCTTCGCTGGGAAGAAACCTCGATGCCGGCCCGAAGAGGACCGGACTGGGGCCACCCTCCGTCCCTCCGGTGCTCGGCGTCACAACCGGGGTCTGACCCACGTCGGTACTGCCGTCCAGGGTGGGCGCACCGCTCCCCTCCGATCCCCCACAAGCAGCGGCGAAGGTCAGAAGCAGTACCGCCGCCGGGAGCCACCTGCCCATCATTGTTCGGGCGAAGCCTCCGCGGTCGGTGTCCCCGGCTGGCCGAGCGGGGTCGGCTCGACCGCCGGCCGTGACCCCAGGGCTTTCTCATCCACCATCGTTGCGAGGGACTGGGCCACATCAACGCTCATGAGCACGTCCGAGCCGTAGGTCTGAACGATGGCGAGGAGGTTCCCGCGCCGGAACATGACCCGATGGTAGACGGCCGCAATGCTGGATCCGGGAACCGTGTCGCGCGTGAGCTTCCAGGCACTGGACGAATTACCGACCTCCTGAGCGTTGACCCTGTCGGAGGTCTCGGCCAGCTTCTCCTCGAAATATCCCTGGACTCCCGCCGCCCCCTCGGGCGTCCTGAACAGATGAACCTCGACCTTCGCGTAGTAGGCGCCGTTCAGGACCGCGGTCATGCGATTCTCGGGCTCGAACCCCGTCTCATAACCGCCGACGTACCCCCACTCGTCGAGCATCCGGCGTCCTTCGTCGGGGCTCGGGAATATCTTCGTGCCCGCCGCGTAGTTCTCAGACGTCAGCTCGAACGTCGACTGTCGGTCGGTCAGATAGCCGTCGGGGAGGTCGTCGAGCGACAGGGCGAAGCGGCTGACCGGCATGGCCAGGGTCGGGCTCGACTCCGGATCGACGGTGGCGGTCGAGGCGGGAACCTCGGTACCAGCGGCCACCCCACCACCGTCACCTCCGCAGGCGGAGATGAGCAGGGCTCCAAGCAATAGTAGGGCGGCCAGTGGTCGCTCTGCGCGCATCGACTCGGCTCCGGGGTTTAATCTGCAGGGAGTGTACGAGCCGGTCCGGGTTGAAAAAAGGAATGCTTTAACCGGAGGAAAAGATTAGCTGATGCGGGTACGGCCCAAGCCGAACTCGGCTCCCGATGATCTCGCATTCGGCATCAATGCCGTCGCGGCTGCCCTGGGCAGAGGGCTCGCTCGTTCTGTCAGCCATCTTGAGGACGTCACCAACCCACGGGTTCTGGCGCTCCTCGAGTCCGCCAGAACGACCGGGGTGCCGGTCGCAAGCGTCAACCTCCAGCGCCTGGACGACCTCACAAGAGGTGGCGTACACCAGGGCATTATCGCCCGGCTCAAGAGACTCCCGGAGACCGACCTTCGGGGGCTGAAGGATGGGACCGGACCGGCCCTCACCGTCCTCCTCGATGGCATCACCGACCCGCAGAACCTGGGCTCTATCCTCCGCACAGCGGTAGCGCTCGACGTCGAGGCGGTCGTTCTGCCCAGGCGCCGGGGCGCTCTCCTCACGCCTGGAGTCCACCGCGCCAGCGCCGGTCTCAGCTTCCTCGCGCCCGTCACTGCGCCCCAGAACCTCGCTGCAGCAGTGCGGCGGCTTCGCGAAGGCGGATTCTGGGTCGTGGCGAGCGATGCTGCCGGGGAGGAAGACGCGACTCAGTTCGACTGGCCCGACCGTACGGCCCTGGTTCTCGGAAGTGAGGGGAAAGGAGTGTCGCGCCTGCTCCGCGACGAGGCCGACTTCACGGTCGCGCTACCGATGGGTAAGGAAGCCGAGTCACTGAACGTGGGCGTTGCTTTCGGTGCCCTCGGTTATCTCTGGAGGCGCCGCTGGCCCACCGGGACGGTCACCAGGGGCGCCTCCAGCGCGACCAGTCGAACGGCTCAATCCCCGCCTCCGTGAGCTGCCAGATCGAAGCTTCCGCCCGCCCCTCTTTGATCTCCAGGAAGCCCAGCGTCCCGAGCTGGGTGTTCAGGTTGTGCGGGTAGGTGGGCGAGCCGGGGTTCACGCAGAGGGTGTTGCCGATTACATCGATCGCCTCGACGTGAGTGTCACCGTAGATGAGCACATCCATCCGGGCAGTTCCGAAGTAGCGGTTCATCGCCCTCTCGAGCGTCAGGTGGGGTGGATACTCGGGAATGGGAACGTCGTGTACCAATCCGACCTTCAACCCTCCCAGGTCCAGCACCCAGGACTCCCGGAGGAGTTTGTGGTCGGGCTGAATCGGCCGTCCCCCAGAACCGTCCTCGCCATTCCCTCGCGCCGCCCAGGTCGGGGCAACCGCGTGCAGCTGGTCAATCACGCGGAGGTCGTGGATGTCCCCGGCGTGCAGGATCGCGTCGACGCCGGAGAAGGCATCAAACACCTGCGGCCAGAGCTCTTCCGTAGCCTCGGGAATATGAGTGTCGGAGATCAGCCCTATTCGCAATGCCTGTCACCCGCAGCGGTCGTCAATCGGTAACCTGCCGTCCTTCGATCACACGGAGAGGCTGCGCCGGTGCAGGACTCTCTGGCCTTCGCCCGTGTCTTCGATCAGCGCAAGGGCCGTCACCTGGAGCTCGAATGCGAGATCGATCCCGGCGAGCCGCTCTGCGGCGGCCGCAACCACCGACGGGTTGACATGCTCCCTCGTGATGGTGATGTGAGGCACCCAGCGCTCAGGCGCGAAGTTCCGATCCACCCCCGTCGCGAATCGCCCGATCTCCTGTGCAACCACCCGGTGGAGCACGGCAAGCCGCGGCGAACGGGTGACTGCCAGGTGGATTACCGGTTGGGGCCCGCTGAACACGCCAAAGCCCGCAACAAAGACAGAGAAAGGTGCCTGGCTGCGGGCGAGGCTCTGCAGCGCCACCTCCGCGTAGTCGATCTCATACTCCTCGGCACCGTGGAGCGAGACATGGGGAACGCCACCCGGCCGGAATTCGATGACGCCTTTGAGCGCCTGCTCGACTCCGGCGAGGTTTCGCGCGGCCTCGCCCTCGATTGGGAACGCAACGCCGATCATGGGATCACAACGTAAGGAGCGGACCCCCAAGAGCCAAGTGCCGCTGATCCGGCCTGCGGTCGCCCCACTGCACCGCCGCCATCTAAACTCAATCAAGCGGCCCAGAAGCCAGTAATTCGAACCGGAGCCGGGTTCCATGTCAGGTCACTCGAAATGGTCGACCATCAAACGCCAGAAGGGCGCGGCCGATGCCAAGCGTGGTGCCCTCTTCACGAAGCTGTCGCGCGAGATCATCATCGCCGCCAAAGCGGGCGGACCCGACCCAACCATGAATTTCAAACTCCGGCTAGCCATCCAGCGCGCCAAGGCCGGCAACATGCCCAACGACAACATCGATCGGGCAGTCGCAAGGGCAACGGGCGGTGGCCCGGACGATCGCCTCGAGGAAGTCACCTACGAAGGCTACGGACCCGGAGGCACTGCAGTCCTCATCCAGGTGACCACCGACAATAAGAACCGCACTGTCGCCGAGATCCGGCATTGTTTCACCCGGGCCGGTGGGAATCTCGGGGAAACCGGGTCCGTCGCCTGGCAGTTCGAGCCCCGGGGAGTGATCACGATCCCGGTGGGCGGGGACGAGGCGGAAACACTCGCCCTCGAGGCCATTGATGCCGGAGCTGATGACGTCGACGCCGCCGAAGATCTTCTGGAGGTCAGGACTGATCCTTCTCAGCTCGAAGGAGTTCGCCAGGCCCTTGAAGCAGCGGGCGCGAATATCGACAACTCCGACATCGCGATGCTTCCGACGACTCCGATCGACCTCGATGACAGGACGGCGAAAGCCACGTTGCGACTACTCGATTCGCTGGAGGAGCTGGAGGACGTGCAGCGGGTCTTTTCCAACGCGGAGTTTTCCGACGAGGCTCTGGCCGCCTACGCAGAATGAGAACCCGGCCGCAGCGGAGTTCTACGGCGTGATTGCAGCCACCCGGTTCTGCAGAATGCCGGCTCCGGTGATCTCGATCTCCACTACATCACCGGGGGAGAGCGGCTGAGGTGAGCCGGGAGTGCCGGTGTAAATGACGTCCCCGGGCACGAGTGTGAGGTGATTGGAGACCAGGGACACGATCCCCGGGATGTCGATGATCAGCTCGTCCGTAGTTGCATGCTGGACTTCCTCGCCGTTTACGACCGTTCGCAGCTCAATACGGTCGTGTTCGAGCCCGGTGACAATCGAGGGGCCGAGGATGCCGAACGTGTCGCTCCCCTTTGCGCGCCACCACTGTCCGTCCGCGCTCTGCCACTCACGGGCTGAGACGTCATTCCCGCAGGTATAGCCGAAGATCCCGGCCAGAGCTTCGACCGCAGCAGCGTTTCGAAGCTCTTTTCCGATGACGATTACGACTTCTCCCTCCGGGTCGACGCGACCGGCATCCGGGGGAAGGACGATCTCGTCTCCCGGGCCCGCAAGGCTGGAGAGGGGCTTGAAGAATAGCGTCGGCGGATCGGGCACGGGGCGGCCGCCGAGGTGGCTGGCGTAGTTCAACCCCACGCAGACGATTGTCCGGGGGAGCGCAGGCGCCAGAAGCCGCACATCGGCAAGCGCAAACTGTTCGCCCGTCTCCTCAACTGATTCCCAGAACGGCTCATGGACGGCACGGACCTCGGCGTCTTGAAGGAGGCCGGCCCGGACGGTGCCGTCGGGGCCCTCGAAACGGACGAAGTTCGGCAACGTGCCATCCTTTCCCGGTGGCGGGAGGCGCCTCTGCCTGGGTGTTGGTCGGGGTGCCCAGATTTGAACTGGGGACCTCTTCGTCCCGAACGAAGCACTCTACCAGGCTGAGCTACACCCCGACTCCCGGATCCTATCAGGAATCGGTCCAGCGGCGAACCGAAGAACTTCAGTTTCGGCCGGCATAGAGCGGCAGCGGGACGACCGCTGCAAAGAGCTCCACCTGAAGCTCGGCCAGTCGCGGCATCCAGCGTTGCCACGTCCCGCGTGCATGGGCCGCCTCGGGGCTCGAGAGGGAGCTCTGAACAGTCTCGGCGCTCTCAAAAGAGATGAGACCGAGCCATGCACCGCCCGGAGAGCGCCCGTGCTCAACGGCCCCCACGCCTGGGATCCTGGCCGCATTACGAAGATGAACGAGCCGGAACCAGCGGCCGAACTCGCTCTCGTCGGACGGGTCGGCGGGCCGCGCCCGCACGAGAAGGAACGGGCTGTCCGGGGCCATCAGGAGCGATCCTCAATGAGCAAAGCGAGGAGGTCAAGAGCGGACGCCGTGGGGAAACGGGTGTCGACGACCAGCGTGGCTATCCGGAAGGGCTCGGCGCGACCGGTCATGCGCTCCAGCACCGCCTCGGGGGCCGGCGCATACCCGTTGCGCTCGGCGGCCAGGCGCGCGCGCAGTCTCGTTCTCAAGACGCCCATCGGTGCCGTTAATCTAACCCCTACTATCAAAGCCGCCCATGTTTCCGCCAGCCGGAGGAACCGCGCTCGGTCCCGCCGGGTGAGGTTCGTCGCGTCGACGACCGCGCAGCGGTCCGCGGCCAGATCATCTCGCGCCTCCTCCTCGATCCGGCCGAAGACGGCGGCGTTTTCTACCCTGGTGTAGGCGGGCGAAGGGAAGAGGCTGTGTCGCACGGCGTCGCTCTCGAGGTGGTGCGCACCGGTGCGGCGGACGAACTCACGGGCAAACGTCGTTTTGCCGGCCCCCGGCAGTCCCGAAAGCAAAACGAGTACCGGTCTGGCATCATCCAAATTGCCGCGCATGGAGGCCTGTGCTAGGTTACTTTGGTTGGAATAGGCAGAACGGTAAAGGACAAAAAGCAAGGGTTGCTGACCAAGGAACGCAAACAGGAGATCATCCGGGAGTTTGCGCAGACCGACGAGGATACGGGTTCCCCTGAGGTGCAGATCGCGCTCCTCACGGAGCGCATCAAGTATCTGACCGAGCATCTGCGCATACACCGTCACGACTATCACACGCGCCGCGGGCTCCTGATGCTCGTCGGCCAGCGCCGCCGGCAGCTCCGGTACCTGAACAACAAAGACGTCAACCGATACAGGGACGTCGTCGCCAGGCTCGGCCTCCGCAGATAGCGGGGGCCGTTTCCGTTCCCGCCTGACCAATTCTGACCGTGCACCGGCTGTCGCCGCCCGGCGGCCCCGTCTGCATCATGTGTGTAATTGGAAGTGAAAATGAACACGTATCAAATCGAGATCGACGGCAAACCGCTTACCATCGAGACGGGCCACGTGGCCGAGCAGGCGAACGGCGCCGTCACCGTGCGACTCGGCGACACCGTAGTGCTCGTCTCCGTCTGCATGGCTGATCCCCGGCCGGGAATAGACTTCTTCCCCCTCACCGTGGACTACGAAGAGCGCCTCTACGCGGTCGGCCGGATCCCCGGGAGCTTTCCCCGACGCGAAGGCCGCGCAAGCAACGACGGGATCCTCGCCATGCGGCTCACCGACCGTCCGCTCCGGCCGCTTTTCCCCAAGGGATTCCGCAACGAAATACAGGTCGTCGCCATCACTCTCTCGGGTGACGGAGAGCACCAGCCCGACACCCTCATCACCGTCGGCGCGAGCGCTGCGCTCATGATCAGCAATATCCCCTTCCGCGGCCCCGTCAGCTCCGTCAGAGTGGGACGCCTCGACGGCCGCTACATCGTCAACCCGACCTTCGCCGAGGCGGACGAAGGTGACCTCGACCTCATCGTCGCCGGTACCAACGAGGCGATCGTGATGGTGGAGGCAGGCGCGAGAGAGGTGCCCGAAGATGCCGTCCTGGAAGCCATTGAGAAGGCAATGGAAGCCAACCGTGCCATCAACGACCTCCAGAACCAGATGGCAGAAGATGCCTCCCCCGTGAAGACCGAGTACACCCCGGCGGCCGACCTCAGCGAGGTCATCCAGGCGGTTCAGTCGCACCTGGAGGACCGCCTCCCCGAGCTCATTGCGACCGCCGCGAGCGAGCGCAGTGACGAAAACAAGGCCATCCGCGCAGAGCTCGTATCTCAGTTCGGAGAGCAGTACTCCGAGCAGGATCTGGGTGAGGCTCTGTTCCAGACCATCAAGGCGGCGATGCGGAAGCGGATACTCGCCGACGGCCGGCGAGCCGACGGCCGCCAGCTCACTGAAATCAGACCTCTCGGCGTCGACGTTGGCCTTCTCCCCCGGACGCACGGCAGCGGAATGTTCAAGCGCGGCCAGACGCAGGTCCTGTCCATCGCGACGCTCGGGCCGCTCAGCATGAAGCAGAAGCTCGATACTCTCTCTCCGGACGAGCACAAACGCTACATGCACCATTACAACTTCCCGCCGTTCTCGGTTGGCGAAGTGCGCCCGATGCGAGGACCGGGCCGGCGGGAGATCGGCCACGGTGCTCTCGCCGAACGCTCACTCGAGCCCGTGATTCCCGACCAGGACGAGTTCCCCTACACGATCCGCGTGGTCAGCGACGTCCTCTCCTCGAACGGCTCCACCTCAATGGCAAGCGTCTGCGGCAGCACCCTTTCCCTCATGGATGCCGGCGTCCCAATCAGCGCTCCGGTCGCGGGAATTGCGATGGGACTGATCATGGGAGACGACGGTGAGTTCGCCGTTCTGACCGACATCGCCGGACAGGAAGACTTCATGGGCGACATGGACTTCAAGGTCGCCGGTACCAGAGATGGGATCACCGGCCTCCAGATGGACATCAAGATCGCCGGCGTCTCACGCGAACTCCTATCCCAGGCACTCGCCGATGCGAAGAAGGCCAGGGAGACGCTCCTCGACGCAATGGCCGAGGTGCTTCCGGAGCCGCGGGCCGACGTCTCCGAGCACGCTCCCAAGGTCATTCGAACTCAGGTCAATCCGGACCAGATCGGCCTCATCATCGGCCCCGGCGGAAAGACGATTCGCAAGATCCAGGAGGATTCGGGCGGCGCCACGATCGACATCGAAGAGGACGGCTCCGTCTTCATCGGTGGCCTCACGGCAGAGATCGCCAACAAGGCGCTCTCGATCGTCAGTGGGATGACGAAAGAGGTGCAGGTGGGAGAGGTCTACACAGGCAAGGTTGCGCGCGTGATCAATATCGGCGCGTTCGTCGAAATCCTCCCGGGCAAGGAAGGCCTGGTGCACATCTCGCAGCTCAGCGACTCCCGCGTGGGGCGCGTCGAGGACGTGTGCAACGTCGGAGACGAGATGACCGTCATGGTCACCGAGATTGACAACCTGGGCAGGCTCAACCTGTCACGGCGAGCGATCCTCACCGGCGAATCGCCCGAGGATGCGGCCTCCAATGTCGCCGATCAGCGAGAGCGTGGCGACCGTTCGGAGCGCCGCGGCCGCGGTGATCGCGGTGATCGCGGCGACCGTGGTGATCGCGGCGACCGTGGTGATCGCGGCGGCCGGGGTGGCCGCGGCGGCCGCGGCGATCGGGGCGGCCGGCGTGGTTCAAACGACCGCCGTGGAGGACCGGGTGGCG
>CAZHMF010000003.1:0-58577 GCA_964533605.1 uncultured Anaerolineaceae bacterium
CGGGGGGGCCGGGGTCGGGCGGGGCGCCCGCCAGGCCGGGGGGGGCGGCGGCCCCCTGGTGGTGGGGCGCCCCGCGGGGGAGCCGCGCCGGCACCGAAGTGGATCCTTTTCTCTGCAGCCGCGGCCTACCTTTTGGCGGCCTGCTCCTTACGGGCCAGCGCCTTCGCGAGGGCACGTCCCCTGTCGGGCGTCGGGTCGGTAACGAGGCCGTAGATATCGCGGCCTTCATGACCTTCCGGCAGGTACTCAGTGATCGGGAGGCCCTCGTCGTTCACGAATAGAAGGCAGTGGCAGTACTTGTAGATCTGCATCTCGTCACAGGCGCAGATCCAGGTTCGCCGCTTCGCCTCTTCGTCCTTGGGAAGGTAGAGTCCGTCGGGGTAGTTGCCGTCCTCGTCCTTCGACGGATAGAAGTTGCAGGGACAGATCGGACGCCCGTACTGATCGATGTGCGAGGCGAGCCCGAGCACCACTCCCTCCGTGACGAATCGATCGGGGTGAAGCTTCGTTCCCGACTTGGTGGCGAAGGCCTCTGCATACTTCCACATCTTGTCCAGCGAAGCCTGACTGGGCTGCTCCATGGTTGCTCTCCGTTTCTCGTGGTTCCGGTCGGGAAGCCGCAGGGCGGTCCCCCATCCGTCTCTGACCGTCGCCCGGGCCACTCTCGCCGTTACGAAATCGCCGGGCGACGGAAATGCACGTCTTCACCGTAGCACTGGAACTTCAGCCTGGCGGCGATCCTCCGTGACGCGGTGTTGTCCCATGTCGTCGAGTAGAAGGCCAGACGCCCTTCGGCCTGGACCGCCGCCGCCCAGGCTGCGACCGTCGCAGTGGCGAACCCCCGGCCGCGGGCCGCGGGCAGGGTCTCCACTCCGGCCTCGGCACCCTGTCCCGCCGATCGGGCGGAATGACAGACGGAAACGACCTCTGTCCCTCCCTCCGCGTCGGGAATGACGGTGACCGGCAAGGCGCTCGCCGGGAGTTCGGCGATCCAGGAAAGGGGTCCCGACACCTTCGCCGGGAGGTCCCCGACCGACCGGATGACCTGTACTTCGGCGACCGGCCGGATCTGGCCTGCGGCGACGAAGGCGGGGCCCCGGTATGGGATCTCGCCTTCGCCGGAGAATCCACCGGGATCCGTGGCGGGGGCGAGGCCAGGCGGCTCGAGCTCCGCCGCGGTCAGGTCGGCGACCGTCGCGAGCCTGCGAAACTGCGACTCTACTGCCGGCGCCGCGCGCCGTTCGGATTCGTGGATGGCCCAGCGATTCCCCTCCATCGTGCGGACCAGATGCACGTTGGGCGAGGTCACCTCCGGATCGCGAGAAGCCGTGATGAAGCCGTCTTCGCTCAGCCTGTAGAGGATGTCGAGGTGCGTCTCGGCGAGTTCGGTGACTGCGGGCAGGACGATTTCCCTCACCTCTCGGACCCGCAGCCGGGGTCGGCGGTCGCCTCGCAGACCCCTCCGGTGAGCCCTGGTGGTGGGGGCCGTTGGGGCGCGCGGGAGGAGTGCTTGACCTCTCCCGGTTCCGGGTGCCGGTGCCGTTTCTGGTGGGCGATGAGGGACTCGAACCCCCGGCCTTCTCGGTGTAAACGAGACGCTCTAGCCAGCTGAGCTAATCGCCCCCGCGGTCAGTGTAGCGCCGGGCCTCAGCTCAGGCTCGCGCAACCGCCATCGCCTCGAATGCCCGGTTCAGTCCTGCGAGCTCCAACCTCGGAACGCGCTGTTCCCTCAGCCAGCGAGCGAACCCCTCTTCATCCCAGGTACCGTGTCTCGAAAGGGGCTCCAGGTCGGCGTACGAATCGGCTGCCGCTCGGAGATCCATAAGCTCCCGGTTCCGCTTCACGATACGCCGCGCTTCCCCCGAACGTATCGCGCCCTCCAGTTTCACGTTGCGGCGCCCGAGGACCGAGACGACGAGACCCGGATCGTCGAGATACGCGTCCAGTGGATTGCCGGCGAGGAGCCGGGCGGCGGTGATGGCACCGGCACCGGGGACGCCCGGGAGGTCGTCGCTCGCATCCCCGCTCGTCACGCGAAAGTCGAGGTAACGCTCCCTCGGAAACGGGATCGCTGTTCCGCCCGAGGTCCGCGGCGCCGTCAGCTCGGAGAAATTGGCCGCACTGACGACCATCCTCTTCACCGGCGAGTAGATGCTCACTCTCTCATCTACGAGCTGAAGGAAGTCCTTGTCACTCGAAGCAATCCTTGCCGCTCCGGGAAATTGAAGCGTCAGCGCTGCTGCCAGATCATCCGCCTCGGTGTTGAGCCCCCGGAGAACTCGGCAGGGAAGGGTTGCTGCGAGCTCCATGAACTGCTCGATCGCCGCGACAACGGCGGGCTCGTTGTCCATGAAGCTGGCCGTCTCCTCCCTCCCGGTCTGGTAGGGGGGGAACAGGGCCCGGCGCCGCAGCGGACGCCCTTCATCGAACGTCACGGCGAGGCCGGTGATTGATCCGGGATCGCCCGGGCGATCGGGCGGCTCGCCTCCGCGCGCCACCAGCCCGAGGACGGACTGAACGAGCCCCACGAGCGCCGCTCGGGTCTTACGCTCCTCGGTGTCCATCCCCATCGACTTTCCGAGGGCAAAGAATCCGGCCCAGGCGAGGTTGTTGCCATCGACGATCAGGAGCACTTCCCCAGTATCCGGGACCCCTGGGGGTTGGACCACCTGCAGCATCCCGCCGTTTCCTCGGAGAGCGATCACCAGACGGCGCGGCGCTTCGTTCCCCTCCGGTTTACCATCGAGGGGATGAATCCGTTGCGCGTCGCCGTTCTCGGCTCGACCGGCTCAATCGGCCGTCAGGCACTCGATGTCATCGGCCGGCTCCCCGAACGGTTCCGGGCCGTTGGTCTCGCGGCTGGGTCGAACACGAGTGAGCTCGCACGGCAGGTTGCGACCGTCCGTCCGGCCTACGCCTGGGCCGGACACAAGGATCAGCCGCTCGAAGACTCTCTGGCAGGCACCGGCAGTTGCTGGCTCTCGCCGGCCGAGATGGTCCTTCAGGGGGACGTGGACCTTATCCTCGTGGGCACTGCCGGGGCCGCCGGACTGAGGCCGACGCTGAATGCTCTCGGAGCGGGGAAGCCGGTTGCCATCGCCAACAAAGAGGTGCTCGTCATGGCCGGACATCTCGTTCGGGCGGCGATGACCGTGCCTGATCAGCTCCGCCCCGTCGACAGCGAGCACTCGGCGATCTGGCAGTGCCTCTGGGGCGAAGAGGGCCACGGGATCAGACGGATCCTTCTCACGGCCAGCGGCGGCGCTTTCCGCGATTTCAACCTCGAATCGCTTCGCGCCGTGACCCCCGAACAGGCCCTGAACCACCCGACCTGGAACATGGGACAAAAGATCACAGTCGACAGCGCGACACTGATGAACAAGGGGATGGAGACGATCGAAGCGATGTGGCTGTTCGACGTGCCGATGGACTCCGTGGAAGTCGTGCTCCACCGCGAGTCGATCGTCCACTCGCTCGTCGAGTTCAGCGATGGAAGCGTAAAGGCTCAGTTGGGGGTGCCCGACATGCGTCTCCCGATCCAGTGCGCCCTCGCATACCCTGAACGCATGCCGTTGCCTCCTGCCCCCGCCCTCGACCTGGCGGCCGTTGGATCGCTCACCTTCGGTAAGCCCGATACGGATCGGTTTCCCTGCCTGGAGCTCGCAATGGAGGCCGGGCGGCGGGGCGGAACCTACCCGGCAGTTCTTGCGGCCGCCGACGAGGTCGCCGTCGAGCACTTCCTTCGCGGGCAAACGGGCTTCCTCGACATTCCCGGAATTGTGGAGGCTGTGCTGGAAAGTCATTCACCAGCCGCCGAACCGGATCTTGTTCAGGTGCTCGAGGCCGACTCCTGGGCCCGCGAGACGGCTGCCGAAGAGGCCAGGGCGGCGGTGCGTTAATGGATCTCTTCTCGGGGGGGCAGTCGTTCTTCTTCGCCGCCGGCCTCTTTATCGCTCTTCTCGTTCCCCTCGTCGTGATCCACGAATTCGGTCATTTCATCGCTGCGAAGCTGTTCGGTATCAAAGTGCTGGAATTCGGCATCGGCTTCCCCCCGAAGGTGCGGGGCTGGCAGTTTGGTGAAACCGAGTATTCCCTCAACTGGCTCCCGATCGGTGGATTCGTCCGGCTACTGGGAGAGGAAGACCCATCCGATCCCCGTTCATTGGCTGCCGCTGCTGCCTGGAAGCGCCTGCTCGTTCTGTTCGCCGGTGTTGCCATGAACGTGGTCCTTGCGATCGGGCTGCTCACGGCCAGCTTCATGATCCCGCGCGACCGTAGTCTTTCCATGGCACAGATCGTCGAGGTCGTGCCCGGCGCACCCGCCTCCGAAGCGCGAATTGAGGGCGAAATGAGGGACGGGAGCGAGCCGCTTCAGGGTCTCCAGACCGGGGATATCGTTATGGAGGTCGAAGGCCGAGAGGTCCGCAACATCCAGGAGATGATCTTCGCCAACCGCCTGAATCTCGGAGAGACGCAGACGTGGTCGATCGTTCGCCAGAACTCCTCGCTCACGGCTCATGTCTACGCTCGCTGGCATCCGCCTCCGGGGCAGGGTCCGACCGGCGTACGGATCGGGGCGCCGCTGATCTGCGCCGGCGTCGACGACGAGGGTCAGGCCACCGATTGTCAGCTCCGGTTCCCGATGACCGAGAACGTCTGGTACTGGCCCTGGGAGGCGATTCCCCGCAGCTTCGGCGCGCTGTCGGACATCGTCGTGCTCAACGTGAATGAGATCCGCGTCCGCTTCGGTGGTGGCGGCGGCGGCGCTGCTACGGAGGACGAACCGTTCCTCCAGGGACCCGTCGGGCTGGCCAATACCACGCTCGATGTCGTCGATAGCTCCGGCTGGCGCCCTCTCATCGAGATGGCAGCGCTCTTCAGCCTCAACCTGGCGATCTTCAATGCCCTCCCACTTCCCATGCTGGATGGTGGGCGAGCCATGTTCGTCGGTATCGAAATCCTCCGCGGAGGGCGGCGCGTGGCTCCTCAGAAGGAAGCGTTCATCCACTTCCTGGGGTTCGTCGGCCTGATGGCGATAGTCATCTTTATCACGTTCTTCGACATCCGCAGACTCGTCACCTGACGCGTTGTTCACGCTCATCTTCCTCAGTCTCTTTCTGATTGCCTGGGCCGCCTGCGGCGCCCTCGTCTGGCTCGTCGCGTCCGTGGCGACGCGGGGCGAGGCCGGGCTCCTCACCCTCCCTCTGGGGATCGCCAGCGGACCGATCGGCGGGCTGGCCGTGCCCTTGTTTATCCGGGAGGATGGGATCGGGATCTGGCTCAGCATGGCCGCAGCGGTAGCCCTTCCCGCTCTCGTGGTGGGCTCGCGCCTGTTTGTACGGCAGCTTCCTCCGCGAGCGGGCTCAGGCGAGGAAAGATCTTGAGGTTCTGGTATGAAACGGCTCGCTCTCTCCACGATGTACGCACAACAGGAGAGGTTCGACGACGGGGGAGCGTTCGCCCGCTATGCTGCCGCCGCCGGATATGACGCAATTGAGATAAGCCATTCGACGGATGAGACGAAGCTCCGCCGGATCATCGACGAAGGCGCTCTTCCCATCACGTCGATCCACCAACCTGCCCCACGGTCTCGCCTTGCCGACGGCCGCTGGAACGGGAAGCTGAACCTGGCATCGCTTGATCCGGAGGAGCGTGCCGCTGCCGTCGACCATGCGAAAGAGAGCCTCGGCTGGGCCGCCTCTCTCGGATCCACGCACCTTGTCGTCCACCTCGGGCAGGTCACAGACGTCGGGGAACAGTTTTCCCAGGAGCGGGAGATGCGCCGCCTCTTCGATGCGGGCCGGCAGGATGAGGAGCACTTCCTGGAGCTGCACAAACTGGTCGTTGAGCGGCGCCACAAGGCTTGCGAGCCGCATCTCGACGCTGCTCGCGCGTCACTGCTCGAGCTCGTTGCGGCGGCACGCCCGTCGGGGGTCATCATCGGACTGGAGAACCGCTACCATTTCCACGAAATACCGCTCCCCGGCGAGTACGAGTTCTTGCTCCAGGGCCTTGACCGCGAGGAGGCCGGCTACTGGCACGACAGCGGACATGCTGAGGTCCTTCACCGGCTCGGCTTCGTCGACAGATCCGCCTGGCTTTCCACTCTCTCGTCTCGCTGCGTGGGTGCCCATCTCCACGACGTGATCGGCATCGGCGACCATCGTGCTCCCGGCGACGGCGACGTCGAGTGGGGCTACATCGTCGATGGAGTAAAGCACCTCGAAGCATTCACCCTGGAGATAAACCAGTACCAGAGTGACGAGCAGGTCGAGGCGGCGATCCGATTCCTCGAAGGCATCGGGCTCCGATAACCCGACCTGCGAGAAGAGCCCAGGGAGCGCTTCTGCGCTCACCGACCGGCTTCCCGGCCGTTCAGAAGCTCACGTCCAGCCCAATGTCGAGCGCAGGGGCGCTGTGGGTGAGCGCACCGACGGAGATCGCATCCACGCCCGTCTCGGCTGCCGCCCTAACAGTGTCCAGGGTTATCCCCCCGCTCGCCTCCAGCTTCGCCTTGTTCCCTGTCATTTCCACGGCTCTCCTCATGTCGGCGGGAGCCATATTGTCCAGAAGGATCCACTCCGGAGCTGCAACAAGGGCGTCCGCGAGCTGGCTGAGGGAATCGATCTCGATCTCGACCTCGACTCCCGGCGTCCTTCTTCGGACTGACTCGACGGCCTCGGCGATGGTGCTTCCCCGTTTCGCCACTGCCGCGAGATGGTTGTCCTTGAGCATCGCCATCGAGGCCAGATCCCTCCGGTGATTGACGCCACCGCCGCAGCGCACGGCGTACTTTTCAAGGTCCCTGAGCAGGGGTGTCGTCTTTCGAGTGTCCAGGATTACCGCTTTCGTGCCCCGGATTCTGTCGACATAAGCAGCTGTGACGGTTGCGATGCCGCTCAGGCGCTGAAGGATGTTGAGGGCCGACCTTTCGGCCTGGAGGATCGCTCGGAGCGGACCGCCGACCGATGCCACAACGGTGCCTGCAGCGACCCGGTCGCCGTCTGGCCTCTTCGTCCGAAACTGCGAGGCCTCTCCGAGCGCAGCGAAGATGGCCGCCGCGGCCGGCAGGCCCGCCACCACTCCCTCGGACCTCACAACGATGAGGCCGGTCCCGACGAGGTCCTCCGGTACTACTGCCGGCGTGCTCACATCGTCGAACGCCCGATCCTCGTCGAGAATGGCGCGCGCGAGGTCCGCAAGGACCGAGTCCGGCGGGCTCTCCCCACGGCTCATGCCGACGGAGCCTTGCAGAAGGACTGACGGACACTCCAGCGGGCATCGTCGCGGTCGGGATAGTCCAACCGGTAGTGAGCGCCTCTGCTCTCCGTTCTCCGAAGCGCCGCCTCCAGAATCAACCTTCCCACAGTGGAGAGACTGCGCTCCTCCAGGTCTTCGAGCCCGCGGGCGGTTCTTCGCGACGTCGCGCTGTCGAGCAGCGAGATCCCTTCGAGCAGACCCTCCTCAGACCTCGTGATCCCGCCCGCCGACCAGAGCAGGGACTGGAGCTCGGCCCGGGGGAGGACGCCCGCCGGTCCAGCCAGAGAGATGACGGGGTCCGACGGCGGGGCCGGCTCCCGGTCGCCGCGCCTGATCGAATCCACGGCCCGGCGCGCGAATACCACGGTTTCCAGCAGCGAATTGCTCGCGAGTCTGTTGGCGCCGTGGACACCCGTCGACGCCGCCTCGCCGCAGGCGTATAGCCCGGGCAAGGTGGTTCTGCCCCAGACGTCCGTCCGGATCCCTCCCATGAAGTAGTGAGCGGCCGGCGCGACCGGGATCGGATCTGTCCGGAGGTCGATCCCGACTTCCCGACAGAACGAGAAGATCCCCGGGAAGCGCACTGCCAGGTCGATATTCGTGAGATGTGTGCAATCGAGGTAGACGTGATCCGTCGCTGCCGCCCGCATCTCGCTGGCGATCGCCCGCGTGACCACGTCCCGTGGGGCGAGCTCCGCCTGCGGATGATGGCGGCCCATGAAGGGCTCCCCCTCGGCGTTGCGAAGGATTGCCCCCGCGCCCCGGACGGCCTCGGAGATGAGGAACGGCCGCTGACCTTCGAGCCTGAGGGCCGTCGGGTGGAATTGGAAGAACTCGAGGTCGCAGACCTCGGCGCCGGCCGCGAAGGCGAGCGCCACGCCGTCGCCCGTCGCAACTTCAGGGTTCGTCGTGAAGCTGAACAGCTGCCCGGCCCCACCGGTGGCGATGATCACGGCGCCGGCCGCGATGGCGCGAACCTCGTCGTCGCTGACCGTCTCGACCCCCACGGCGCGTCCTTTCTCGACGAGAATCCGCGTCACGAATGTCTCCGTCCGGACGTTGACTGATTGCGTTCGCGAGGCGCCCGCGAGCGCGGTCTCGATCGCTTCTCCAGTTCGGTCCCCTCCGGCGTGCAGGACCCTCGGCAGCGAGTGGGCCGCCTCCAGTGCGAGGTCAACGCGCCCCTCCGTGGTCAGATCGAAGCTGACGCCCCTCCGCACGAGCTCGGCGATCGCCTCCGGTCCTTCGCGGCAGAGGACTTTGGCCGCTTCCTCGTCCACCAGTCCCGCGCCGGCCGCGATGGTGTCTTTGAGATGACGCTCAGGCGTGTCGAGCTCGCCGACCGCGGCGGCGATCCCTCCCTGTGCCCAGTTTGTGCTGGCGTCGGACAGGCCGGCCTTCGTGACTACGAGAACACGCCTGTGTCGTTGCAGCTCCAGCGCCGCGAAGAGGCCCGCGGAACCGCTGCCGACGACGACTGCATCGAAGCTGCTCATCAGAATCCGTCCCCTGCAGAGCCGTTGCCGCTCGCCGGGTCAGCCGCGGCCCGTGTGACTTAGTGTAGATTCTACACTAAGTGATCTGGTTGCCCGCCACGCCGCCGGGGAACCGGGTCCCGAAATCGGGGACGGCGCCAGATCGGTTGGTTTTCGGGCGGCGGTCCGGTCCCGTTCCGGGGGCCCGCCACAGCTGGCACTCCGTTTCGCCTTCCGGTCACCGTGGCTACACTACCGGAGCGTCCGGGAAGCCGGGCCCTGGAGTGTGACTTGGCCATCCTCCCCATCCGCCGTGCCGGCGACCCCGTCCTTCGGGAGCGGGCCCGCCGCGTACGTACGGTTGATTCCTCGATCCACAAGCTGCTCGATGACATGTGGGAGACGATGTACGACGCCCCCGGCGTCGGCCTTGCGGCGCCGCAGGTAGGGATATCTCTCCGTCTCGTCGTGATCCACGTGCCGGACTGGGAGCCGGTCGCGCTCATCAATCCGGAGATTGTTCGCCGGTCGGGTGAGCGGCAGCTCGACGAAGGTTGCCTTTCCGTGCCGGGCTTTCGGGGCGAAATCACCCGATCCCTGAAGGTGGTCGCCAAGGGCCTCGACCCCGATACGGGCAAGGAGATACGGGTCCGCGCGCAGGAGGACATCATGGCCGAGGCGCTCGAGCACGAGATCGATCACCTGAACGGTGTCCTCTACATTGACTACCTCGACAGTCCCGACGCGCTCGTGCCGGTCAGCGACGCTCCCGAGCTGAAGCGCTGAGCCGCGGTCCCCGCAGGAGGCGGATGTGTACATAGAAACTGTGATCGCCCGCGAGATACTGGACTCCCGCGGCAACCCTACTGTCGAGGTAGGCGTGGGACTGAGCGATGGCGCCGTCGGGCACGCCGCAGTGCCCTCCGGCGCCTCGACCGGCGTGCACGAAGCGGTGGAGCTGCGCGACGGCGACTCCAAACGCTACGGCGGTAGGGGGGTTCTCAAGGCGGTCCGCAACGTCTCGGAGACGGTGGCTCGCGCCCTCGCCGGCATGCCTGCCACCGAACAGCGGATGATTGATCGGACTCTCTGCGAGCTGGACGGCACGCCGAACAAGAGCCACCTCGGTGCCAATGCGCTCCTGGGGGTGTCCCTGGCGGTTGCTCGCGCTGCCGCCGCTTCGGCGGGCCTGCCGCTCTATCGCTACCTCGGAGGCGGCCCGGCCAACCGCCTCCCGGTACCGATGTTCAACATCCTCAACGGCGGCAAACACGCCGAGAATTCGACCGACTTTCAGGAATTCATGGTGATGCCCGTCGGCGCGCCGGACTTCTCGTCCGGCCTGCGCATGGGGGTCGAGGTCTACGCGGCTCTCAGGTCGCTTCTGGCCGAGCGGAACCTGGGAACGAATGTCGGCGACGAGGGCGGCTTCGCGCCCTCTCTCGAGGGCAACGAGGATGCGGTTGGGGTTGTGCTGGAGGCCATCGAGCGGGCCGGCTACAAGCCCCTGACCGATGCCGTCATCGCCCTCGACCCGGCCGCCAGCGAACTCTACGAGGACGGGCGCTACCAGCTTGCCCGCGAGGGCCGCTCGCTTACCGGAGAGGAGATGGTCGCCCACTGGAGCGACTGGGTTTCTCGTTATCCGATCCGCTCGATCGAAGACGGGCTGGCAGAGGACGACTGGGAGAGCTGGACCAGACTCTCCGCCGATCTCGGCGACCGCTGCCAGATTGTCGGTGACGACCTCCTCGTCACAAACGTCGGAAGGATCCGTCGCGGCATCGACGAGAGGGCCGCCAATTCCGTCCTGATCAAGCTCAACCAGATCGGGACGTTGAGCGAGACGCTCGATGCTATTGCGACGGCGGGACGGGCCGGCTGGACGTCCGTTATCAGCCACCGCTCAGGCGAGACCGAGGACACCTTCATCGCAGATCTCGCGGTCGCGACGGGCGTCGGCCAGATCAAGACCGGCGCCCCGGCGCGTTCCGAGAGAACTGCCAAATACAATCGCCTCCTCAGGATCGAGGGAGAGCTAGGGCAGGACGCGACCTATGCCGGATGGGACGCGATCACCCAGCTCGGTCCGCGCCCGTCCGAAGCAGCGTCGGGCCGGCAGTCGCCCCCCTCCCGAGCGAGTCGCCGCCGTCCACAGCGCGGCCGCCACTAGCAGGCCGTATGGTGGGGCTGCCATGAGAGTTTCGCCTCCGCGCGTGTTTCCCGACGTTTCCCGGGCGCCCCGACCGGCCGCCGGCTCCCCCGGTTCCGACGCACACCGGCAGACTGGCTTCGTTCTCGGCGCCGAGATCGAGGCGATCCTCGAAGGGCTCCGCTGCGAAGCACAGATCGCCGAGCACCTGTCCGCGGCGAAGTTCCGCAAGATGGAGATAGCGGGGTTCTTCGTCTTCTTCTCGCGCAGCTGGCTCTCCCGCGTGGAGGCTCTGCACGCGGCCGAGGGCGGAAACTACGTCTCATCCTTCCCCCTCCTTCGCGCCGCAGCCGACTACGCGGCTGCCGCCACCTCGATGCTCGGCAGCGGCGGCGAGGAATGGACGAACTGGGCCACCGCGGGAGGAATCGGCCGGGCCCCGGAGGAGCATGCCACGGAGTTCGCTCTCCATCCTTTCCGATCGGCCGAGGAGCTGGCGCGGAACCCGAACCTGGGCGGCCTCTATCGAGCCGCCACTGTCCTCACGCTGCCCCACTTCGGGGCCACGGCCCTTATCGCCGCGAATGCATCCGGTGAGGAGCGCTTCGCCGCCACCTTCGGCGATCGGGACTTCCACCTCGGCCTCGCCGAGCTGGCGCTCGGCCTTCTCGCCGGCCTCGGCAGGGAGCATCTCCAGCTCACCATCGGTGCCGGCCAGCGGCTGGCCCTCGGAGACCTGGAACTCCGGGCCTCGGAGCTGGTCGCAGGCCTCTCCGGGATCGTGTCCCGTCCCGACCGTTGCCGTCTGGACTTCGTGGAGATCGAAGGACGGGAGCGCGCCTCGGTTGAGCGGTTCCGCCGTGCGCCCGGCGGGGCAGCCGCCCGGTTCATCTTGTGATCCACGACTCACGTCCCCGGCTGCTGGTGGCCGTCGTGATCTCCGTCTTCTTTGCAGCCGTCGTGGCCTCCTGTGCATATTCGGCGAACGATGCCGACCGCGCTTACCTGAGAGCGTTCTGTCTGGCCGTTGACGGATTCAGCGACTCTCTGGCAGCGGGCGATCCGGGCGCTGCTCTGGCGGAGTTCGCCGAGGAACTGGAGGCCATCGATCCGTCGCAACGTCTGGAGGGCTTTCACCGGGACTTTGTCGCCTTTGTTCGGGAGGCCCTGGCCGCCCCGGCCCGGCCTGTACGGGGACAGCCTCCCCACCCCGACGCAGAGACCCGCGCAGCCCTTGCCTCCATCGAGAACGAGATTGCCGAATGCTGGAACGCCGCGTACTTCGAGGCTGCGGCTCCGTAGCTCCGGAGATCCCTGCCTGGCGCTATACTTGCTTCACTCGGAGACCCCATCAAGGAGTGCTTGCATGCCAACCCCGCTCGTCTACCTCCAGGGGAAGGTGGTTCCACTCGAGGACGCCAGGATCAGCGTCATGACGCACGCCCTTCACTACGGCACCGCTGTGTTCGAAGGGATTCGCGGGAACTGGAACGATGACGACGGCTGCCACTACCTGTTCCGCATGCGCGAGCACTACGAGCGGCTTCATCAGAGCGCGAAGATCCTCATGCTGGAATGCAAGGACTCCGCCGAGAAGCTCTGCGAGATCACGCTCGAACTCGTCGAGCGCGGCAACTACTCCGGAGAGGACATCTACATTCGCCCCCTCGTCTACACGTCGTCCGAAGTCCTCGGCGTCCGTGTGCATAACCTCGACTTCGACACGCTCGTCTTTGTGACGCCCTTTCCCGCCTACTTACCCGAGGTCGCCCGCTGCCATACGAGCACCTGGCGGCGTGTCGACGACATGGGAATCCCACCTCGCGCAAAGGTCACCGGGATCTACGCCAACAGCGCTCTTGCGAAGACCGAAGCGAACCTGAACGGCTTCGACGAGGCGATCCTCCTCAACCCCGACGGACACGTCTCCGAGGGCAGCGGCGAGAACATTTTCATCATTCGGAACGGCAAGCTGATAACTCCCTCGTCGGCGGACAATGTCCTCGAAGGGATCACTGCCCGCAGCGTGATCGAACTCGCGGAGAACGAACTCGGAATAGAACTCGTCGAGCGACCCATCGACCGGTCGGAGCTCTATGTGGCGGACGAAGTGTTCATGACTGGGACGGCGGCTCATCTCACGCCCGTCGTGGAGGTCGACCGGCGCCAGGTCGGAAACGGCAACCCGGGGCCGATCACTTCCCGGCTGAGCGCTCTCTACTACGACTGCATCCGGGGCAACAACGAGAAGTACGAGCACTGGTGCACGCCGGCCCGGGTCCGAGTCACCCAGTAGCAACCGCCGTAACGTTCCGGCCTCCTCGGCTGGCGGGGATTGCCACGGGCAGCGGGTTCGCCCTGCTGTCCGCAGTTGCCGCTCTCCTTGCCGGCTTCATCGCCGCCCGGTCGGAGCCGGAACTGCGGACAGCCCTCGGCTGGCTCGCAGCGGGCGGGCTCGGGATCGCCGCCCTGCTCTTCGCGAGCTGGACTTTCTCTGTGGCCACGCTCGCTTACAGGCTCGAAGCCGGAAACCTGGTAGTCCGCTGGGGCCTCCGGAGCACGGAGGTTGCTCTCTCGAGCATCCAATCGGTGATGCCGGGGAGGACTGTCGATCGGATCAGCGTCCGCGGCATCAACTGGTTGGGTTGCCACGTTGGCGAAGCGGAACTCCGCCGGTTTGGTCCGACGCTCGTCTTCGCGACTACGATCGAGCCGGAGTCACTCGTGTTTGTGACGACCGAGACTGAGGTGTACGGCCTCAGCGTCGCCCGTCAGGCCGAGTTCGTCGAGGAGATAGAATCCCATCGAAAGGCAGGTCCTCCTCCCCATCATCCACAGCACACGAGAGTAACCGGCATCGCTGCCCTGCCGGTCTGGCGGGATCGGACCGCCCTGGCTGCGCTCCTCACAGCCTTCTTCGGCTGTGCGCTGGTTGTCGGATTCGTGTTCGGCCAGTACCCCAGCGTGGCTCCCATCATCGAGACCAACTTCCCGGGGTCGGCGGATGTCGTTCGCGTCGGTAGCAAGCAGGAACTTCTCGGGATCGCCTACCTCGCCGCCGCGGTAGTCGCCGTCAACTCAGCCGCCGGGGTGATGATCCACGCACGCGATCGGGCCGCAGGTATCTGGATGCTCGCATCCGGGACCCTGCTTCAGGCGGTGCTTCTGCTCGCGGCAATCATAGCGTTCGAACGGGCCTGAACCTCCGCGGTCGTCTCCGGCGAACGGTTATGGGAGCAGCTCCATGATTCCGTCTGCCATGGCTCTCCGGATCTTCCCGGCTGCCTCGGGGTCACGGGAGAGCGTGTGTGCGATGACGATGACAGATCCCTGCCGGTAGATGTCGGTCCAGATCTGGTTGCCCGAACTGTCGGCCCTTGACGAGACGTAGCCGTGGGATTCGTCCGGACCGCTGACCGGCTCGGAGTCCACGTTCTTCGGGTCGATCGGAAAGACCTGGCCGGCGGGAGGGGCCTTCCATCCCTCAACCTGGGTCTTGAAGTCGGTGCGCGCCGCCACTTCCGAGGGATAGGTGCGGATTTCCGCTCGGGCTGCCCCCGAGGCGCCGCTGTAGACTGCGAACGCGATCGCGAAGCCGGCTGGTCCCGGAATGACCTCGACCGGTTCTCGCGTCAGCCCTTCCGCGCTCAGGTCCGGGAACAGGTCCCTCGGGTTCGGAGGTTCCGGTGTGGCGGTCGGTGTGGCGGTCGGTGTGGCGGTCGGTGTGGCAGTCGGAGACGCCGCCGGCCCCTCGTCGTCGCTGCCGTCCCCACTGCAGGCCGGGACCGCCAGGAAGAGCGTTGCCGCCAGGAGCGTCGCCACCAGCGGAGCGAATGCGATCGGCCTCAACGCAGCCTGGCCGTCAGCTCGATGATCTCGACGGCGTTCTCCACCGACAACGAGTCGGTGCTTATCGCGATGTCGTAGTTGGCGGCTTCGAGCCAATCGATGCCGAAGAAGCGGCGGAAGTAGTCGGCCCTTTCCGAATCCGTCCGCTCGATGGTTCTTGCGGCGATCTTCTCGTCGGCCGCCATGCTCGTCATGACGCGGGCGGTCCGCGTCGCCAGAGATGCTGTGATCATCGCCTTGAGCGTGTCCTGCCTGTCGCGGAGCACCCGCATGGCTCCGTGGCCGACGATGACGCAATCGCCCGCATCGGCCGTCTCGCGGATCACGTCACCGACGAACTCGCGGTAGTCGCGCGACGTGAATAGGGGGTGGGTGGTCAACGGGGCCGGATCGGCCCAGGTCACGGAGGGGACGCTCGGGTTGCGGGCGAGGGACTCGAGCACGCGGGTGAGCAGAGATGGTGTGTGCTCGGCTTCGCTCACGGTTTCGGGCGAGACTCCGGCCTCGTGGGCGGCATTCTGGATGAGCTGGTAGTCGATGTAACGGAACTTGAGCCTCCGGGCGAGGCCCAGGGCCACGTCTTCGCCGGCCGTGCCAATCTGCCTTGAAACCGTGATCACTCTTGTGTGCATCGCCCTCAGACTCCAGCAGTGTGGCCGAATTCTAGCGCGAAACGCGGGTTTGTCGCTGAGGCAGGGTCTAGGTTAAGAGCGCGGCCTTCTGCATCTCACTTCCGAGCGCCCGGACCAGCTCCGGCAGAAAGCGTGCCCCGGCCAGCCCGTTGAGGACTTCGAGCGCATCCGAGGGAGTCATGGCGGATCGGTGTGGCCGGTCGCTGATGAGCGCCTCGTAGGTCTCGGCGATCCCTATGATCTGGGCCTCGATCGGCAGTTCCTCGCCTGCCAGCCCTACAGGGTAGCCGCGGCCGTCGACTCGCTCGTGGTGACAGGCCACCCACCAGGCGATCACCCCCAGGCCGGGCAGCTCGCTGAGGATGTCTCGAGCGAGGACGGGGTGATTCTGAACGTCGGCGAGTTCATCGATCGTCAGGAGGTCGGGCTTGCGAACATAGGAAGCAGGAACACCCGGTGTGCCGATGTCCTGGAGCATGGCTGCGAGGCCCATCAGGCGGGCACGTCCTTCGCGCTCACCGAAGCGCAACGCGAGCGCCTCCGCCATGCCGGCGATTCTCTGAGACCGTCCCGGGGGATGGCCGTTTCGCGTGTCGACGAGCCGTGCGAGCACGCCGAATATCTCGGTGGCCCGGGCACTGTCGAGGTGTTGGCCGGGGTGCTCGACGATCAGAGTCGATACAAGGTCATTGTCGTAGTAGCCGATCCAGAACTGGTCCTCGCCGCTGAGGTCTCTGAGAGCGTCGGCGATTTCGTCGCCGAAGCCGTCGGCGGCCATACTGCGGGCGATCTCCGGTCCTCGCCGTCGTACGAGCAGAGCTGAGCGGCCGCCCGCGGTTATTGAGTCCAGGCGCTCGGCGGCTGCGACTATTCTGGCGATGACTCGACCCTTGGGCGCCCCCGATCCGGGTTTCGGCGCCAACCACCCGTAGCGTTTGTGCTCGACGATTGCGGAGGCCACCGAAGGCCTCAGGCCGAACCCGTCGACGAGCTCACAAATCGGCGCGGCGGACGCCTCGGCGTCGGTCCCCCCTTCGCTGCCGGTTACCTTGGCGACGTCGTGGAGGAGGCAGGCGAAGTAGACGTCTTCAGTCTCTTCGTCCGTAAGCTCCATCTGGCCGGCGATGCGCCGTCCGACATAGCCGACCCGGCTTGCATGCCCGGGCTCACGCCCCTCTGCCAGGTCGAAGACACGGCTCGAGACGGCCATCAGTGCGCCCTGATCGACTTCCCACGAATCCGACGGCTCTTCGTAGATCGGCGGGGTTGCGAGTCCCGCGATGGCCGACCGGAGTTCCCGCCCCATCTGCTTCACGTGTGTTGACCCCCAGCTCTCCTCCTTGATATCGGCATGACAGCGCGTTCCCATGAGCCCCGGTGGTGTCTGCACATCAGTTCGCTTAGCCTTACAGTGGAGGTGTCGCGGCGGACTTCGCAGCCCGCGGCGAGCCGCGGCAAGGCCGTGGCCCTGTCAGCGAGCAAAGTTGCCGGCGAGCCCGCCGGTTGCAGCGCCGAAACGCCTTCAATCGGGGCGCCCGGGCCCCCTGGAAAAACGCCCGGCCCGCAAAGTCCCGGCTCGTGCTGAACCATTAGTGGTCCATGAACTGCCGGACGAGCCCGACAACCGGAGGTCCGCGAACGCCATGACGGCCGTGGAAACAGCAGACGAACGCAACGATCCGCACTTCGAGAAGCGGGAACGTGTGACGGTCCGGTTCGCCGGGGACTCCGGTGACGGCATGCAGCTCACCGGCACACAGTTCACTCGAACGTCGGCCGTCTTCGGGAACGATGTGGCCACTCTTCCGGACTTCCCCGCCGAGATCCGCGCACCGACGGGCTCTCTCCCCGGGGTCTCGGGCTTCCAGGTCTCCTTCGCCAGTGCCGACATCCGGACGCCGGGTGACCAGCCCGACGCACTCGTGGCCATGAACCCGGCCGCCCTCAAGGTAAACCTCCGGGATCTCCCGGAGGGCGGGCTGCTGCTCGTCGACGAGGATGAATTTACGCCCGGGAACCTGAAGAAGGCCGGCTACACGTCGAACCCTCTGGAAGACGGGAGTCTCAAGCCGTACCGCCTCGTCTGCATCGGGATCACGCGCCAGAACGAACTCGCCCTCGAAGACGTCGACCTCGAGGCCAGGACGAAGTTCCGGTCTCGCAACTTCTACGCCCTCGGCATCATGCTCTGGCTGTTCGATCGTTCACTCGAAACGACGACAAAGTGGGCCACGCAACAGTTTCGGCGAAACCCGGTGGTGCTCGATGCCAACCTCCGTGCGCTTCGGGCCGGCTACAACTTCGGCGAAACCACGGATCTGTTCCAGACCCGCTATCAGGTTCCCCCGGCTCCCGTGGAGCCTGGACTCTACCGGCACATCAATGGCAACGAGGCCACCGCACTGGGCTTTGTGACGGCTTCGGTGAAGGCCGGTCTTCCGCTCGTCTACGCCAGCTACCCGATTACACCGGCTTCGGATGTCCTCCACGAGCTCGCCAAACTCAAGCAGTTCGGCATCAAGACCATCCAGGCCGAAGACGAGATCGCCGCGGTCGGAGCGGCGATCGGCGCCGCCTACGGCGGGCATATGGGTCTGACCGGTACGAGCGGCCCCGGCCTGGCGCTCAAGAGCGAAGCAATCAACCTGGCCGTCATGACCGAGCTTCCGCTCGTCGTCCTGGATGTTCAGCGGGCCGGCCCGAGCACAGGTATGCCTACCAAGACGGAACAGGCGGATCTGTTGCAGGCCCTCTTCGGCCGGAACGGTGATTCCGCAGTGGCGGT
Organism: uncultured Anaerolineaceae bacterium; assembly: GCA_964533605.1. Lineage (GTDB taxonomy): Bacteria > Chloroflexota > Dehalococcoidia > Tepidiformales > Tepidiformaceae > DASCML01. Next base: position 18,154 of record CAZHMF010000003.1, read on the forward strand.
CCTCGCAGCCGCCACTCCGTCCGATTGCTTCTGGATGGCCATCGAGGCGTTCCGAATCGCCCTCAAACACATGGTGCCGGTCATTCTCCTGACCGACGGCTATATCGGGAATGGCTCGGAACCCTGGAAGATTCCGGATCTCGAGGAGGTGGAACCGTTGGAGTGGCGATATGCAGTTCCGAGCGAGGGCTGGCAGCCATACCTCCGGGACCCCGACACACTTGCCCGCTCCTGGGGCGTTCCCGGCACTCCGGGGCTGGAGCACCGGATCGGGGGGCTGGAGAAGAGCAGCACGGACGGCTCGATCAGTTACGACCCGGCCAACCATCACAGAATGACCCTCCTCCGCAACCGGAAGGTCGAGCGGATAGCGCAAAGCATCGCTCCGCTCGAAGTCAACGGCCCCGATGAAGGAGAGCTCGTCGTCGTCGGCTGGGGCGGGACCCACGGAGCGATCACGTCGGCGGTCGAGAACGTCCGAAGCCGTGGTCAGAATGTGTCCTCGATCCACATCCGGCACCTCAATCCATTTCCGCCGAATCTCGGCGAGATCCTCGCGCGCTTCGAGAAGATCCTCGTGCCGGAGCTCAACTATGGTCAGCTGCTACTGCTCCTGCGCGCGCGCTTCCTGAGAGACGCGGTGGGGTTCAGCAAGGTCGCCGGACAACCGTTCAAGATCACCGAGCTGGAGGCCAAGATCGAGGAGATGCTCGGCCTTCGCGGCCCGTACACCCCACCATTTGAGCCGGCTGACCTGGTCGGAGGGAGTCACTGATGGTGATCCAGGCTGCATCAGACGAAGCCGGACAGTCCCAGTCGCATCCCCTCACACGGGCGGACTTCATCTCCGACCAGGACGTTCGCTGGTGTCCAGGTTGCGGCGACTACTCGATCCTTGCCCAGATGCAGAAGGTCCTCCCCGGGCTGGGCGTTCCCCGAGAGAACATCGTCTTCATCAGCGGCATCGGCTGCTCGAGCCGATTCCCCTACTACGTGGAAAGCTACGGCGTCCACAGCATCCACGGCCGCGCCCTCACTTTAGCGACGGGGCTCAAGACGGCCAGGCCGGAGCTTCAGGTCTTCGTCGTTACCGGCGACGGTGACGGGCTGAGCATCGGCGGCAACCACCTCCTCCACGCCATCCGCCGCAATCTCGACATCGTAGTGGTCCTCTTCAACAACCGGATCTACGGCCTGACGAAGGGCCAGTACTCGCCGACCTCCGAGTTCGGCAAGGTAACGAAGTCCTCTCCTCGTGGCACAACCGAGAACCCGCTCAACCCGATTCGCGTGTCCCTGGCGGCGCGAGCGACCTTCGTGGCCCGCTCGCTCGACCGCGACACCCACCACCTCGAGAAGACGTTGCGGGAAGCCGCCGCCCACAGGGGCGTGTCGTTTGTCGAGGTCTACCAGAACTGCAACATTTTCAACGACGGTGCGTTCGACGCGTTCGGCGACCGCGACTACCGCGCCGAACGCATGATCTACCTCGAGCCCGGCCAACCGTTGCGATTCGGCCAGGAGCGTGAGCGGGGGATCCGGCTCAAGGGACTGAAGCTCGAGGTCGTGGAGAATCCAGAGAGCGATGAGGGCCTGCTGATCCACGAACCCGGTGCCGCCGACCCGACGGCGGCCTACATTCTCGCCGGGATGGAGTACCCGGACATGCCCGTCCCGATCGGTGTCTTCCGCGATGTCGGCGCACCTGTGTACGAACAGCTCATCGAGGGGCAGATCCGAGATGCGCGCGAAACCATGCCCGACGACCTGCAAGCGCTTCTGAACGGAACCGAGACCTGGCAGGTGGACTGACTGCGTAGAGTCCTATCCGACAACCCTCGCCGGCCAACCGCTCCCCCCGACCGCCGGAAGAGCCGAGGCCCCAGGCACAACCGGAGTGACGGTGGAGTTCGCACAGGTCAGGGCGTTTCTGGCGGCCGCCGACAGCGGCAGCTTCAGTCGGGCCGCGGAAACGCTCTCAGTCGCACAGCCGTCCCTCAGCAACCGGATCCTCGCCCTCGAACGTGAAGTCGGCCAGCAACTCTTCGAGCGCACCGGGCGAGGCGTGCGCCTCACCGACGCAGGTCGCTCCTTTCTTCCGTTCGCGATCCGCGCCATGCGGGCCCTCGATCAGGGCGGAGCCATGCTCGAAGGCTCTCGCGATGCTCGCGCCGGCCAGCTCGCAATCGGAACCGCCCCTGCCGTCGGAACGTACGTGCTCCCCGGGATCCTGAAGAGCTTCTGCCTCGATCACCCGGGCGTCGATGTGCTCGTCCGCACCGATCACTCTGAAGAAGTCCTCCAGATGGTGCTCGACGACGACGTCCAGGTCGGGTTCGGCCGTCCCGTGAGCCACCCCGACGTCCGGACCGTGACCATCTACAGGGACGACCTGATCCTCGTCGTCCCGGCCGGGCACGACTTCGCCGGCAGGGCTCTGGTTCCCATCGCTCAGCTGTCAGAAGAGTCACTCGTGCTCTTTGACCGGGACTCGAGCTACTACTCCCTCATCGTCGGCATGTTTCGCGATCTGGGTGTTGCCCCCAGACAGCAAATGCAGCTCGACAGCATTGAGGCGACGAAGAAGATGGTCGAAGCGGGTCTCGGTATCGCCTTGCTGCCCGAGCGTTCCGTCGAACGCGAGCTGCACCTCGAAACGCTGTACCGGGTAGGTATCGAGGGAGCCGAGCCCGTCAATCGCGACATCGCCGTCATGTACCGGAGGTCGAAGCCGCAGTCAGGCCCGATGGCTGCGTTTCTCACACTCCTCGGCTCCACGTTTGAGGTCGCCCTTCCCAACTAGGCTCAGTTCAGCGGCCCTCGAAGGTGGCATCCGAGCGATCCAGCCAGCAGTCGGCCAGCCGTCCCTGGAAACCGTCGGTCGCATCGAGCGGGAAGCTGCGGACGTAGGGCCAGGCCAGGGCGATGACCCGTTCGCTGACGAAGTTGATGCCCGCGTTCAGCTCGAGCAGCCGCCGCTGGATGTCGAACCCGATCTCCCTCCTCCGATCGCCGTCCAGTTCCATCCGCTGGGCGATAATTCGGGAGTCGAGGTCTTCGTCGCGGATAGCGAAGCTGTTCTTGGTGCCCTCACTATGAAAGTAAGGGTAGACCCAGTCGTCGAGGTCTATCCAGCCCGAATCGGGCCCGGCGACCCAGGGGGCCTCCTGGCTCAGGAGCCGGGTCACGATCTCCGCCAGTGGCAGGGCTACGACGTCAACCGTCAGCCCCAGTGCACGGCCCACCTGATCCCTCAGGATCGAGCCCAGACCGAGCCCTCGCTCGGCTTCGTCAACTACGAGGAGCTCCAACGACTCCGGGAGCTCGTTGTCCTCGCGATAGCTCTCAAGAAGCGCCCGCGCATCCTGGATGTCCTGCTCCCGACCGCTCGATCCGGGCTTGTACCCGGGGAAAGTCGCGAGTTCCGCCTGGGGCAGGGACCAGCGAGTGATGGGCCAGCTAACCCAGGGGTTCACCTCGCCCGAATCCGAGAAAAGCGTCCGGATCATCTCCCGGCGATCGACCGAGAGGGCGAGGGCCGTTCGCACGCGAACGTCGTCATAGGGCGGCTCCGGAAGGAAGAAGCGCATTCCGAAGAAGTCGGCCAGGCCGGCGGGCACCTCCACGAGTTCCGGGATCACCGTTCTCAGACGATCGGCAACCGGCCGGTCCACGAACGCCACATCCAGTCTCTTGGTTCGCAGGCTCGCTTCCACCTCGACGGCATCCCGCGGCTGCTCGATCGAAACGCCGTCCAGGTAGGGGCGCTCATTGCCCCCGAACCATCTCTGGTTGCCGACCGTGCTGGCGAATTCACGCTCATTCCATTCGACGGGAAGGAAGGGACCGCTTCCGGGCTGCCTCGTAGCCGTGAATCCCCCTTCCGCCGCCTCGGGCGCGACGATGAACGAATGCACATCGGCAAGCTGATGAAGCGTGGTCCCCAGTGGCTCCTTGAGGGTCATCGTCACCGTGTCCGGGGCTGGTGCCTCGATTGATTCGAAATTCAACCAGCGCGGGCGCCGCACGAATGTCGCGTCGCCGTCGCGTTGGCGTTCGATGCTGAACTTCACGTCATCGGCCGTCACTGCGCGCCCGGCGAGGACGTCGTCGTCGGTCCACGTCGCGGACGGATTGAGCCTGACGATCAGTGTGAGAGGGTCGGGCTGTTCCGGAAGCGACAGCGCAAGATCGGCGCCGATCATCCCGGCCGCCTGACTTTCGTAGGTGAGCAAGCGGCTGAAGAGCAGCGATTGAAAAGCGGCAAGTGGCGGAGACTGGGTGCGATGGGGGTCGAACTGGGCGTCACTGATCACGAAGCCCGTGTAGCGGAGTGTCCCTCCCCGCGAGGCCCCCCCGATCGCGGTCGCACCCGTGATCGAGGTGGGAGATGTCGAAGGTGACGACTCGGCCGGCGGTGTCGGAGTCACCGTTGCCGGGCCCGGCCTGCCGCCCCCGCTTCGACAGCCCGTCAGGAGGGCGCCGGCGAGGACCGCCGAGGAACGGAGAAAGTGGCGACGGCTGGCGCGCCGGAGAGGCCTGCCCGCCGAGCTCGCGTCAGGCTCCGCCCGACGCCGCGCGGGTTGCCTGGACAAGGCTTTGCTCCTGCTCGCTGAGGGCTCCCCAGTCCTTGAGAATCTCGGATTTCAGCGGGAAGATGTGGATGGCATCCCAGCCGCAGACATCCTCGCAGAGCCTGCACGCAGTGCACGCCTTCTCGTCGACCGTGCTGACGCCGAAGAAGTCGTCGATGCGGTCCGTGTGCCGGAGGGAGAGCGCGTCGAATGGGCAGATATTGATGCAAAGCTCGCATCCGGACCCGATGCACTTGTCCTCGATCACGATGGCCCTCGGCCAGTCGGTCTTCTTGATCGACCGGCAGACGTGTCCGACCGTGTCGAGAATCGCTTCCGGCGGGCAGACGATGCCGCAGGCACCGCAGTCGATGCAGAGAGTCGAGTCGATCACATGGAGCTGGTTGCGCTCCCCGGTGATCGCGTTGGTCGGACAACGCTTGGTGCAGGCGGTGCAGCCGATGCACGTGTCGATGATGCTGTAAGCCAACTCGCGACCCTCCCGCAGACTCGCATCGAGGCTACCACGAGAGGGCTCTCCGTTCACAGCACACCGGACGGGCGGTTGCCGGGCCGGGTTCGACTGGTTTTGAATTAGGTAAGACGAATCGCGTTCGTAAGCATGAACGAAGCATCCTATACTCAAACAAACGGGGCGCACCGAATCCCTATGCCCCTGATCTGGAAGGATGTGATGATGAACCTCTTTACCCGCCTACTGCGACCTGCAAGCGTGGCCCATGCGCATTGCGACGGCCCCTGCGGTGTCTACGACCCGGCTTCCGCCCGGATCGCCGCGGAAGCCGTACTCTCGATGGAGAAGAAACTGGCCGCCCTCGGCGACGCCGGCGACCTCGCAACCGAGAACACCCGTTCGCGCTTCATTGCCATCAAGGAAGAGCAGGCCGAGCTGGCCAAGCGAGAGCTCGACATTCTCTGGCACGATTACTTCAAGCCGGAGCACACCGCCAAGTACGCTGATCTCCATGAGACTTTCTGGAACGCGGCCAAGCTCGCATCCAAGAACAAGACCGAATCGGATCCGGCGAACGGTGAGGCCCTCCTGGCAAGCATCGAGAAGATCCACAACATCTTCTGGGACTCGAAGGGTCGTACCGACGTGCCCTTCTATCGCGCAAGCTAGCACCGGGGCCGCCCGCTCCTCACTAACGCCCGTGGATTCCTCGACTTGAGCATCCGCGGGCGTCTTCTCATGTGTCTCGGACGGTCCGGCTCAGTCTTGCAAAGTCTGATCTCGTCGGGCTTCTTGGCCCTCCGGCGGACCCTGACCCGCGGCACTCCTGCCTGGTCGGTCAGGGTCCGCCGGAGGACGGCCCGGGCCGCTTCAGCCCTTCAGGGGGGCCTCACGGTCCCGCTCCGACTTCGCCGTTATGCGGTGAGGGGCGAGAGCATGGCGCCCGGACTGTCGGACGGTGATTTCGTCATCGTGCTCAGGCGCGGGCCCCTCGACTCGCTGCGGCCGGGGCAGGTGGTGATCCTCTCGGATCCGCGCAACCCGTCGCGGACCCTCGTGAAGCGCATTGCAGCGGTTGACGAGGAACTCGGGATCTGGCTCCTTGGGGACAGCCCCGCCCACAGCACTGACAGCCGGACGTTCGGACACGTTCCGACCGAGAGTATCGCCGGCCGCGTGTTGCTTACTTACTGGCCCCTCCGTCGTCTTCGGCCGTTGCCGTCAACATTTCCATGAGAAATGGGTGAATACCCGGTCCGCTCGCCACGAGTACCTCCCCCGCAAAACTCACAGAACCCCCGGCTTCGCGCACGAGGAGAGCCCCCGCCTCGAAGTCCCAACGGTGCAGACCGTCTTCGTAGTACCCGTCGACCTGGCCGGCTGCCACACGACAGAGGTCGAGCGCGGCGGAGCCGCTCCTCCTGACATCCCGCACATGGGGAAGAATCCGCCGCAGCCGGTCGGCCTGCGCGGCCCTTTGCGCCGACTGGTAGCCGAATCCCGTGGCAATGAGGGCCGTCCCGGGCTCTTCGACGGTCGTTACATGAAGCTGTGTACCGCCCCGGAAAGCGCCCGCACCGGCTGCGGACCAGTATGTCTCGCGCGAGGCTACGTCGTGGATGACGCCGGCTTCCACCACCCCTGCCCTCTCCATCGCCAGGACCACGGCGACAGCCGGGATGCCGTACAGAAGGTTGGTCGTGCCGTCCACGGGGTCGATGATCCAGCGAACATCGGTCGAGCTTGAGCGGCTCGCCCCTTCCTCGCCGACGATTCCGTCGCCCGGGCGGACGGCGAGCAGCGATTCAACGATGTGCTCTTCCGCGGCCCGGTCGATGTTGGTCACCATGTCGACGCCGGAGGATTTCGTCGCAACGTCCGCGATTCCCTTCGACTGAAGGTGGCGCACGAGCGAACCGGCCGAGTTCGCGACGTCAAAAGCAAGCGGCAGAAGAGGATGGCTCGAGGCGAGTGGCCTCCCGCCGGCCCCGGCCAGGTCGGCCATTACCAGCTCATCCGTCGGGAACGCGAGCGGCGGCGGCGCGGACGGACTCACGTAGGCCAGCTCTGTGAACTCGCCGTCCGCCGGGCGGAGATCTCCGGCGAGGACCGTGCCGAGGAACCAGACCCCGACCGTCTGCTTCTCGGGCCGGTGGAAATTAGAGTGAACCGCGAAGAGAGCGCCCGGCTCGACGGTGAGCCCGGTTTCTTCCTGAATCTCTCTCACGGCCGCTTCGCGGATTTCCTCGTCGTACTCGACATAGCCACAAGGGATGCACCAGAGTCCTTCGTAAGGGCCCGATGCGCGGCGGCCGACCAGGACCCGGCCCACCTCGTCGCGGACGATTACGGCGACCCCCGTTATCGGATTCCTGTAGAGAATGAACCCGCAGCCCGGGCAGATTGGGCGCTCTCCACCGGAGAGACGCTTTCCGCAGTCGGGGCAGTAGCTTCCAGGTTCCGGGCGCGCCGACATCGTGACTCCGACCCGCCTACGGCCGGGGAAGCCTGCCGTCCAGGCCGAGCGCGCAGAGGCCGAGCAGGTCATCAGCGATCTTGCGGATCGCTACCGCCACGCCTGCGTTGTTGGGCTCGGCGCCGGTGCCCCAGTGGTCTGCCGACCGCGAGATGACAACATCCGGAACGGCCGCCACGGCCCCGATGTGACGGAGGACTCTCGTGACATCTGTTACCCCCGGCTCCGCATCTCCGCGCGCGACACCGATGAGCGCAAACGGCTTTCCTCCGGCCTGCGGCACATCGAGGAAGTCGAGCGCGTTCTTCAGCGCCCCTGGCATGGAGCCGTGGTAGGTCGGAATGGTCAGGACGAGGCCGTCCGCGGCCTCGATCGCTGCCCGCCAGGTCGCAACCGCGGGTGGATAGCGGTCTTCCTGCCTGCCGTCGAGGAGGGGGAGGCATCCGATGTCGAACGTCTCGCACTGCGCGCCGGCGGCCTCGAGGGCCGCCAGCGCGACCTTCAGTGCCCTGTCGGCGGTGCTTCCCGCCCGTATGCTGCCGTTGATCCCGAGGATTCGTGAGCTCACATTCGAAAGCCTATCCCCGGGGCGATGCGGGAGCCAACCCTTGCCGCCGGCGGGTGCGCCGTTACCCTCACGGTGTGAGGCCCGCTTCCGAACGGCCGCAGTCGAGGGGAACCGCGAGTTCGCCGCTCGAATCGCATCGCGGGAGGTCCGGTCGTCCTGGCCTGCGCGTGGCCGTCGTCGGCAGCTGCATGATGGATGTCGTGGTGGAGGTCGCCAGGCTCCCGGAGCCGGGCGAGACGATTGTCGGCTCGTCCGTCTCGACCCACGTTGGCGGCAAGGGGAACAATCAGGCAATTGCGGCCGCCCGTCTCGGTGCCGAGGTGTCGCTCATCGGGAAGGTGGGCGCTGATGCGTTCGGCGATCAGATCAGGACCTACAGTGAGGCGGCGGGCGTGGATTGCCGCGGGCTGCTTCGCGATGAAACGGTCTCCACCGGAGTGGCCGTCCCGATCGTCCTCCCCGACGGGAACAACAGCATTCTTGCCGTGCCACAGGCCAACCTGGCGCTGACTCCCACCGAGGTTGATTCGAGTGCCGGCCTGATCACCGCGGCCGGCCTGCTTCTCCTTCAGCTGGAAGTGGGGATCGAGGCCACGCTTGCGGCCGCAGAGATAGCGAACAGGGCAAAGGTCCCGATTGTTCTCAACACCGCACCCATGGTCCCCCATCCGCCCGCGCTCCGGTCCCTGGCCGATGTCATCGTCGCGAACGAAACCGAGGCCGATGCGCTCTGTCCGGGGATCGCGGTTCGCGAGGAGCAGGTGGTGGCCCTCGCGGCAATGGGGCGTGGCTCTGCAATCATCACGCTCGGCGCGGCCGGCCTGATCCTCACGAACGAGGGCGGTGAGGTTGAGTCCCAGCCTGCGTTCTCAGTTGACGCGATCGATACAGTCGGTGCAGGTGACGCGTTCTGTGGTGCGCTCGCAGTGGGGCTGGCGGAGGGCCGGGATCTGGCCGGCGCCGCTCGTCGTGCTCAGGCCGCGGGTGCGGTGAGCACGAGGAGCAGGGGCGCGGCTGAATCGCTCCCGACTCTGCGAGAGCTAGACCAATTCCTCACCGAACACGGTTGATACCGCCGTGGCTGCATCTGATAATTCGCATGACCGGATGCGCTATTGAATGCCGAACAGCGGTTCTGCCCAGTCTGCAATCAGGCCTTCGCTCCGGCGGAGGCTGTGCTTCGCTGCCGTGGCTGCGGAGTATTGCACCACCCCACCTGCTGGGTTCGCAATGAAGGTTGTGCGACGGACAGGGTTCACGCCGAGAGCGCGGAGCCCCTGGCCTATGAGCCTCAGCAGCCCCCAATCGTGCCCGAGCCCCACCCGGGCGAGGGCACCAGGCTCCGCCGCCCGCCCGGTCCCGGCGAGACGCCGGTCATAGGATCGGAGCCCGACGCACTGCCGCCGGAGGTCGAGATCCCTCAGCCGCTGGCACGCCGCAGGGCCGAGGCAACGGGCGAAGCTGCGGATCTCCCGCCCGACCACAGCGACGACGACTGGTCCGAGCCGTCTGAAGGCGAGGTGGGCGCCGCCGAGGAATCCGAGGACGGGGAGGCTCCCCGGCACCAGGCACCCGTTCCGGAGGCTCCCCGGCGAGTTCGCTACGGCCGCTACGAGCCGCTGGAAACCGTGCCCGTCAGACGGCCTCTGCCGAGCATCTATCGTCGCCACCGGATACTGGGGCTCTGGTACATCCCGGCCGCACTGCTGCTCGGCGCGGCCGTCGCCGTGAGCGTTGTCCTGGGAGCAGACTACCTGGCGGGCGACGGCGGTGATGATCCGGCCGCTCTGCCTTCGCCCACTGTCCCGCCGGCCACGGGCACCGTCTCCTCGGGGGCAGGAAGCGCCACGCCCGCTCCTCCCGCCACTCCGCATCCGACCAACACCCCCTCGACCCCGGTTGCAACGGCGACGCCTTCGATCACACCCCTGCCGGGGCAGTTCCTCTTCGGCCCCGGAGACCGCGTGGTGGTCGTCGGGACCGGCGACTGCCTCAACGTACGCGATGCCCCAAGCACTCGCGGCCCGGTGGTCTCGTGCGTCGGAGACGGCATCGAGGCGACGATCCTCTCGGGTCCGGCCGAAGGGGACGGTTACCAGTGGTGGTACGTGAGGGCCCAAGGTTACGCGGAGGGCTGGGTTGTCGAGGACTACCTCGGCCGTGCTCAGTGAGACAGCAGGGCGGCGCCCTCCGCCCCGCTCATCGCCGTTCGGCTAGCCTCTGAAAGCCCGCCGAAGATTAGCCATCTCGATGGCCGTTCGTGCGGCCTCCTCACCTTTGTGCCCCTCGGCGCCACCCGCCCGCGCCATGGCCTGCTCGGCGCGGTCGACGGTGAGGACGCCGAAGACGACAGGGACTCCCGTTTCGAGAGCGACCCGGAGGATGCCCTGGGCGGCGCCTGCGGCAACGTGCTCGAAATGGGCGGTCTCGCCCCTGATGACGGCGCCCAGACAGATCACCGCGTCGTAGTTGCCGCCTCGCGCCGCCCAAGCGGCGGCCGTAGGCACTTCGAAGGAGCCCGGCACCGTCGTCACCGTGATGTCGCCGGGACGAACGCCACACTCCTGGAGGACCCTCACCGAGCCTTCCCGGAGCACGTCGGTGACGAATCCGTTCCAGCGGGAGACAACCACACAGATATGCAGCCCATCGCCTTCCAGCGTTCCCTCACGGGTCGTTGGGGTGCTCATTCGGGGACGGCTTCCGGCTTGTCGATCTCAGTGAGGAGGTGTCCCATCCGGCTGCGCTTCGTCTCGAGGTACCGGAGGTTGTGAGGATTGGGGGTAGTCTCGATGGGGACCCGCTCGACCACCTCCAATCCGTAGGCTTCGAGACCGGCTCTCTTGCTCGGGTTGTTGGTGATCAAACGCATCTTGCGGACGCCGAGGTCGACGAGGATCTGCATCCCGATGCCGTAGTCCCTGCGGTCCGCCGGGAAACCGAGCGCCAGGTTCGCCTCGATCGTGTCCAGCCCCTGCTCCTGGAGTTCGTAAGCGCGGAGCTTATTGTGGAGGCCAATGCCCCGCCCCTCCTGTCGCATGTAGAGGAAGACCCCGCCCTCTTCGCCGATCATCTTCAGGGCCCGTTCCTTCTGCTCACCGCAATCGCAACGGAACGAATTGAACACATCGCCGGTGACGCACTGGTCGTGGACTCGGACGAGCACAGGCTGACCGGGGTCGATCGGTCCACGGACGATCGCCACATGTTCCGCAGGGTCGTAGTCGGTCCTATAGCCGAATATGCTCATCTCCCCGTAGGGGGTCGGCAGCCGGGTTTCGGCGACGCGCTGGACCAGCCTCTCCGTCTTGAACCGGTACTTGATCATGTCATTGACGGTCACGATCTTGAGGCCGTGGCGCCTTGCGAAGCGCTTCAGATCGGGCATCCGCGCCATCTCACCATTGGCCTTCATGATTTCGCAGAGGACGGCTGCCGGGTAGAGGCCGGCCATCCGGGCAAGGTCGACGGACGCCTCCGTCTGGCCGGCCCGAACCAGCACTCCGCCGGGACGCGCTCTGAGGGGAAACATGTGGCCGGGGCGGACGAGGTCGTCCGGGCGGGTGTCCTGGTCAATGAGGACCTGAACGGTTCGGGCCCGGTCCGCGGCGCTGATCCCGGTCGTCACACCGGAGCGCGCCTCGACGGAAACCGTGAATGGTGTTCCGAAGTGAGAGGTATTCGCGGTACTGTCGACCATCATCGGGAGCTGCAGCTCGGCGACGCGTTCCTCGGTGAGGGGGCAGCAGACCAGCCCGCGGCCGTACTTGGCCATGAAGTTGACGGCCTCGGTTGTAATGAACTGGGCAGCGATCACGAGGTCGCCTTCATTTTCCCTGTCCACGTCATCGGTGATCACGATGAACCTGCCGTTCCGGAACTCCTCGATGGCCTCGGGAACGCTGACGATTACGTCTTCGCTGCTCATTGCGACTTCTCCGGCACTGCCAATTGTTCGACATAACGAGCGATGATGTCCGTCTCCAGGTTGACCCGGTCACCGGGACTTCGCGTCCCCAGGTTGGTGTGTTCCTGCGTGTACTGGACGAGCGAGACGGCGAACCCTTCGGTGTCCTTGGAGATCACTGTGAGGCTGATTCCGTCGATGCAGACGGGCCCTTTCACGACCATGTAGCGGAGGAGCTCCGGAGGAGCGTCGAACCAGGCGATGATCGCGTCTCCCTCCGGCGTGGAGCTGCGCAGGGCCCCGGTGCCTTCGACAACGCCGCGGACGATGTGCCCGCTCAGGCGATCCGTTGGGCGAACGCTTCGCTCGAGGTTGACCGAGTCCCCGGGCTTGAGATCGCCGAGGTTGGACCTCCGGTAGGTCTCGGGCATGAGGTTCGCGAGGAACGTTCCATCCTTGATTTCGGCGACCGTGAGGTCGACGCCGTTTATCGCGATCGAGTCGCCCAGGTTCGCGTCCTGGAGGACGAGCGAGGCGGCGATCCGCAGCATTCCCTCGCCCGCTTCGGTAACCGTTCCTACTTCCTCGATGATTCCTGTGAACATCAGGATCCCATCCGGAAGCACGCTTCTCTGTTCCAATTCGGCAGGCGGTACATCGGACCCCCTTTGCGGTGAGCTGAGCCAGGGGGCGGCCGCACAGCACGCGGGACGCAGGGCGCCACGCACTGACGCTGTCCTCTCCCTTCCGGACTATACCGTCGGCCCCGGAGTTTCACCGGGTCGGTCCGCCTGAGCGGATTCGCGGGCTTTCACCGCCGGTGGGGAATCTCACCCCGCCCCGAGAACATCACCGTGATCCTTCCTCCGTTCCGGGGGGCTGTCAAGCTGCGGGCCAGGCGGCGTCCTTACGCGCTGCCGGATGGATCTTCCACGAGCTTCCGGAGGACGTCGTAGGCTGCGTATGCATCGGCAAGGGCTGCGTGTTCTCCCATCCGGCCGATTCCCAGGCGATCGGCGACGTGTCCCAGGTTGAAACGCTCGATCACCCCCTCACCGGGCTTCAGGCGGTGCCGTGCGAGCGTCTGAATATCGACCACGAACGGCTGAAACGGCCACTCCAGTGCCCCTCTCCGTAGCCGCTCGCGAAGAAACGCGAGATCCTGGCCGACCCCCCAGCCCGCGGCGAGCGCCCCCCGGCCGAGCTCGAAGAAGTGCTCCATCGCCGCCTCTTCCCTGGGCGCACCCTTCCACCCGGCGGGGGTGTATCCCGAGACGCGCAGGGCGACTGGACTGGCGTTGCCGATCCGGCGCGGTCGAATGCGCGAGCCCCATGCCTCGATCTCGTGGAGGCCCGGGGCGAGGTCGGCCATCACCGCCCCCACTTCGAGTACCTCGTGGACTCGCGGGTTCGGTCCACTCATCTCGAGGTCGAACACACAGAGCCGCGCGACTCCCTCCAGTACGGCCGAAGGTGCGTCTACTTCCGCTCCAGGACCGGCCGGTACGAGGGCGAGCTGGAGGAGTTCGAACAATCTTCCGGAACCGTCGCGCATAGCTACGTGCGGCAGGCCGGCTTCAGCCGGGGCCGCTTCTCAACGATGTCCGGGTCGCCCACTGCTGTCCAGTCCGGCCGACACGCGGCCCGCCCGCGTCGCCTACAATCGTACTTACCGGTCGCTCCTATCACCCACTCAAGGGAACTCATCTGTATGAACGTAAGTGCGGAGGCACTGGAATTCTTCGCCGAGCGGTACTCGCTGGACACATCCGCCATGTCATCGGTCCTCTCCACGGCCCTCGCGCGGGGTGGGGATTTCGCGGAGCTCTACTTCGAACACCGGGTTCAGAACGCTCTCGTCTGGGAAGACCAGCAGGTCAAATCGGCCAGTCACAGCGCGATCGGCGGCGTCGGGATCAGGGTGGTCAGCGGCGAATCAATCGGCTTTGCCTACAGCGAGTCCCTGGAACGGGAGGCGATGCGCCGGGCGGCCGACACGGCGGCCCGGGTGGGCCGGTCCGGCTCCGGTCTTCCGGCGATCGACTCGACCCCAGCCGCTCTGACGGGGAGCAGCTACGGCGCTGCCGCACCCCTCGCTCAGGAACCTCCGGAGGAGAAGGTTGCCCTGCTGAAGCGAGCCGATAGCGCCGCCCGCGGTTTTGATCCATCCGTGGCGCGGGTCGATGCGAGCATCGGGGACGAGCTGAAGTATGTTGCCATCGCGCGGAGTGATGGGACCGTCGTCGGTGATGTCCAGCCGCTCATCCGCTTCAACGTCCAGGTGCTTTCATTGCGGGACGGGGAGCGGCAGGTGGCCCGGACCGGCGGGGGTGGCCGGCTTGGGATCGAGTATTTCAGCGAGCACCCACCCGAGGATCATGCTCGCGAGGCGGCCCGCCAGGCGATCCTCCAGCAGGATGCACTCGAAGCTCCGGCCGGCTCGATGCCTGTGATTCTCGCCGCGGGCGACAGTGGGATCCTCCTCCATGAGGCGATCGGACATGGCCTCGAGGCGGACTTCAACCGCAAAGGCACCAGCAACTACTCGGGCAGGATCGGAGAATCCGTCGCAAGTCCCCTCGTCAGCGTGCTGGACGATGGAACAGTTGCCGGCTCCCGCGGGTCAATCCATGTCGACGATGAGGGGAATCCGGCGAAGCAGAACGTGCTCATCGAGAAGGGCATCCTGCGCTCCTACCTGTACGACGAGATGAGTGCCCGGTATTTCGGAGTGGACCCGTCGGGCTCCGGCCGCAGGGAGTCATTCAAGGATTACGTCATGCCCCGGATGACCAACACATTCATGCTCGGCGGTGAGGATCATCCCGAAGACATCATCCGCGGAGTCGACCGCGGCATCTATTGCGTTTCATTCAACGGTGGCCAGGTGAACATCTCAAACGGTGACTTTGTCTTCTCCGTCACCGAGGCTTACATGATCGAGGGTGGTCGCATCACCCATCCCATCCGCAACGTGAATCTCATCGGCAACGGCCCCGACGTCCTTTCAAGAGTGTCCCGAGTGGGGGCTGACTATTCTCTGTCGGATGGCCGGTGGACCTGCGGCAAAGACGGCCAGTCCGTTCCGGTGGGTGTGGGGATTCCCACCGTTCTGGTCTCGGAGATGACAGTCGGAGGCACACGTGCCTGACCCCTCGCCCCCGGCTCCCGAGGCAGCCCGCCGTGCGGTGGACCTCGCGCTGCGGGCGGGCGCCTCGCAGTGTGACGCGTTCTCCGTGGCTTACGATGAGTCCTCGGTAACGGTTCGCCTGGGTGAGCTGGAAAAGTTGATCGAAGCAGGCGGAAGATCTCTTGGCCTTCGCGTAATCCAGGATGGGCAGACCGCCGTCTCCTCGACCACTGATTTCTCGGACGCCTCGCTGAGGGACCTCGCGGAGAATACGTTGCGGCTCGCGGCCGTAGCCTCTCCGGACGACTGCTCCGGACTGCCTCGCCCGGAGGAGCTCGCTGCCCCCGGAGGTGTGGACGGTCTTCAGCTTTACGACGAAGCCCTCCGATCGCTCGGGCCGGACGAGCGGGTGGGTATCGCGCGCCGCTGCGAAGCCGCGGCACTGGCTTCCGACGAGCGGATCACGAATACGGACGGCGCGACCTTCTCGAGCCGGATCGGAGAGGTGGCCCTGGCCAACTCTCACGGGTTCGCCGCCTCCTACCCGGCAACGACCGCGGGGATCACCGTGGAGGTGATGGCCGACGACGAGGACGGGAAGAAGCGAAACGCCTATTGGTTTGCCTCGGAGCGCTTCCTCCACCGGCTCCCCGAGCCGGAGGATGTGGGGCTGGTCGCGGCCCGCCGCGCGATCGCACAGCTCGGGGCCCGCAAGGTCGTCACGAAAGCCGTGCCGGTAGTCTTCGAGCCTCTAATGACCGTTGATCTCCTCCGTTTGCTCGGCGGTTGCACGACCGGAACCGCTCTCTACCGGGGAGCGACCTTTCTCGCGGGCAGCGAAGGCGCGCCGGTCGGCAGTTCCCTTGTTACCATTCGCGATGATGCCCGGGTTCCTGGCCGGGGTGGCTCGCGACCGTTCGATGGCGAAGGCGTCGAGACGGGCTCACAGGGGCTGTTCGAGTCTGGTGTGTTCGGCGGCTTCCTGTTCGACGCCTACACGGCGCGTCGGGCCGGGCGCCGGACTACCGGCTCCGCCCGGAGAGACACCGGCTCTCTGCCCGTGCCCGGCAGCTCGAACCTCATCTGGCAACCGGGTACGACACCGGTTGAATCTCTCCTCGATGGGATCGACGACGGTCTCTACGTGACAGGCCTTATGGGGTTCGGGTTCAACCCGACAACGGGCGACTTCTCTCGTGGTGCCGCCGGTCACTGGATCCGAAACGGTGAGCTCGCCTTTCCCGTCACGGAGGTCAATATCTCCGGCCAGATGGAAGATATGCTCCGGGCCGTGGATGCGACAGGCGACGACCTGACGTGGTTCGGCTCGGCGGCCGCACCGACCATCCGTATCACGGAGATGATGGTCTCGGGGACGTAGTTTGAGTGCCCGACAGAGTTCGTCGTTGACCGATGCGGACTACGTCAGATACCGGCGATTCATCCGCGACGAGGTGGATGGGGAGGCGTTGTACAGATACCTTTCGCGGTACGAGAACGACCCCGGGCTGAGCGAAATCTTCCAGCGTCTGGCCGAGAGCGAGAAGCGGCACTATGGCTTCTGGGCGGAGCGGATCGAGCGGTCGGGACGGTCCGTCCCCCGATACCGGCCGTCGCTCAAAGTCCGGCTTCTGGGGTACGCCGCGCGGCTCTTCGGCTCATCTTCCATCATCCCCTATGTCGCCCGTATGGAGGACGCCGCGCGGACTACATACGACGGAATCCCCGAGGCTGTTGCCCATGGACTGCCGGGGGACGAGAGGTCGCACGCCAGACTGTTCCGCGAGATCGGGAACAGCGGCGCCATCAGCCGCTCCGGCGTCCCCATCGCCCAGCTCGAGGGCCGCCACGCTGCCACGAACGCGAATGCATTGAGAGCCGCGGTCCTTGGTGCAAACGACGGGCTGGTCTCCAATCTGAGCCTCGTGATGGGAGTGGCGGGCGCAGATCCCGGTGCCTCCGTCGTCCTCCTTGGTGGCCTCGCCGGTCTGCTCGCCGGGGCGCTGAGCATGGCGCTCGGGGAGTGGATCAGCGTGCGGAGCGCCGCCGAGGCGATCCAGCATCAGCTCGACACCGAGGCCGAGGAACTCGAGTCGTTCCCGGAGGAGGAGGAGGAGGAGCTGACACTGATCTACCGGGCGAAAGGTCTGGATCCCGACGAGGCCCGCGGCGCAGCCCGCCGCATTATCGGCAACAAGGATGAGGCCCTGGAGACGCTGGCCCGTGAGGAGCTCGGGATCAGCAAGACGGAGGCAGGAAACGCCTGGACTGCCGCCGCCGTCTCCTTCCTCACTTTTGCCGCCGGTGCCATCCTGCCCGTCATACCGTGGTTCTTCGCCGAAGGGCTGGCGGCCGCTCTCGCGACAATTGTGATGGCCGGCCTCGGCCTATTTGTGGCCGGCGCTGCGACATCTTTCTTCACGAGGCGTGGATTGCTCTTCGCCGGCGGCAGAATGTTGCTTCTGGGGCTTGCCGCCGCAGCCGTGACATTCTCCATCGGCGCGCTGGTCGGTGTGGAGGTCTCGGGATAGGCGCCCGGCGGGGCCACCTGATCTCAGACCACGATCTCCAGCGTCAGGCCGGCGCCCGTGGTGGCGATGGACACAAGGGTGTAGCCCGCACCGCCGGCAAGGCTGGAGAGGCGCGTGCTCAGTTCGCTCTCAACGGTGGCCGCGACCGACGCCGGCGTCGGTCCTTCCATATCGGCCTCGACGACTATCACTTCGAGCGCACCCTCTCTAACTTCGGGGTTGAGGACGATCCAGCCGTGTGGCCCGGCTTCCGCCGGAGTGACCGCGAAACTGATTGCCAGCGTCCCTTCCGAGCGCACCTCGACCTCGGCCAGGACCGGGATGGCGGTCTCAGGATCGGCCAGGGAGGAAGTCACCATGAGCCCAAGACTTCGGGGGTCCATCACGAGGCGCGCGTTCCCGACCCCCGGTGCCGACGCCCCCGGCCCCTCAAGGGCATCGTTGACGGTGAAGAGGAGCACCGTTGCGATGATCCCGGAGAGGAATCCCAGGGCCAGAACGAAGAGCGTGCGCATCCGTGGCATCCTAGCCGGAGCAGCCGGTGGGGAATAGCGAAGGAATCGCGATTTGCGTGCCGCTGCCGGAACGTGCGATCATCAGGGAACTGGTGGCTTGGGCGAGGTGGCCCCACCCGTTCCCATCCCGAACACGGAAGTGAAACGCCTCAGCGCTGACGATACTGCCCCGGCAACAGGGTGGGAAAATAGGTCGCCGCCGGTACTGAGAACCGCCTTCGAGGGCGGTTTTCGTCCCTTCCGGCGTCGAACTCCGGGAAGCCGTCTGATCTCTCGTTTCCCTCTAGCCGCGGGCCGCTGGTACAATCCCATCCATACCGATACTGCGGGCGTGTGCCCATCTTTCGGCCGCCCACCCAACGGAGCCTCCCATTGTCGACCGCCGACCAGTCATCACCGCGTCCCGAACAAGAAGCCCCCGAGCCAGTAATCGAGGACATGGGGGCCTTGCTGGACCTCGAGTCCGCCCAATCGGGCTCTGTCCGCCGGGGCGAGATCATCGACGGCACCGTGCTCGGCGCGTCACCGGACGGTGTGATCGTCGACGTCGGCGCCAAGATGGAGGCCGTCATTCCCCCAGGTGAGATGCTCTCGCTGGGTGTCGAGGGGTCGAGCAAGCTCGGCGCCGGCGACACCGTGAAGGTCATGGTTCTCCAGCCCTCGTCGGCTGAAGGCCACGCAATCGTCTCGCTGGACCGGGCTCGGGGTGAGGAGGGCTGGGCTCTCCTCGCAGAGCGTCAGGAGTCGGGCGCCATCTTCGAAGGCCAGGTCACGGGGCACAACCGGGGCGGGATCCTCGTAAACGTAGACGGTGTCAACGCATTCGTCCCGCTGTCACAGGTCGACAGCATCCGCCGCGACAACCCGGATGCGGCGTCGCTGCTCGCGGGCCTCGTCGGCAAGGCACTGAAGCTCAAGGTCGTCGAGCTCAATCGGAAACGGAACAGGGTGATCCTGTCCGAGCGGGCGGCTATGGCCGAAGAGCGGAAGGCGTCCCGCGAGCGCGTGCTCGCCGAGATCGAGGAGGGTCAGATCCGGGTCGGCCGTGTCTCATCGGTGACCGACTTTGGGATCTTCATCGATCTGGGCGGCGCCGACGGACTCGCCCACATGACCGAGATCACCTGGGAGCGCGGCAAGAAGGCCAAGGACCTCTTCAACGTTGGCGACGAGGTGAAGGCTTACGTTCTCAAAGTCGATCACGAAACCAAGAAGATCTCGCTCTCGCTCAAGAGAGCGCACCCCGAGCGCTGGGACGAGGCAGTTAACCGCTTTGTCATCGGCCAGGTGCTCATCGGGCGCGTTACCAAGCTCATGGCGTTCGGCGCGTTTGTCCGGCTCGACGATGGAGTCGAAGGATTGATCCACATCTCAGAGCTCGCCAACCGCCGGATCCAGCATCCCAAAGAGGTGGTGAGGGAGGGGGACGTCGTCCCCGTCAAGCTCGTGCGCATCGAGCCGGAACGGCACCGTCTGGGGCTGAGCCTTCGGCAGGCCCGCAGTGATGCCGAAGCCATGGGCTTCGCGTTCGACCATCAGGGTGGGGTCATCGATTGGCCGGACGACATAAGGGACCAGTTCGAGCTTGGTGAGCGAACCGAGCCGGCTCCCACGCCGCCGCGCACGCCGCAAGAGGCCATCGAAAGAGCGGTCTCTCGCGACCCGGAGCCGGTGTCGGCGTTTGCTCACGCTTTCGCGCAGGCTCTCGAGAACGCGGAGAACTCCGAATTCGCCGTACCGGAGGAAGAAGCAGCGGCCGTAGGGGGCGCCGTGGCCGAAGCTTCGGTGGAAGAGGACGCCCAGGATGCGGTCGTCGCGGCGGGAGGGGAGTCCGCTTCTGCAGACGAGCCCGCCGCTACCACTGCAGCCGAGGCGGCTCCCAGCGCGGACGAGCCGGCTTCCTCCGCACCGGCTGAGGACCATCCGGAGGCCGCGGCCGCCATCCCCGAGGAGGCCGTCGAGGAAGCTCCTGCGGAGGCCGCCACGCCGGAGAGCGATGAGCCCGTGGCCGGTCTGGAGAACGCGAGCGGTGTTGCCGGTGATTCCGCTGAAGACGAGAACAGGGAAAACTCGGAGGCCTCCGAGGTTGCCGTCGAACCCGAGAGCGGCGAAGCTGAGAGTGAGGCCGACGACTCTGCGGAAGCATCCAGCCAAGGAGGAACAGGCTGAGCGAGGCCGGCCCCCGGATGACGAGCGAGTACCGGGGCTCAGGGTTGCCAGGAGGACACGCAGGTGGCTGATCGATTCGACAAGTTCACTGAGCGCGCCAGACGCGTCCTCACACTTGCGCAAGAAGAGGCGCACCGCTTCAACCACAACTACATTGGCACAGAGCACATACTGCTCGGGCTCGTCCGCGAGGGAGATGGTGTCGCCGCCAAAGTCCTGGCGAACCTGGGCGTGGAACTGAACAAGGTCCGCTCTGCCGTCGAGTTCATCATCGGCCGTGGAGACCGGACCGTTCTCGGCGAGATCGGCCTGACCCCCCGCGCGAAGAAGGTGATAGAGCTCGCCGTCGACGAAGCGCGCCGCCTCAACCACAGCTATATCGGCACCGAGCACCTGCTTCTCGGACTCGTCCGCGAAGGTGAGGGGATCGCGGCAGGCGTCCTCGAGAGCCTCGGTGTGAACCTCGAGCGGGTGCGAGCCGAGACCACCAGGATCCTCAGCCAGTCGGCACCCCAGGCGACCACGGCCGCCGGCGGCACGCGCCAGGCTTCCCGTACGCCGACGGTTGACCAGCTCGGGATCGACCTGACCGCGGCGGCAGGCAACTCGCAACTCGATCCGGTCATCGGACGGGCAACCGAACTCGAACGCCTCGTGCAGATCCTGTCCCGGCGCACGAAGAACAACCCGGTGCTGATCGGTGAGCCAGGCGTCGGCAAGACCGCCATCGTCGAGCTTCTCGCCCAACGAATCGCCTCCGGTGACGTACCGGAGACGCTCCAGGGCAAGCGTCTCCTGACCCTCGATGTGGGTTCACTGGTTGCCGGCACCAAGTACCGCGGGGAGTTTGAGGAGCGCCTCAAGAAGGTCATCGAAGAGATCAAGAGCGCGGGCAACTGCATGCTCTTCATCGACGAGCTCCATATGCTGGTTGGAGCCGGTGCAGCCGAAGGCGCAGTCGACGCTGCGAACATCCTCAAACCGTCGCTCGCCCGGGGCGAGCTTCAATGCATCGGCGCGACGACGCTCGACGAGTACCGAAAGCACATTGAGCGTGATGCGGCGCTGGAGCGACGATTCCAGCCCGTTCGTGTGGACGAACCGTCTGTCGAAGAGACAGTGGAGATCCTCCGCGGCGTCCGCCAGCGTTACTCGGAGCACCACAAGCTGGACATCGGGGACGATGCTCTGCAGGCCGCGGCCGAACTCTCGTCACGGTATGTGATTGACCGATTCCTTCCGGACAAGGCGATCGACCTCATCGACGAGGCGTCGAGCCGGGTGAGGATCAGGAGGTCGGCGACACCGCCTTCTCTGGCCGAGGCACTGAAGGGCCTCGAGAGCCTGCGCCGGGAGAAGGACCAGGCTACGGCGGCCCAGCAGCTGGACTATGCCGAAGAGCTCGGTGCACGTGAGGCAAAGCTGGAAGACAAGATCAAAGAGATGGGCGAGTGGGGAGAGGGAGAGGCAGGTATCGCAACGCCCGTCGTCGGCGAAGAGGATATCGCCGAGGTGATCTCAATGTGGACCGGCATTCCGGTCGCGAGAATCGCCAGTGAGGAAAGCGCCCGCCTGCTGCGTATGGAGGAGTCCCTCCGCGGACGGGTGATCGGCCAGAACGAGGCGATCGAGTCCATCGCGCGCGCCGTACGGCGTGCGAGAGCCGGGTTGAAGGACCCGCGCAGGCCGATCGGCGTGTTCCTGTTCTGCGGCCCCACCGGGGTCGGCAAGACCGAACTTGCACGAGCTCTCGCAGAGTTCATGTTCGATTCGCAGGACAACATGGTGAAACTCGACATGAGCGAGTTCAGCGAGAAGCACACTGTCTCGAGGCTCGTCGGAGCGCCGCCGGGATACGTTGGCTACGATGACGGCGGGCAGCTTACCGACACGGTTCGCCGGAAGTCCTACTGCCTGATCCTTCTCGACGAGATAGAGAAGGCGCACCCGGAGGTGTTCAACCTCCTGCTTCAGATCTTCGACGAGGGCCGCCTCGCCGATGCGAAGGGCCGGAAGGTCGACTTCAGAAACACGATCATCATCATGACGTCAAATGTGGGCTCAGATCTCATCAAACGGGATTACAGGCTCGGCTTTGGTTCCGCCGGTCACGATCAGCAGCAGAACGACGAAGACCGCTATCAGCGAATGAAGGACAAAGTGCTGGCGGAGCTAAAGAACGTGTTCCGGCCCGAATTCCTCAATCGCGTCGACAATACGGTCGTGTTCCGGTCACTCAGCCGTGATGACATCCGTCAGATCGTGGACCTTGAGCTCGCCAAGGTGCGTCAGCAGCTCACGACGCGTGGTGTCGCCCTCAATGTGACGGATGAGGCCAAGGACTGGCTCGGAGAAAAGGGCTATGACCAGATCTTCGGTGCCAGACCGCTGCGCCGTGTCATCCAGGACAACATCGAGGATCAGCTGAGCGAGCGGCTTCTGGCCGGCGAGTTCGGCCCCGGCGATACGGTACTCGTCGATCGCAAGCCCGACGACGATGACGACGACGGTGGGCTCCACATAGAACGGATGAGGGAGCCGGTAGGGATCAGCTGACCGGCATCGATCCCTGTGCTGCCCCCGCGGGCCGTGCTTCGACTTGACTTCCGCAGAGGTTTGGCACTAGCCTTAGTCTGGCTTGTCGTGTCCATTCTCTTCCCAGAATACCCTCGGCCCTAGATCCTCTGTGTCTACAAGGCACCCATGTCCTGAAGGAGTCGCTACAGGATGACACCCCCCCGTGATTCCGAGATTCCGACTGACGACCGACCGCTCGATGTACGGAGCTACGGCCGGATCGTCAACGTTCTCGATATCCCGAATCTCATCCAGGTTCAACTGGACAGTTTCAACTGGTTCGTGCGCCAACCCGACGGCGTCCTGCCGGCCACGGACGACCGTGACGGCGTTCCGGGACTCCGCGAGCTGCTGGATGAAATCTCGCCGATTCAGGACTTTACGGGGTCCAAGATGGAGATCTGGTTCCGGGACTACGAGTTCCGGGCTCCCAAGTTCTCCCAGGATGAATGCCGCGAACGGGACCTGACGTTCTCCGCTCCTCTCTTCGTCGAAGTTGAACTCCACATCCGCGAAAGCGGAGAGATTAAGGAGCAGCGCCTCTTCTTTGGTGATTTCCCCCTGATGACTGATAAGGGGACCTTTATCGTCAACGGTGCGGAGCGAGTAGTCGTCAGCCAGCTGGTGCGTTCGCCGGGAGCCTACTTCACCATCGATCACGACGCCGCTACGGGCCGCCGTCTCTGCATGGCGAAGCTCATTCCCAACCGCGGCGCGTGGCTCGAGTTCGAGACCTCCAGCAGAGGCCTTGTTGCCGTCAAAGTCGATCGCAAGCGCAAGATCCCCATCTCGATCCTCGTTCGCGCGATCGACACACCGGGCCTCATCCCCGGCGATGAAGAGAACCCAAAGTTCGAGAAGTACTTTGCCGCTCAGGCGGCCTACGATGAGAATCCGATCCCCGAAACGGAACGTCCCCGCGACGCCGCCCTTCGGGAACTCGAGCACAGTCTCGGCACGGACGATCGGGTGCTGAAGCTCTTCGCCGACGTAGATACCGGCGACGTCATGGAGTTCCTGCCGCTGACGATGGCGAAGGACACGACGGAAGACAAGCATCAGGCGCTGCTCGAGTTCTACCGACGCTACCGTCCCGGCGACCCGCCTACACTGGAAAACGCCCGGTCGCAGATCAACACGCTCTTTTTCAACCCGAGGCGCTACGACCTCGGGAGAGTCGGCCGCTACAAAGTGGATCGGCGTCTGCGATTCCCGGAAACAACGACACAGCGCTGGCTTCGGCCCATCGACCTCATTGAGATCATGCGGGAGATCATCCGCATGAACGGCGGCCAGGGTGGAACCGACGGAAGAGGCCGGGCCGACGACATCGACCACCTCGGCAACCGGCGAGTCCGTGCCGTCGGCGAGCTGATCCAGCAGCAGTTCCGCGTGGGTCTGCTTCGCATGGAACGCGTCGTTCGCGAGCGGATGACGATCACGGACCCGGAGGAGGCGACGCCCAGCGCGCTCATCAACATCCGTCCCGTGGTGGCCGCGATGAAGGAGTTCTTCGGCGGCAGCCAGCTGTCACAGTTCATGGACCAGACCAATCCCCTCGCTGAGCTGACGCACAAGCGGCGTCTCAGCGCCCTCGGGCCCGGCGGTCTCTCTCGAGATCGTGCCGGATTCGATGTGAGGGACGTTCACTTCAGCCACTACGGAAGGATCTGTCCGATCGAGACACCGGAAGGGCCCAACATCGGCCTTATCGGGTCACTTGCAACCTATGCACGCCTGAACGATTTTGGTTTCATCGAGACTCCTTATCGCCGAGTCATGCATGATCTCTCACCTTCTCAGGACGAGCTGATCGGGCACACGATCCGCGATGACATCGTCGACAGCAAGGGCAAGACGGTTGCGACCGCCGGTACGGTCATCGACGCTGCCGTGGCGAAGAAGCTGAAGGCGAGGCGCGCCCGCGTACCGGTCGAACCCGTCGTCACCGACGACATTATCTTCCTGACGGCGGATGAAGAAGACCGCTACGTTGTGGGCCAGGCCAATGCTGCGCTCGATTCGCAGGGGAAGTTCATCGAGGAACGCGTCGAGTCGCGCTTCAACGAAGAGTTCAAGGCGGTTCTCCCGGAAGAAGTTGACTTCCTCGACGTGTCACCCAAGCAGATGGTGTCCGTCGCCACGGCTCTCATCCCCTTCCTCGAGCACGATGACGCCAACCGGGCGTTGATGGGCTCCAACATGCAGCGCCAGGCGGTCCCGCTCGTCAAGCCGGAAGTACCGCTCGTGGGCACGGGTATGGAGCGTAGGGCCGCAGTCGACAGCGGTCACGTCATCACCGCGCTTGGCGACGGTGAGGTCGAGGAGGCGACCGGCCGGCGCGTCGTCATCAAGTACGACGACTCCGCCCTCGGAACGGAGACCTATCCGTTGGTGAAGTTCATCCGGTCGAATCAGAGTACGTGCCTCAACCAGCGACCGGTCGTCCTCAAGGGTGAGCGTGTTGTGGCCGGGCAGCCGATTATCGATAGTTCCAGCACGGCGAACGGCGATCTCGCCCTCGGCCAGAACGTGCTCTGCGCGTTCATGAGCTGGGAGGGATACAACTTCGAGGACGCCATCATCATCAGCGAGAACCTTGTCCGCGAGGACAAGTTCACGTCCATCCACATCGAAAAGTACGAAGTGGAGGCGCGGGACACGAAGCTCGGCCCCGAAGAGATAACGCGGGACATCCCGAACGTCGGGGAAGAGAGCCTCGCACAGCTTGATGAGGACGGTATCATCCGGATCGGTGCCGAAGTTCGGGAGACCGACATACTGGTCGGTAAGATCACCCCGAAGGGTGAGACAGAGCTGACCGCCGAGGAGAAGCTGCTCCGCGCCATCTTCGGCGAGAAGGCGCGCGAAGTTCGGGACACGAGCCTGCGCGTTCCCCACGGAGAAAAGGGCAAGGTCATCGACATCAAGGTCTTTGACCGTGCCCGGAACGACTCTCTCTCCGCCGGCGTCAACAAGATGGTGCGGGTGAGCATCGCTCAGCGCCGGAAGCTCTCCGAGGGAGACAAAATGGCGGGCCGCCACGGCAACAAGGGCGTGATCAGCCGCATCCTCTCTCGCGAAGACATGCCGTATCTGGAGGACGGTACCCCGATCGATATCATCCTCAACCCGATCGGCGTTCCGAGCCGCATGAACATCGGGCAGGTGCTGGAAACACACCTCGGCTGGGCCGCCAACGTCCTCGGGTTCCGCGCCATGAGCCCGGTCTTCGACGGTGCCGACGACTCGTCCATCGAAGATGCCCTCGCTCGTGCCTGGATCGCTCAGGAGTCGGGCGCCTTCTTCTACGTCGATCCACGGTCCCGGGACTTCGATCTCGAAGTGGCCTGCGATTGGCTGCAGACGAAGGGCTATGACCCGGCCCCCATCTTCCGGGAACCCGAACCCGGCGCCGCCCGGCAGGCCTGCCTCGAGATCTGGCTGAACGAGCTCGCGGGGTCCGGTCTTGCCAGGAAGGTGACCGCCGGGAAGCTCGACTTTCCGACCCTCCAGGAGCGGTCTCAGCAGGCGTATGCAGAGCACCGGCTGCCGCCACCTCTCTTTGGCAAGATGGTGCTGACCGACGGCCGGACAGGCGAAACATTCGACCAGCCCGTCACCGTCGGATACATCTACATGCTCAAGCTCATCCACCTGGTCGAGGACAAGATCCACGCCCGCAGCACCGGCCCCTACTCGCTCATCACCCAGCAGCCTCTCGGCGGGAAGGCACAGTTCGGTGGCCAGCGCTTCGGAGAGATGGAGGTCTGGGCGCTCGAAGCCTACGGCGCGGCGCACATCCTCCAGGAACTGCTCACCGTGAAGTCCGACGACGTCGTCGGACGGGTGAAGACCTACGAAGCCATCGTAAAGGGCGAGGATGTCCTGGAACCGGGCGTACCCGAGTCATTCAAGGTTCTCGTCAAAGAACTGCAGAGCCTCGGGCTCTCGGTCCAGGTCGAGAACGAGAGCGGCGATATCAATTTCATGGAGGACTCGGGGAGCGAGCTTCCCGAGCTCGACCTGAATCTCTCAGGGTTCGAAAGGGAGGACGTTTTCCATGCTCGAAGTTAACGACTTCAATCAGGTTCGGATCTCGCTCGCCAGCCCTGAACAGATCAGGTCGTGGTCCTACGGTGAAGTTACAAAGCCCGAAACGATCAACTACCGGACCCTGAAACCCGAGAAGGACGGACTCTTCTGCGAGAAGATCTTTGGTCCGACCAAGGACTTCGAGTGCTATTGCGGCAAGTACAAGCGAGTGCGCTACAAGGGGATCATCTGCGACAAGTGCGGCGTCGAGGTTGCTCGCGCCAAGGTCAGGCGCGAACGCATGGGGCACGTGGAGTTGGCCAGCCCGGTCAGCCACATCTGGTTCGTCAAGGGCACGCCGAGCAAGCTCGGGTTGCTGCTTGACATGTCTCCCCGAAATCTCGAACGGGCGCTCTACTTCGCTCAGTACCTCGTGACCAACGTCGACGAAGAGGCGCGCGAGCGCGAGCTGGAGAGGCTCGCGGAAGAGCGGGAGAGGCTGCTTACCGATCGCCTGAAGGATGTGATACCTCAGCGTGAGGCCGTTGAACTCAAGCTCGAGGAAGCCTACGAAGAGCTGAAGAAGAAGAACGAGGAGAGGGTCGCAGCCATCGAGAAAGAGCGGCTCGAGGCACGGGAGGAACTGGAACAAGCCGGTCTGGTTGCCGCGGAAGCTGCCCAGAACGCCCACCGCACGGTTCTCGAGGAGCCCATCTCAATCCTCGACAATCAGATTCTCGCCGCCGGCGCGAAGGTCACCAAGCAGTCCGTCACCCGCGTCGGCCGCCAGGGCGAGAAGCTCCTCAAGGCGTTCGATAAGGAGACGGGCAAGATAGTCGCGACGGAGCGTCACCTCGTGGACTCCGCCATGGACGAGACCAAAGAGGGTTTCAAAGACGAGCTGCAGCCGCTGCAGGAGCAAGAGGAAGCAATTCGGGCCGAGGTCGTGGAGCAGTTTGCCGAGCGAGAGGAGGACCTTCGGGACCTCAGCGACCCCGTCAACGGCGACCACGTTGTGCTGCTTCCGGAGACCCGGTACCGGGAATTGATGGACTTGTTCCCCGGCGTCTTCGAGGCTTCGATGGGTGCCGAGGCGGTGCTCGATGTCCTCGAGCGTCTCGACCTTGGATCGCTGCGCGCCCGTCTGAAGAACGAGATTTCCACTGCCAGCGGACAACGACGGAAGAAGGCAACCAAGCGGCTCGACGTCGTCGAATCCATCATTCACTCAGGCAATCGTCCCGAATGGATGGTCTTCAAGGTGCTGCCGGTTCTTCCTCCGGATCTCCGGCCGATGGTCCAGCTCGATGGCGGACGTTTCGCGACCAGCGACCTCAATGACCTCTACCGCCGCGTCATCAATCGAAATAACAGGCTCAAGAGACTCCTCGATCTCGGCGCCCCGGAGATCATCATCCGCAACGAGAAGCGGATGCTTCAGGAGGCGGTCGACAGTCTGATCGATAATGGCCGTCGCGGCCGGGCCGTCAGCGGCACCGGCAACCACAAGCTGAAGAGCCTCAGCGACATGCTGAAGGGGAAGCAGGGCCGTTTCCGCCAGAACCTCCTCGGGAAGCGTGTCGACTACTCCGGACGCTCTGTGATCGTCGTCGGACCGGAGCTCGAGCTCCACCAGTGCGGCCTGCCGAAGCGAATGGCACTGGAGCTGTTCAAGCCCTTTGTGATGCATTCGCTCGTGGCGAAGGGGCTGGCGCACAACATCAAGAGCGCAAAGCGGATGGTCGAGAAGGCGCGCCCGGAGGTCTGGGACGTCCTCGACGAGGTCATCCATGACCGCCCCGTGCTCCTGAACCGCGCTCCGACGCTTCACCGCCTCGGGATCCAGGCTTTCCTGCCAGTGCTCATCGAGGGCTCCGCGATCCAGCTCCATCCTCTTGTCTGCGCGGCCTTCAACGCCGACTTCGACGGTGACCAGATGGCGGTCCACGTCCCGCTCAGCCGGGAGGCTGTGGCCGAGGCGAAGCAGCATCTGCTTTCCGCCCGAAACCTCCTTTCACCGGCCAGCGGCGACCCGATCGTGGCTCCATCGCTGGATATGGTGCTCGGCTGCTACTACATGACCGACGAGGACGCCCGGGGCGCAGGCCGTTTCCGTGAGGAGGATGGCCGCCCCGTCGAGGGATTCTTCGGTTCGTTTGCCGAGGCCCGGCTCGTTCACGAGCTCGGCCTGGTGGACCTGCGGGCACCGATCCGTGTGCGATCCACGCGGGCGGTCCAGACCGCCGAGGGAACCACCGAGCCGGAGATAGATGAAGGAGGACATCCGGTCCCCTTCGATGTCATGACCACGGTCGGACGCATTGTCTTCAGTGATCTGCTTCCCGACGAGATCCCGTTCCAGAACCGGGTGATGGACAGGCCCACTCTGCGTCAGGTCGTCGCGCAGTGCTACAACCGGCTTGGCCTGGAGAAGACGGCTGAGATCCTGGACCGCGTGAAGGCCACCGGCTTCCAGTACGCGACCCGGAGCGGTGTGACCATCGCAATCCACGAGATTCAGGTCCCGCGCGAGAAGGAAGCCCTTCTCGACGATGCCGGGCGGCGGGTCGATGAACTCATGGATCAGTACCAGATAGGCCTCATCACCGAGGACGAGCGCTACCAGGGCACGGTCGACATCTGGACCGAGACCACGCGCGACATCGAGGGAGCGATCAGCCGGCGAATGCCCGAATATGGCTCTCTCAACTACATGGCCAGCTCCGGAACCAAGGGGAACATCACGCAGATCCGTCAGATGGCGGGCATGCGCGGCCTCATGGCCGACCCCAACGGAAAGGTCATCGAGCTACCGATTAAGAGTTCCTTCCGCGAAGGGTTGACCGTGCTCGAGTACTTCATCTCGACTCACGGCGCTCGGAAGGGCCTTGCCGACACCGCCCTCAGGACGGCCGACTCCGGGTATCTCACCCGGCGCCTGATCGACGTTGCTCAGGATGTCATCGTCCTCGAGGAGGACTGTGGTACTTCGGCCGGGATCTGGGTGGAGCGCCTGGACGATTCCGATGCCGCCGGATCCCTCCGCGACCGGATCTTCGGCCGCTGCGCGGCAACCCCGATCGTCGACGAGGCGACCGGAGAGGTCGTGTGCGACGCGGCCGAAGAGATCACGGAAGTCGTGGCCGACAAGATTGAGCAACTCTCCTTCGATCGCCTGTTGGTCCGATCCCCCCTCACGTGTGAGGCCCAACGCGGCCTTTGCCAGCGGTGCTACGGGCGTGATCTCGGACGGGGTGAACTGATTCGCTTCCGCACTGCCGCGGGTATCATGGCGGCGCAGTCAATCGGTGAACCGGGCACCCAGCTCACGATGCGAACGTTCCATACGGGCGGCGTTGCGAGCGCATCCGACATCACCAGCGGTCTTCCCCGTGTAGAGGAGCTCTTCGAAGCGCGCACTCCCAAGGGCGAGGCGATCATCAGTGAGATCGAAGGCATTGTTGAGATCCTCGAGCTTGAAAGCGGCGCGCGCCGGGTCCGAGTCTCGAACACCGACAGGCTCGTCGAGGACTACGCGATTCCCACCGGTGGCCAGAGCCTTGTGAAGAAGGGCGACAGCGTGATCGCGAACCAGCCGGTCGCCGCGGGTCCCGAACCTGAGGATGCCGACTCGAAGGCGGTTGCCGAGCAGGTGCTGACGAGGATCTCCGGGACCGTTCAGGTTGCGGGCCGCAAGAAGGTTCAGGTCATGTACGAGGAGAGAGAGGAGCGCGAGTACGGGGTGCCCGCCGCCGCCCGCCTTCTGGTCACTCCCGGTGATGAGATCTCGGCCGGCGCCCAGCTCACCGAAGGCGCCCGCAATCCCCAGCACATCCTCAGCATCCAGGGCCGCGATGCCGTGCGGAAGTACATGGTCGATGAGGTGCAGAAGGTCTACAAGCAACAGGGCGTCAACATCAACGACAAGCACATCGAGATAATCGTCCGCCAGATGCTGCGGCGGGTAAAAGTCGACTTCGCCGGCGACAGCGGCCTCCTCCCCGGCGACCTCATCGATCGACGTCGATTCGAGGAGATCAACAACAACGTTGTGGCAGAGGGCGGCGAACCGGCGACGGCTCAGCCCGTGCTGCTCGGTGTCACAAAGGCCTCCCTCAGCACCGACTCGTGGTTGGCCGCGGCGTCCTTCCAGGAGACCACCCGCGTTCTGACCGGCGCGGCAGTCGAGGGGAAGGTGGACCGGCTGCTGGGCCTCAAGGAGAACGTGATCATCGGCAAGCTCATACCCGCACGAGCCGACATCTCGGTGCCTCGTCGTGAGCACATTGCGGAGCTGGACCTTCCAGAATCGCTGATGCTCGAGGAGGAGGCGGAGCTCGAGGCGCGGCTGTCCAGCACCGGGTCGGCCGGCGCCGCTACAGCCGTCCTCGAAGGCGAACTCCTCGACGAAGACGATTTCACCATCGGCGAACCCGCCGGCGGAGACCAGTAGGGCCGGCGGGCCTGCTCGCCCGGCGACCTCGGAATGCAACAGGGGGACGGCTCGTCGAGCCGCCCCCCTGTTAGTTGGGCGCGTCTACTAGACCATGGATGTACCGGCCGGCTCCGCCGGCCAACGCTCCGCCCACTCCCCGAGAGAGAGAACAATGCTGCGAAGCTCCTCACCCTTTCCCGTCAGGCTGTACTCGATGCGAACCGGGGTCTCCGGGTGAACCGTTCGGACGATCACTCGCGCTGCCTCCAGCTCGCGCAAGCGCTCTGCCAGCAGCCGGTCGGACAATCCCGGTACTTTGCTCTGGATGTCGCTGAATCGGTGGGAGCCGGCGAGCATGCTGCGAATGATTGCTCCCGTCCAGCGCCGGCCTATTAACTCGACCGCCGCCTGGAAACGAGGACAGTACGGACTAACGCCCGGATTCTTCACCGCGGACTCTTCGTCCATGCGGCCAGCGTAACCTCACGCCCCCGAGGGTTAAAGCCACCCCGGCGGCCTCCTAACGGGCCGCCTTTTCGTCTCCCGTACGTTCCCGGACCGCCGCTTCAGGCACCAGCAGCACCAGCGCGACGGCTCGGATCGCCTCGCCCCTTCCAACCGCGTCGAGTCCCTCGCCGGTCTTTGCCTTGACGCTGACCCGTCCGGGCTCGATACCGGCCACTGCCGCGATCCGGTCTCTGATCGCCGCCTTGTAGGGCCGGAGCACCGGTGCCTCGGCGTGGACGGTTGAATCGACGTTCTCGATCTCCCAACCGTCCCGGCGAACGATCTCTACGACCCGGCGAAGCAAGTCGGCGCTGTCGGCTTCGCGAAATGCAGAGTCGGCTGGAGGGAAGTGCTCTCCGATGTCTCCGAGGGCTGCTGCTCCGAGGAGTGCGTCGATGAGCGCGTGCAACAACACGTCGGCGTCGGAGTGTCCCCGCAGACCCGGGCCGTCCTCGATGAGTACCCCCCCGAGAATCAGCGGGCGCGATGGATCGGTGCGATGGACGTCTTCGCCGATCCCGGTCCTGAACATCATCCCTCCAACTCGGCCGCCAGCGCCCGGATCACTGTGAGGTCCGCCCGGGCGGTGAGTTTCACGTTGAACGGTTCTCCAGGCACCAACGCGCACCGGAGACCAACCCGAAGCAGCATCCCTGCGTCGTCCATCGCGTCCGCCGAATCGAGGCCGGCCGCCCTCAGCCAATCCTCGCGGCGCACCACTTGAGGAGTCTGGACGGCGCGCAGCGCGGCCCGGTCGAGCTGGGACGACACGCGTGTTCCGTCGTCGACTGTAGCGATCGTGTCCACTGGAGGGAGTCCGGGGACCGCACCGGGTCCCCCCCGAGCGGCCGCGAGAAGACGTCTCAGGAGGTCGGGCGTGGCCAGAGGTCTGGCGCCATCGTGGACTGCTACGTACTCGCCTTTGCAGACCTCCATCGCGGCCTCCACGC
This sequence comes from uncultured Anaerolineaceae bacterium, assembly GCA_964533605.1. Classification (GTDB taxonomy): domain Bacteria; phylum Chloroflexota; class Dehalococcoidia; order Tepidiformales; family Tepidiformaceae; genus DASCML01. The sequence goes on from CAZHMF010000003.1 coordinate 51,003, forward strand.
TGTCCCGCCGTCTCTTTCCGCCATCCACCAGCCGGATGTCCGCGTCTTTCTGACGGGCCGCCCAGGCCGCGACGGCCCCGCCCGTTTCATCGTTCACAACCGCGACCAGCGGGTGTGCGGATTCGACAGCGAGCAACGTTCTCAGGCTTCGGATGACAACGGGTTCCGAGGCGATGCGTTCGAGCAACTTGTCGGCGGAACCGTAGCGCCGCGAGGCGCCGGCGGCCACGAGCACCGGCTGCCAGTCGAGAGCGGGCCGCTTGACCGTCATCGCCAGATGTTCCGGCCCTGGCCCCGTTGTCGCAACACCGGGGCCAGGCCGTCTTCTAAGATGGATCTTCGGGCTCTGGCGAGCCGCGTCCAATTCGGCCCGTTCGAGGCCCCCGGGGAGCAGCGAGATGTCTGTACCAATCGAGGCTCTGCTGGCGCGCGTTTCGAAGCCCTCCCGCTACACGGGTGGGGAGTGGAACAGCGTCGTCAAGGATCCTTCGGCCGCGGCGGTCCACGTAGTGCTCGCGTATCCGGATGTCTACGACCTCGGCATGTCGAACATGGGGCTGGGTATCCTCTACGACCTGCTGAACCGGGAACCCGACGTGGCCGCGGAGCGGACGTTCGCTCCCTGGCTCGACATGCAGGAGGAGATGCGCGCCGCCGGCGTACCTCTCTGGACTCTGGAAACCCGGACACCGGTGAGGGATGCGGACCTCCTCGGCTTTAGTCTCCAGTACGAGATGACGGCGACGAACGTGCTCGACATGCTGGACCTGGCGGGCATCCCGGTCATGGCCACTGACAGGGGCGATGACGTGCCCATCGTCATCGCCGGGGGTAGCGGAGCTTTCAATCCCGAGCCCATGGCCGGCTTCATCGATGCTTTCGCCATCGGCGAGGGAGAGGATGTGATCCTGGAGCTCGCCGACCGCGTTCGTCACTGGAAGGCCGACAGGGTGCCACGACGGAAGAGGCTCGAGGACCTGCTGTCGATTCCCGGCGTCTATGTGCCTGCGTTCTACCGAGAGGTTGAGGGGCCGGACGGTCTTTCTCGGGGCGTCGAGCCCGCACATCCAGCTGCTCCTGCGAGCATCAAGCGGCGGATAGTAGAGGTGCTTCCGGCTCCGCTCACCAACCCGGTGGTGCCGTTCCTTCAGACGGTGCATGACAGGGCGGCAATCGAGATTCAGAGGGGATGCACCCAGGGGTGCCGTTTCTGCCAGGCGGGGATGATCTACCGCCCCGCCCGCGAGCGATCTCCCGAGGAGGTGCTCACAGCAGCCCGCCAGTTGCTGGCCAACACCGGATACGACGAGATGTCGTTGCTCTCACTGAGCACGACGGACCACAGCCGGATCGTGCCGATCGTTGAGGCTCTGGCCGGGGAGTTCCCGGACCTCAAGCTCAGCCTGCCGAGCACTCGCGTCGACAGCTTCTCCGTCGGTGTGGCGAACGCTGTCTCGAAGGGCAAGAAGCACACACTGACGCTCGCTCCGGAGGCCGGAACGCAGCGTCTCCGCTACGCGATCAACAAGCTCGTCAGCGACGACGACCTGCTTTCCGCTGCCGAGAACGCATTCTCTCGCGGTTGGACCGGGATAAAGATGTACTTCATGGTCGGACTCCCCACCGAGACCGATGAGGATATTCAGGGGATAGTCGCCCTCGGCCGGAAGGTGAAAGAGATCGGACGGGGCCACGCCGGCAGGCGAGCAAAGGTCCGGGTGAGCACCAGCAACCTCGTCCCGAAACCCCACACACCGTTCCAATGGGCATCCCAACTGCCGGCCCGCGTGCTCGACGCGAGGCACGAAATACTGCGGCGCGGATGCCGCGCTGCCGGGCTGGAATTCAGCTGGAATTCCCCGGAGAGTAGCTTCCTCGAAGCCGCCCTGAGCCGCGGAAACCGCCGCGTTGGCGACGTGATCTACGAGGCCTGGCGAGGCGGAGCCAGATTCGATGCCTGGGGAGATCACTTTGACTTTGGCCACTGGGAGCGGGCGTTCGCCAAGAAGAACGTCGATTGGCGAAACTTGAGTCAGCGGGAGTACGACACACTCGAGCCTCTGCCCTGGGACCACATCGACTGTGGCGTGACCAAGGCCTACCTGCGGGGACAGTGGTTGGCGACCGGCACCGGTCGTGTGGTCGAGGACTGTCACCACGGATCGTGCAATGTCTGCGGAATGCAGTCGTTTGGCGGTGGCCCCGGCGCCGGCGTCGCCGACTGCGTCACGAAGATCGAGGCCCTGAAGGGGCAGCGCCGCTCGCTCGAGCGCGGTGATGAGCCTCTGCAGGTTATTTCGCCTGGCGTTGGTCCCGGGCGGAAGTAGAATGTGCGCATGAGCCCGGAGAGCTGCCTCTTCTGCGAGATGGCGAGCGGAGCCATGGAAGTTCCCCGGGTCGCGGAGAGCGAGCGGGCGTTCGCGATCAAGGACATCAACCCGCGTGCGCCCGTCCACATCCTCGTCATCCCCCGCGAACACATTCCCACGGCGCTGGACATCGAGGCAGCACATGCGGCCGTGCTCGCAGACATGTTCGTGCTGGCCCGGTCGGTCGCCGTCTCGGAGGGTATCTCCGACGCCGGCTGCCGCCTGGCCTTCAACGTGGGAGACGACGCAGGGATGACGATCCCTCATCTGCACCTGCATGTCGTCGGAGGCCGGCGGCTCGGGCCCGAGGGCTGATGGCGGACATCGAAGCACAGATCGATGCCGTGCTTGCGGCCCTCGCAGACCTGCCCCGCGGCCTTCGCTCGCACGTGGACCGTGTCGCCGAAGAAGCCGCAGACCTTGGGGAGCGCTGGGATATCAATCCGCTGCGGATGCGGCTTGCGGTCTACGGCCATGACTTGTTCCGGGCCGTCCCGGAGGCCGAGCAGGTCGCGGCGGCACGGGCCGCCGGCGTTCGAGTCAGGGCGGCGGACCGGATCTCTCCCGTCGTCCTGCATGGCGCGACGGCTGCCGCCGTTCTTCGGACCGACTACGGAGTCGACGACGCTGAGGTGCTCGAAGCTATAGAACAACACACTCTCGGATCGAAGAAGATGCCACTCATCTCCAAGGTCTTGCTCCTGGCCGACAAAGTTGAGCGGCGGAAGCGGCGGCGTGATCCGGCGATGGTGGAGATCAGGCGACTGGCGAGGCGGGACCTCGATCTCGCCCTGCTCTGTTGGGCCGACTGGAAGTGGGTGGAGGAGCGAACCAACGGCTGGGCATCCCATCCAGTGCACTGGCGAGTGCGGCGAGACTGGGTTAAGCACCACCACCGGGAGCTGCTTCAGGGCCTGCGGTAGCCGGATGCGCGAGAGCGCCCGGGCCTGCTGCTGCCGGGCGAGGGTCAGGGGATGACCAGATCGCGACCGATCTCGAGCAGGAGACAGGAATCGTTGTCGAGGTCGTTGGCGAGGAACAGGTCCGCCAGCGTGATCCCATGGGCTTCGGCGATGGCCGTGCAGGTATCACCCGCAACCACTGTGTAGGTCTGGACTCCAGAGGTGGCGGCCGTCGCGATCGCGCTTGTTGCCGTTGCGGTCGTACCCGGGGCGCTGGTAGGCGTTGACGCTGCGCCGGTGGGCGAGCCGGTCGCCTTCGGCGTGGCGGCCTGTTGTGTCTGAAGGGCGGTCTGAGTTTGGAGGATGTCCGAGGGCACCGGCCCGTCCCCGTCGTCTCCGCCGAGGCCGTTGATCCAGATGGCGAGTCCCAGCACGATCGCCGCAAGCACCAGTATTCCGATGGTGAGGGCAGGCATCGGGATACCGCCCGATCGCGGGCGCGGGCCGAGGCCCTCCTCGGGAGGCGGGTCGCCCCCGTGATTCTCGCCGTTGTCGCCGTTGCCCTGAGTGGGCGCTACCGCTGCGCCTGGGCGCGTTTCGCTGACGGCCTGTCCCAGGTAGACGGGGCAGGTCAGATGGTTTTCCGACAGGCAGTACGTGTCCTGATGACCCGAAGCGATACGGGTCGGATTCGCCAGCCTGAAGCATCTGTGGGCGTCGGTGGCAAAGGTCGCATGCGAATCCGCGTCATCTGCCAGCCCCAGATAAGGGCAGGCATCCGCCGCGTCGTTGGCGCCCTGCGGGGTTGCTTCTTCTTCGTTCGCCATGTCGCCTCCGACCCAACCGGTATGGTGTCACGAGCGTCAAAAGGTGGCAATCCTTGAAGCAGGCCCCGGGGTTGTTCAGGCGAAGGGCGGCGGAAGAGAAGGGCGTCGCACGGTGTACCGGCCGGCTGCCTGCCGTCCAAATTGACACCGGATTGGCGTTTGTTAACATAGAGGTTCGGCGTTCCAGACTCGCCGGGTGTGCCCACGTTCGGCAGGTCGCAAAGCCTAGGACTTGAATACGGCCCTGGATAACCGGGGTGCAGTTCACGAACCGGCTTTGAGACCTCTTTTCATGCCCAGCGAACCTTTCGACGCTTGGCCCCGAGCGCGCTGGGAACCAGCCGGGGTAGTCCGTTTCGGTCGAACACTGGGGGACCTTATGCCGACCATCAATCAGCTCGTGCGCCACGGCCGCCGCCCCAAGGGCCAGAAGTCAAAGGCGCCTGCACTGCTCTTCAACTTCAACTCACAGACCGGACGGACAACCCGGGTCCAGGGTCGAGGTTCCCCGCAGAAGCGCGGCGTCTGCACCCAGGTCCGAACCCAGACACCGAAGAAGCCGAATTCGGCGCTCCGGAAGGTGGCCCGCGTGCGCCTCACGAACGGAATCGAAGTCACCGCCTACATCCCCGGAGAAGGTCACGAGTTGCAGGAGCACTCCGTCGTCCTCATTCGTGGAGGGCGCGTCAAGGACCTTCCCGGCGTTCGCTACCACATCGTCCGCGGCGCCCTGGATGCCACCGGTGTGGACGATCGTAAGCAGGGACGAAGCAAGTACGGCACTCGGAAGAACGCTCTTCCGGGCGGACCGAGCGTGTAGGGGCGGAGAGGGAAATGCCACGAAGGAACCGGCCGGAACGACGTCTGATCAGCCCGGACCCACGCTACGGGAACGTCCAGCTTCAGATGTTCATCAATAAACTCATGACCCGGGGCAAGAAGAGCACGGCCGAGCGAGTCGTTTACGGCGCCCTCGATACGGTTCAGGGTCAGTCCGGCCGTGACCCGGTCGATGTCTTCTCTCAGGCCATCCGCAACGTCACGCCGGTGCTCGAAGTGAAACCCCGCCGCGTTGGCGGCGCGACATATCAGGTCCCCGTCGAAATCCGCCCCGATCGGCGCCTTGCCCTCGCGATGCGCTGGCTCCTGACCGCGTCGCGCTCTCGCGGCGGACGCTCGATGTCCGAGAAGCTCGCGGCGGAGCTGCTCGACGCGGCGAACGGTACCGGTTCCGCCATCAAACGCCGCGAGGATACGCACCGCATGGCGGAAGCGAACCGCGCGTTCGTCCACTACCGCTGGTAGTTCTGTTCAGGAAGGACCTCAAGACTCATGCCACGTCAGGTGGATATTGAACGGGTTCGCAATATCGGGATCATTGCCCACATCGACGCGGGCAAGACGACCGTGACCGAGCGCATCCTCTATTACACCGGCCGGACCTACAAGATCGGCGAGGTGCACGAGGGCAGCGCCACGATGGACTGGATGGAACAGGAACGGGAGCGGGGTATCACCATCACGTCCGCGGCTACGACTTGCCAGTGGCAAGACCATCGGATCAACATCATCGACACTCCCGGTCACGTCGACTTCACGGCGGAGGTCGAGCGCAGCCTCCGCGTGCTGGACGGCGGAGTGGTCGTGTTTGATGCGGTTGCCGGCGTCGAGCCTCAGTCGGAGACCGTCTGGCGTCAGGCGGATCGGTACGACGTTCCCCGCATCTGTTTTGTGAACAAGATGGATCGGATGGGCGCCGACTTCGAGCGAACTCTCGACATGATGGTCGAGCGCCTCGATGCAAATCCCCTTGCGATTCAGATTCCGCGCGGCGCGGAGGGAGACTACGACGGCTGTATCGATCTGCTGGAAATGTGCTGGTACCGGTTCGGGGGCGAAAAAGGCGACGTCCCCGAGCGCTGTGAGCTGCCGGCGGATATGAAGGAAGCAGCCGACCAGTGGCGGGAACGTCTTGTCGAGGGTGTAGGGAACGTGGATGACCAGATAGCGATCAGCTACCTGGAGGGCCGGGAGATCGGAAAGCGCGAGCTCAAGACCGCCCTGCGCCGCGTGACGCTCGCCGGATTGGGAACCCCCGTTCTCTGTGGATCTGCCCTCAAGAACAAGGGTGTACAGCTCCTGCTCGATGCGGTAGTCGAATACCTTCCCAGTCCGGCCGAGGTCGCGGCCATCCGCGGGATCGACGCGAAGACCGGGGAGACCATTGAGCGTCCACCAACCGACGAAGGGCCGCTGGCTGCCCTTGCGTTCAAGATCGTCACAGATCCGTACGTCGGGCGACTCGCCTACATTCGCGTCTACAGCGGTGAGTTCAAAGCCGGAGCCACCATCCTCAATGTCACGAAGGACCGGCGCGAGCGCATCGGCCGGGTCCTCCTGATGCACGCAAACCAGCGCGAGGAGGTCGACGCGGTCTACTCCGGTGGCATTGCGGCAGCTGTTGGCCTCAAGAACACTTCGACGGGCGACACTCTCTGCTCGGCAGACGCTCCCGTGGTCCTGGAGAGCATCTCCTTTCCGGAGCCCGTGATAAGTGTCGCGCTCGAGCCCAAGAGCAAAGAGGACCAGGACAGGATGGCTGCCGCCCTCGCAAAGATGGCCGAAGAGGATCCGACCTTCCACTGGCACTTCGACGATGAGAGTTCCCAGACCATCATCTCCGGCATGGGCGAGCTCCACCTCGAAGTGATCGTGGATAGGATGCTTCGCGAGCAGAAGGTCGCTGCGAGCGTAGGGCGGCCACAGGTCGCTTACCGCGAAGCGATCACGCGCAGAGCGGAGGCCGAAGGACGTTTTATCCGTCAAACGGGCGGCCGCGGCCAGTACGGCGTCGTCGAGATCGAGCTCGAACCCCTGGAGCGCGGCAGCGGCTTCCAGTTCGAGAACAAGATCGTCGGCGGCGCGATTTCCCGCGAGTACGTCTCGGCTGTCCAGCAGGGAGCGCGCGAAGCGCTTGCCGGCGGCGTGGTAGCCGGCTACCCGGTACTCGATGTGAAGGTCACGCTTCTCGACGGCTCGATGCACTCCGTCGACTCGTCTGAGATGGCGTTCCGAAGCGCAGGGTCGATCGGTGTGAAAGAGGCTGCCCGGAGGGCCGGCGCGGTCATCCTCGAACCCGTCATGAAGGTGGAGGTGCGCGTTCCCGACGAGTACATCGGTGCGGTCGTTGGCGACGTCAATTCGCGGCGCGGCATGGTGCTGAAGACTGAGGCGCACGGCAAGCTTCAGATCGTCGATGCTCTCGTTCCGCTTGCTGAGACGTTCGGCTACTCGACCGATCTGCGGTCCCTCAGTCAGGGTCGTGCCAGCTATAGCATGGAGTTCGAGAAGTACGAGGAAGTCCCGCGGAATGTCGCCATGACGCTCACGAAGCAGGCGGTCACCGCGTAGGTAACTGAGGCAAGAAAGAGTCCGTTCAGGAGACAACGAGGCAGAGATGGCGAAGGCGAAATTCGA
>CAZHMF010000004.1:0-17225 GCA_964533605.1 uncultured Anaerolineaceae bacterium
GAACAGGATGTGGCGTGGGCGCGCGCGCTCCCGCGGCGCGAGTCCGGCGAGCGCCCTGCGGGTCGGGCGCGCGCGCCCGGCTCGTCGCCGCAGGCGGAGCCAGCGAGTACGGCTCCGGCGGCGCAAACCGCGAGGAATACGAGCGCACTCCGGCGCCGGCGACGGAGAAACAGCGACAGTAGCATCTACGACAACTCTAAAGAGTGAGCTGACGATTAGTGAAAGGCCGTTGGACCCAACATTCTCAGGCGGATGGGCCCCGGCTCAGGGGATGCCGGCCGCATCGCCGAGGTCAACGCGCACGCCGCCCGCCACGGCGAACTGAAGTCCATTCGCATCCTCCGGTACGTCGAAGACTACACGCGCCCTGCCGGTCAGGCCGGGATTGATGCTCGACCCGAGCTCTCCCTTCCCGACGGCATTGGTGCCGTCCGGATACCAGCGAAAAATCCTCTCGTCTGCGTCAACGAGGGCGAACCGGTTACCCCCGAGAGCCTGGCGGTTGGAGGCAACGTTCTCCATCGAAAAGTCGATTACGAGATAGACGCCCAGCGGTCGCTTCGTCTCGCCGCGCACCGTGACCGAGTCCCGCCTGGAGACTGAGGTGACCGTGATGGCCCAGCCGGCGGCGGTGGCGCGGAACGGCTCACCGATTGCGACCGGAGATCCCGACGGCGGGTCGAGATTCCCGGGATCGGCCTCCTCTTCGCATTCTGAGGCAGCGAGAGCCGCGATGGACAGCACGGCAAGCGCCAGAAGCAGTAGTCGAGCACGGATTCCCATGGGCCGGATCCTCCGAGAAACCCTATCCTGACGTGGGCGCGTGACTGATCGCAACACACCCGGGAGGACACCAGCTCTGCGCGGAGACTCTGCCGTTTTGCCGCGCTCCTCTCCCTGTCCTACCATGCGGGTTGGGAGTTCCGGGCACGAGCTGATCTGATGACAGATGATTTCGGAGTCGACCTTGACGAAGTATTCAAGGTGATCGGCGCAGCCGATGTGCTTGTTGTGCGTTTCCAGCTGATAGAGCCGCGCCTGCTCGTGGACTTTCGAACCAGGGAAGGGGCCGGCCCCCACCTCGCCCTCGTCCCCAGGGCGGAGTCCGTTGAGGATCGGTTCAGGTCGATCCGCCGTCTTCGGCCGGAGTTTCCCTTTCCGGAGAAGGTCATGTCCTTCCACTGGCCCCGGTCGGCACCCGTCCTCCTGTCGAGCGGCGTCTGGAGCCGCATCGTAGAACGCGTGAGCGCCCTCGGAGGCAACGAGGCAACCGAGACCTGCGGCCGGCTGATGGAAGAGCTGCTCCGGGAAGAGCGCCGCGAGATAAACAGGGCGATCCGCGGCAGCGACAAGTATCAAACTCTCTGGGAGCGCAACACAGCGTGATCCCCGTGGACCTCCGCTCAGATACGGTCAGCCAGCCGGACGGCGCGATGCGGAAAGCGATCGCCGAGGCCGAGCTCGGAGACGACGTCTACAGCGACGACCCGTCGGTCAACCGCCTGGAAGCGATGGCCGCCGAGCGGCTGGGGCGGGAGGCGGCGATGCTGGTTCCATCGGGCACGATGGCCAACCTTACCTCGGTGATGACTCACACCCGCCCCGGTGACGAGATCCTGCTCGGGAACGAGGCACACATACTCAACTACGAAGGGGCCGGGGCAGCCCGTATCGCAGGCGTTCAGACGCAGAGCCTGCCCAACGACTGGGATACCGGAGGCATCGATCCCGGGGCCGTTGCGAATGCCGTCCGCGCTCCCTCTCAGAACATCCCAAAGACGACGCTCCTCTGTCTCGAGAACACGCACAACCGCTGCGGCGGCCGGCCCGTTCCCCTCCAACTGATGCAGGAGCTGATCAACACCGCGCATGCGCACGGCCTGACGGTCCATGTCGATGGTGCCCGGATCTTCAACGCCGAGGCAGCACTGGGGAGTCCCGCTGCAGAGCTGACGAGAGGGGCGGAGTCGGTCACTTTCTGTCTCTCAAAGGGTCTCGGCTGTCCGGTCGGATCGGTGATCTGCGGGAGCCGGGACTTCATCGCCGAGGCCCGTCAGAACCGACGCGTCCTCGGTGGGGGTCTCAGGCAGGCCGGCATCATCGCAGCGGCCGGGATCTATGCTCTCGAAAACAACATTTCTCGCCTCGCCGACGATCATGCGAACGCTGCCCGGCTGGCTGAGGGACTTACGAACCTGGAGGTCTTTGAACCCGAGGAGCCCCGGACCAATATCCTGGCGGTCGGTCTGCGCCGAGGCACCAGCGGCGATTGGGGGCGGCTCCTGAAGGACCACGGCGTTCTCTGTACGGCCTTCGGGCCCCGCCGCTTGCGATTCGTTACGCACATCAACATTACCACCGACGACATCGAGGAGGCGCTCGTGCGAATCGAACGGGCGGTGGCCGCAGCGGACATTTGAAGGCGCTCCTCGTCGGGTCCCTCGCCCTGCTGCCCCTCTTAGCCGCCGGCTGCGGTGGCGGCGAAGAACTTCCTGCCAGTAGGGTCTTCGGCCGGCCGGTCTGGGAGCGTGGCGAACAGCTCGCGTACACGGTGCGCGACCGGGGAGAAGTACGGGGTTCCTGTCTGCTCAGCGTCGAGGAGGGGGGAGACCCGGAGGAGGTGCGGCTCATAACCTCATGCGGAAATCCCGATGGCAGCCGGCTCGACGAGCGAAACGTGCTCGTGGAGGAATCGACGCTGCGGCCTATTTCCAGCGTGAGGACGATCCGGAACGTTGAGAAGAACAGCCGAACCACGTTCACCGCGGATTACGGAGATAAGGAGGTCGTGCTGGCCGCCGATGCGAACGGTGATCGCAGCGAGGCCGAGCGGGAGCTGCCGCAGCCCTCGCCCGAGGAACCGGACCCCGGCTTCTACGACGATGCGAGTCTCTTCTGGCTCATCCGCGGCGTCCCTCTGGAAGCCGGGTTCGACCGCGCCTTTCTGGACGTCAATCCGGGCAACGCGCGAACGGTCCGCGTACGGATCGTTGTAACCGGAAGCGAGACCGTGTCTGTCGCTGCCGGGGACTTTGACGTCTGGCGGGTAGAGCTTCGCACAGAAAGTATCACCCAGATTATGTGGGTAGAGAAAAGATCCCCACAGCGAATTGTACTTGCGCGTATAGAGCGGGAATTCCATGAACTGGACGCCCCGGCAGCCCCCTGACGAGGCCCATTGCGCATCGGGGTCATTCGCTTGTTCAATTGAATGGACCCAAGTTACGGCACTTTCGCGGAAGAGCTTCCAAACCTCCTTGACATCCCAATTTCCCCGGCCACAAGATTCGGATCTAACTCCACAAGCCCATCTCAAGGCGTCCCCATGGCCTCCGTCTTCGTAGTCAGTCGCGAACCCCGCACGTGCGAGCGCGTATGCGGCTATCTGGAAGACCGGGAGCATCGATCGACACTTGCGACCTCGTATGACGCGGCTATGGACACCCTCCGGGCCTCGCGGTTCGACGCGATGATCATCGATGTCCAGGGGATCCCCCGAGAAGAGAACGGCGCAACCTTCGCACAATTCAATCGCTGGCTGGGAATCGAATTCAGGGAGGAGTCCCCTGTCTGCATCTATCTCCTCCACAAGGGATCCCGGCGGCCGACCTTTCGCCTGACCGGCACAGTGTTGAAGAAACCGCTGGTCATCGAGTCCCTGGGGAAGGCTTTGCGAACCACTCTCGGGCCCCTTGAGCGGAACGGGGCTCAGCCTCGGCTCCAGCTCGACGCGAGAACCCACACACTGCGCAGCATCGCGGGCGAAGCACACCTGACCACCATCGAGTCGGAGCTCCTCGAGCACTTCATGACGCACCGGGGCGAAATCCTCCACCCCAGCCACCTCCTCATGGACGTCTGGCACTACCGCGACGCTGCAGGCGCCAACACGCTCGTACGTGCGCACGTCAGCAATCTTCGCAAGAAGCTGAGGAAGGTAGCCGGGACGGACCGCCTGATTGAGACCGTGCGGGGGCAGGGATACCGCTTCATCGCCTGAAGCCGAGCCCGCCGTCTTCGCCCGGAATCCGGGACCACGTGGCGGCTGCCGCCGCTCAGACGCTGGCGCTCATCCCGCCATCGATATTCAGGGCGATCCCCGTCACGAAAGAGGCACGGTCGCTGCAGAGGAATGCGATGACATCGCCCGCCTCGGCGGCCTCGCCGATCCGGCCGAGTGGGACGGCACTCCCCATTCGCTGGAAGGCTTCCGCGACCGACGAATCCGGGAAGCGCGCCCTGGCTCCTCTCTCGATTTGCTCGCTCTTGATGAGCCCGATGCACACGGTATTCACGAGGATTCCGTCCGCTGCAAGCTCCTTGCTCAGCGTCTTTGTGAGCGCGATCCCCGCCGCCCTCGAGACGGCACTCGGGGAAGAGCGCGGGCCGGGGTGCTTGCCACCGATTGCAGTAACGTTAACTATCCTTCCGCCGCCCGAAGTCCTGAGATGGGGGACCGCCAGGCGAGACATCCTCAGGGCACCGAACAGCTTCAGGTCGAGGTCGGTCTGCCATTCAGCGTCATCCTGCTCGAGCGCGCCGCCCGCTGCACTGCGCCCGGCATTGTTGACGAGGATGTCCAGCCCGCCGAGCGCTGCGAGAGCTCCCCGGACGGCCTCTTCCGCTCCGGCGGCCGAGGCCACGTCCGCCACAATCGGGATGGGCTCGGGAGAGCCCGGGTTCGCGGCGGCGAGTTCCGCCGCAGCCTCCGCCAGGACATCCGGGCGGCGCGCCACGATGGCGACGCGAGCACCTTCACAGGCAAGCCGGCTTGCGGTTGCGTACCCGATTCCCCGACTACCGCCTGTGACGATTGCACGCTTGCCGTCCAGTCCGAGTTCCATCTCTGCCCTCCGGGCCGGTACGCCCTGGCGCGTGACTCTACGAGCGAGCCGGAGGCGGCGTCAACGGGTCCTTGGAGTTCCAGCCGGCCTCGGTCTACACCGTGAGTGATGTTCCTGGTGCTCTGGAGTCTCGCCTGGCTTTCGGCGTTTGGCCTTGTCGGCGCGTTCAATACACCGTGGTGGTTCCCGGGGGCGCTCTGGGCGGGATTGCCGGCCGCCACGAGTGTGGCCCGGCGGCGGCTTCCGGTTCGCTACGAATCTGCGGTGCTGCTCACCGCGGCCGTCTTCGCACTCCTTGGCGGCGCGCGGGCGGGAGCCTTCGTCTCGAGGCCGCCGCCACCGCTGGCTCAACACGTCGGCGAAGCGAAGAGCCTGCTCGCCACCGTCGACTCCGAACCGAGCCGCGGTCTCACAACCGTGCGCTACGCGGTTTCCGTGAAGTCCATTGAAGACGAATCCGGACACCACTCGACGTCGGGCAGGCTGCTTCTGACCCTGGGGGAGTACGAGCGGCTCGCACCGGGCACGACGGTGCGGCTGCGGGGGATGATCAGCGAGCCCCCTGAGCTGGCCGATTTCGACTACTCGGCCTTTCTGCTCAGGAAGGGGATCGTCGGGACCATGTACAGACCCGAACTGACGGTGATCGCGACCCCCGGACGGCTGGCCCCGCGGAGATTCATTGCGGCCGTCCGTGATCGTCTGGACATCGGCCTCGCGAGGAGTCTCCCGGAACCGGAGGCTGCCCTTGCGAGTGGCCTCCTCATGGGACGGGACGACGCGCTTTCCGAAGAGGTAACGGAAGCCTTCCGGCGCTCCGGTCTTGCTCACATCGTGGCCGTCTCGGGCGCCAATGTTGTTGTCGTGACGGCTCTCGTGTTCGCCGTCGGAAGTCCGCTCGCAGGAAGAAGGCGAGCCCTCCTGCCTGCGGGCACGGCGGTCGTTGCCTATGTGTTCCTGGCCGGGGCAGGGTGGAGCATCATCCGAGCGGCACTGATGGCCTGCATCTACCTCGGCGGCGAATACGCCGGGCGTGCACGCAGCAGTCTTCCGGCCCTCGCGGCCGCTGCGGTCGTCATTACGGCAATCCGGCCGGCCGCCTCTTTCGACGTCGGGTTCCAGCTCAGCCTGGCCGCGACGGCTGGGCTCATCACCTGCGGTCCGTGGGTGCGTTTCCTGCTCCTGTCGGCGGCGGGATCCGCCGGCCGGAGCATCCTGCCAAGGACCATCTTCGAAGTTCTCGCCCTCACCATCTCGGCCACGTTCGCGACCCTGCCGGTCACCTGGGCCGTCTTCGGCCGGGTCTCCCTCGTCAGCCCGCTGGCCAACGTCGTTGTCGAGCCACTCTTCGCGGTCGCCCTGGTCTGCTCGGGTATCACGGCCGCCCTGTCGTTGGTTTCGCCCTCGTTCGGCTGGGCGGCCGGGATTCCGGCGTACTACCCACTCCACTACATGGTGTCGACGGCCGAGACGCTGTCGCGTTGGGAGATGGCCAGCGTGGCACCCGGCCGGATCGATGCTCGTTCGGCCGTCCTCGCCTGCGGGCTGCTCACGCTTGGAACCTGGCCCGCCTATCGCTACCTTCCTCCGGACCTTCCCCGACCGGCCCGCTTTCGCTGGGCCCGTGCGGTGAGGACGGGGGCACTGGCGGCCCTGGGCTCTGGCCTGGCGGTCAGTGTCGTCTGTACAAGCCTGCTTCCCCTCAGAGGACCCGCGAAGTTGAGATTGGTTGTCCTGAACGTCGGTCAGGGCGACGCGATCCTGATCACAACACCACACGGCCGGAATCTCGTCGTTGACGGGGGTCCGAGCGGCATCCGGCTCACGCAGGAGCTCGGGCGCGTCCTGCCGCACTGGACCCGGACGATCGATGTCGCAGTTCTGAGCCACCCCCAGGAGGACCATGCAGCGGGATTCCGGCGGCTGCTCGATGTCAGGAAGGTGAACCTGCTGCTCGATTCAGGGGCCGAAGGAACCAGCCATATCGCCCGCTCGGTCCTCGCCTCAGCACCGGCCAGAAGGACGGTAGGCGCCGGCAGCCGGTTCACCCTCGACGGTGTTCTCTTCGAAGTCCTCTGGCCACCACCCGGCCTCGAAGAGGACGACGTCAACGAGGCGTCGGTCGTCCTCCGCGTGGGCTATGCGGGCAAGACGGTCTTGCTGACCGGAGACCTCGAGGGGGACGCTCTCCGAACGCTGGCCGATGGCAGGGGTGTCCGTACGGACGTCCTCAAGGTGCCCCACCACGGCTCGGCGACGACACCGGCCTGGTTCTTCGAACGAGTCAACCCCTCACTCGCTTTGATCTCAGTCGGCGCCGGCAACCGTTTCGGCCACCCTGCACCGGGCACGCTCGCCGCGCTGGGCGGCACCACCGTCTTGCGAACCGATCTCGAGGGCCGGCTGACGGTTGCCATCGGGAAGGAGGGCATCAGCGTGAAGACGGAGGCTCGACCCGAGCGCCTTTTGCCCGTTGAGTGACGTCACGGGTACCGTGGCAATGAGCGACAGGAGGCCTGAATGAGCCAGCGAAGCGACGGGAGGAGCCCAGGCGCCCTGCGACCGGTAAAACTGACGGCGGGAGTCCTCGACTTTGCCGAGGGTAGCTGCCTGGTCGAGTTCGGGAAGACGCGGGTGCTCTGCGCGGCCACCGTCGAGGACCGGCAACCGGGGTGGCTCCGGCAAACGGACAGCGGGTGGGTCACCGCCGAGTACAGCATGCTTCCCCGGTCGACTCACACTCGAACGCAGCGCGAAGTCGAGAGGGGCCGGCCCGGTGGTCGAACCCAGGAGATTCAGCGTCTTATCGGGCGTTCTCTGCGGGGAGTGGTCAATCTGGAGCTCCTGGGATCGAGAACGATCACGCTCGACTGCGACGTTCTGCAAGCCGACGGAGGCACGAGAACGGCCGCGATCACCGGTGGCTACGTCAGTCTCGCGACGGCAATTCGAGGTCTCGTCGAGGCCGGAAAGATCGGCGAATCGGTGCTTCTCTCACAGGTCGCGGCGGTGTCGGTCGGGATCGTGGGCGGGGTCCCGATGCTCGACCTCTGCTACACGGAAGACTCGTCGGCCGAGGTCGACTTCAACGTCGTGATGACCGCCGAGGATGCCTTCGTCGAGGTGCAGGGCACCGCAGAGGGGGTGCCGTTCAGCCG
The DNA here is from genome assembly GCA_964533605.1 of uncultured Anaerolineaceae bacterium. Lineage (GTDB taxonomy): Bacteria > Chloroflexota > Dehalococcoidia > Tepidiformales > Tepidiformaceae > DASCML01. The sequence goes on from CAZHMF010000004.1 coordinate 8,003, forward strand.
TGCGTCCATGGATGGGCTCGTGGACCTGGCGCGCGAGGGGATCCTGCAGCTCTTTGCCACACAGCGCGAGGCGCTCGCCTGACCGGCCCGCGTCAACCCACGTAGTGGCCGAGGAAGTGACCGCCAATGATGTGGACGTGGCCGTGCTCCTGGCTCTGCATGGCGTCGTACCCGAAATTGGACACGAGCCGGAAGCCGCCCGGGCAGAGCTGCTTGCCGATTCCGGCCGAGATGCGGCCGACGAGTCCGATGTGCGACTCCCACAGCTCGCTCTGGGTCGCGTGCTCGCGCGTCATGGCGAGAAGCATGACCGGAGCCCAGCGAAGGATGTTCTGGACGACAACCATCTCATCGTCCTCATAAACGATGTTTCCCGGTTCAGTTCCGGCGATGATGTTGCAGAATACGCAGTAGGAAGGCATTGGGGCGTGGTGATCTTAGGATTCACCACGTCACTCGAACAAACCACCGGGAGGCGACATGGCCGAACTGATTCCGATCCGTGGCATCAGGTACACGGCCGGGGCCGGCGATCTCGGAACTCTGCTTTCTCCTCCCTACGACATTGTTTCCGACGAGGATCTCGACGGCTGGTTCGCCCGCAATCCCTACAACGCTCTGCACCTTGAACGTCCGCATGGCCGGGACGAGGGTTACACCGCCGTTGCCCGGACACTCGCGACCTGGAGCGAGGCGGGCGTTCTCGCCCGTGACAGCCAACCGACGTTCTACGTCTACGAGCAGGTCTTTCAGGACAGGGACCAAGAGTTTAGCCGCCGCTGTCTTCTTGCGGGTGTCGAGGCTCAGCCCTGGGAATCAGGCGCGGTGAAACCCCACGAGTACACGATGTCGGGACCAAAAGAGGACCGCCTGCGTCTTCTCGAGGCCGCCGGTGCCCAGTTCAGCCCCCTCCTGATGGTGGCTCGCGATCGGTCTGGAGGGATGCGGGAGTTCATCGAGCAGAACACTTCTCGCGAACCGGATCAGGAAGGCTCCACAGCGGGCGAGACGCATCGCCTCTGGGCTGTTCCCGCCGACAGGGCCGGCCGCCGCTTGCTGGCTCCGCTCTCGACCGAATCCTTCTATATCGCCGACGGTCACCACCGGTACGAAACCGCGGTGCAGTTCAAAGCGCGCCGCCTGGAGCAGGAGCCCGGTCTCGATCCCCTGGACCCGGCAAGATTCGTTCTCGGCGGACTGGTGGCCCTGGACGACCCGGGACTGCTGATCCGCCCCACCCATAGAGTGATCCCGCGGACGCCGCCGGCCGCCTGGCAGGAGATCACGGAAAGGGTGTTCGACATCGAAGCCATCCCTGCCAACGGCAGAGCGGGAGCCGTCGCCGGGCGACTGCTCGAAGAGAACCCGGAAGCAATAGTGGCTGCCGGCCTCGAGCATGGGCTCCTCCACGTTCTCAAAGTGCGCGATCGCGAAGTCGTGGCCGCTCTCACGCCGGGAGGGCACAGTGCGCTCTGGGCCAACCTTCAACCCAATCTGATCCGGTACGCGCTGCTGGAACCGCTCTGGGGGATCGACGACGACGCGCTCCGGGCGGGCGCTGTGGAGTTCGCCCACGATGAAGAGGAATCCATCTCAAGGCTTACGGCGGGCTCCAGTGGTGTGGTTTTCCTTAATCATGCGGTTACGATGGAAGACGTGATCACGCTTGCGGATCGGGGCGAGCGTCTTCCCCAGAAGTCCACGTTCTTCCACCCGAAGCTCGCCACGGGAATGGTCTTCTATCCTCTCCTGGATTGAGCGTCCGGCGCCGCCGGCCCGTCTGCTAGAGTGAATCTGAGGGGGGTCTTCCATGCGTTTCGGCATCTTCTACGAACACCAGTTCCCGCGCCCCTGGGACGAGGGCGGCGAGCTGGCTCTCTTCCAGCAGGCACTTGACCAGGTCGAGCTGGCCGACAGTCTCGGTATCGATCATGTGTGGGAGGTCGAGCACCACTTCCTCGAGGAGTACTCCCATTCGTCTGCACCGGAAGTATTCCTGGCGGCAGCTTCGCAACGAACGAAGCAGATCAGGCTCGGGCACGGCATCGTCCTCATGCCACCGGGCTACAACCATCCGGCGAGGACGGCAGAACGAATCGCCACGCTTGACCTCGTTTCCAACGGTCGCGTCGAATTCGGCACAGGTGAGTCCGCCTCCCGGGCCGAGCTCGAGGGATTCGGGATCACACCCGACCAGCGTCGTGCGATGTGGCGCGAAACCGTGGAGCAGACCGCAAACATGCTCGCCATGGACCCGTACCCCGGCTTTGAAGGCGAGTACTTCTCCATGCCGCAGCGCAATCTCGTTCCGAAGCCCGTGCAGAAGCCACACCCGCCCCTCTGGGTCGCCTGCTCGAATCGCGACACGATCCATCTCGCGGCGCAGCTTGGGATCGGCGCATTGACCTTCGCGTTCGTCGACCCGAGCGAGGCCCGGCACTGGGTCCAGGACTACTACGAGACGTTCAAGCGCGAGTGCGTGCCCATCGGTCACGCCGTCAATCCCAACATCGCCATGGTCACCAGCTTCTCCTGCCACGCCGACGCGGAGGAGGCGGCCCGCCGCGGCCTTGATGGCTTCCGCTTTTTCCAGTTCGCCCTGGGACACCACTACAGCTTCGGCATGCACCGCCCCGGGAGAACCGATATCTGGGAGAGATACGAGACGGTTCGCGACCGACTCGGGACAGAATTCCTGGGCGGCGGAACAGGGGGGATCGGCACTCCCGCTCAGCTGCGGGACCACCTCTCGACCTTCGCCGAGGCAGGAGTCGACCAGGCCGTATTCATCCAGCAGGGGGGCAAGAATCGCCACGAACATATCTGCCAGTCGCTCGAGCTGTTCGCCACAGAGGTTATGCCCGCATTCAAAGAGCGCGAAGACGAGCGCCTGAAGCGCAAGGAAGAAGAACTCGCGCCCTACGTCGAGGCGGCACTGAAGCGCAAAGAGCTCGTCGGCTCCCTCCCAGACGAAGATATCCAGGCCTTCCCGGCCTACGGGTTCGCAATAGCCGAGGAGGACATATCGAAGCTGCCCGAGGCTCAGCGCCGCCGCGCCGAGACCATGCGTAAAATGCGGAAGATCATTGAAGAGATGGACGCCGAAATCGGCGTTCAGGCCTAGCTCCAGAGTGCCGATGATCAATACAGGGAGCGGGGTAAAGTCCGGGACCAGCTTTCCGGAGCCGGTCCCGGGCAATCCGCGCACCTCGCCTCGCATTTCCCGAGGCTGTGCTAAGGTGAATGCGGGGGCGAGGCCCCAGTCTCGCGGGAGGAAGAGAATGGTTGGTTTGCAGAGCAATAATGACCAGCTCGCCAATCACATCCACGTGTGCGCACGGTGTGGTCTTCGGTACGACTGGAGGAAGTCTCCGAGCTCCATCAAGATGACCTACTGTGGTTCACTCTGCGAGAAAGCAGACCTCGGCTTCACACTGGAGGCCCTGCTCAAGTTCAAGCCGGCCGCGAACTCAGATGAATCAGAGCCGGTGGAGGCGCCGCTCGCCTGACCGCCACCCGGCAGTTCCAGGAAAAGACGCACCCGGGCTCCGCCCGGGTGCTTTTGTGTCGCCCCGGCTCCCCTCCGGGGGGCTCTACCGGCCGGGTTCGTTGCCCTTGAGGTGCTTCTCGAAATAATCCATCAATCTTCGCTCCATGTAGAGAAGGCCTTCCTTTCCCCTCGGGAGATGGCGCTCTGCCGGGAAAAGCAGCAGATCGTACTCCTTCTGCGCGCGTGTCAGCGCCGCCACCAACCTCACCGTGTGACGAAAGTGCACGTTCTCGTCGACCAGGCCGTGGACCAGCATCAGCCGTCCCCGCAGCCCCTCCGCGTGCGTCAGAGCCGACGCTTCGTGGTAACCATTGGGATTGCTCTCCGGAGTGCTCATGTAGCGCTCGGTGTAGCCGGTATCGTATCCATCCCAGTCGGCCACGGGCGCGCCGGCAACGCCGACCGAGAACACCTCCGGGGCCTTCATGAGCGCAAGGCAGGTCATGTAGCCACCGTAGCTCCACCCGTAGATTCCCGTGCGCGATGTGTCCGCGTACGGGATCCGGGACAGGTATTCCACTCCTGCCACCTGATCTTCCAGCTCGACCGTGCCCATCCGCTTCCAGAGTTGAGCCTCGAATGCGAGGCCGCGATTGGCCGACCCGCGGTTGTCCAGCTTCAGGACCACGTAGCCGTTCTGCGCCAGGTACTGCGCGCGCAGGTCGACCGTCAGGCTCCAGTCCTCGGCAACGCGTTGCGCGTGCGGTCCCCCGTAGACCGAGACAATGACCGGAAATGGCTCGTCACCTTCACCCGCCCCGGGTGGTAGGTAGAGGGCTCCATGAAGGACACCTCCGGCCGGAGCCGACACCTCGATGAACGACGGGGGTTGGAGCCCGAGTCCGGCAGCGCCTGCATCCGGCTGCTCGAAGACGACCTCTTCGACGCGCCCGTCCTTCGCACTCCGGACCACGGTGGCCGGCGCCGAATCCCGCGAGCTGTAGGTATCGATGAAGCGGCGGCAATCACGGTCGAAGGCCGCCGTGTGCCAGCCCGGTTCGTGCGTCAGCCGCTGGAGATCACCGCCATCGAGTCCGGCGGCGTACACGTGCCTCTCCAGCACGGACTCCTTCGTTGCCTGGAAGAACACCCTCCCCTGCTCCGCATCCAGCGCGATCAGGGAGGTGACGGCCCAATCGCCGGTCGTGACGGCCCTCAGAACGCTACCGTCCCGGTCATGCAGGTAGACGTGCCTGAACCCGGTCCGCTCGGAGGTCCTGACGAAGGAACCATCGCTGAGGAAACGGATATCGTGTGCGAGGTTGAGCCAGGGCTCGGTAGTCTCCTGGAAGAGCGGCGCCCCGGTCCAGTCAGGCGCCTCGAAGGACCGCACCGAGAGGGTTGTCTGCTCGCGGTTCAGCCAGGAGACGATGAGCGCGCCATCGGGGCGCCAGCACACGTTCGCGAGGTATCCATCCTCCCCGCCCGAGGGATCCAGCCAGACGGTCTGTCCCGTCTCCAGAGCGACGACCCCGAGGCGCACTTCAACGTTCTCGGCGCCGGCGAATGGGTACTCGTGAGTCTCGGCCGTCTGCCGGTTCCCCTCGTCGTGGAGGATTGTGAATTTCGGGATGTGCCGGCTGTCCGCCTCTTCGAAGGCGATCGTCTCGGAGTCCCCACTCCACCAGAATCCGTCGCTTCGCTCCAACTCTTCCTGGGCGATGAATTCTGCCAGTCCATGGGTAAACCCCGGCTCAGCACCCTCCGTCAGCCGGTTCACCACCCCCGTGGCCACCGACGCGACATGCAGCTCACCCTCGCGCACGAAGGCGAGACGCTTCCCGTTCGGGCTCAGGCGCGGGAACTGGGCGCCCCTGGTGCCCGGAAGGAGCTTCAGGTCGCCGCCGCCGACCATGACTCGAACACCCTCGGGCGACGGCACGGCGAGGACGCGCGGATCGGCCTTCGGGGCGAAGTGGTAATCCGTGACGCCGAGCTCGCGCATTCGCAGGCGTTCCCTGCGCAATGCCTCATCGAGCGACAACGAAGTCTCATCGGAGGCCTCCGCTGAAGGCCCGGCGAGGAGGCGGTCGTCCTCCCGCCCGAGGGGACGCTCCCAAAGGCTCTGAACGAGATCGGCCCGCTCGCTGTACAGGTAGGTGAGCGCCGACCCGTCCGGAGTGAACCTCCACCTCATGGGGACGTTCAGCCCGGGGCGGGGGACACGTACGACGTCCTCGAGCGTCAGCTTCCGCGGCCGCCGGCCGGTCATCCGAGAGCTTCCCGGCGGAGTGACTCTATGGCCTCGATGGACTTCGGTATGTCAGCCGTCAGGACCCGGGGGCCTTCCTCAGTTATCAGCACGTCGTCCTCGATTCTGATACCTCCGAGCCCGGCAAGCTCGTCGACGGCCCGCCATTCGACTGCATCCGCGAAACGGCTACGGATGTCGGGATCCTCGATCAGGGCAGGGATGAAGTAGATGCCGGGCTCGACCGTCACCACATATCCGGGCACGAGGGGAAGGTCGGCCCGGAGCCATTTGAGCCCGAACCTGTCGCTCGGCTCCCGCCCTGCCAGGCAACCTCCGGCGTCGTGTGTCGCAAGCCCGAGAAGGTGGCCCAGTCCGTGCGGGAAGAACAGGGCATGGACGTCGCGCTCGACCAGCGAGGCCGGATCGCCGCGAAGCAGGCCAAGCTGGACGAGCCCCTCCGCGACAGCTCCGGCCGCCTCGAGGTGAAGCTCCCTGTACTCCTTGCCGGCGACGGCCGACGCGATCGCGCCCATCTGAACATCGAGCACGAGCGCGTACAGATCGCGCTGCGCCCCCGTGTAGGTGCTGCTCACGGGAAACGTCCTGGTGACATCAGAGGCATATCCCCCGCACTCGGCACCGGCGTCGATGAGCACCAGGTCCCCAGCCGAGAGGAGCCGGTCCGTCGGGGCGAAGTGGAGAGTGGCGGCATTGGGACCGCTCGCGACGATCGACCCGTAGGCCGTCCTGTCGCCGCCGTTGCGGAGGAATTCGGCCTCCAGCTCAACCTGGAGGCCGCGCTCAGACATGCCCGCGCGCGCGGTCTGGAGAGCGAGGAGGTGCCCGGCCCTCGTCGCCTCCGCGGCTCGCATCATCAGATCGAGCTCCCAGGCGTCCTTAGCCCTTCGAAGCTCCGAGACCGTCTGACTGAGGCGGACTGCCATGCCGTCATCCCTCTCCGCCTCGAACGCATGCCAGGGTTCGAGCCCGTAGAGTTCCGGGCTACGCCGCAGGTCCGGATGTCCGATGATGGCAAGCCTCTCACCGCGGTGGGGTTCCAGCCACGCACCGAGCTCCGCCAGCGGCCGGGCATCGCCGATCCCGGCACGGTCCCCCAACGATTCGGGAGGCTCGGTGTCGCCGGTCCAGACCCTGTCCTCGCGCGAGGCTACGGGAGCAAAAAGGGACCAGCCTTCGGCCGGATTGAACGCCAGGACGCTGCCCCGGGTAGCGATCCCCGCCAGGTACCGGTACTCCCCGTGCGCGTGGTAATCGTGGAACTGATCCGTACCTTCGATCGGGACGGGCAGGCCGGACGCGATCAGGACTACGCCGGACTCCAGCCCCCAGGCTCTCACGGCGGCGCCCCGGCGCTCACGGGCCGGACCGGAGGATTCGAATGACATCCGTTTGAGTCTAACGGCTGACAGCCGTCGAAGCCGGGCGCCGCGATCACGCGCGCCAGGCGTCGCCGCTGACCGGCACCCTCAATCTGCCGGGCGAAGGCTCGGGTCAAACGCCATTCCGAGCACCTGTCGCACTCCCAGTCCGTACGTCGGATAGGGCTGAACGTTCCAGATGAGAAGGCCGGCAGGCAGACGGAGCCTCATCCCGACCACAATCGTCGCGAGAAGATCCCCGGCGCCGGGGGAGACGAACGTGGCACCGACAATCTGGCCGCCCACCGCACTTCCCAGGCGGGGGATGAACCGCTCCCAGCCGGGCGCCGTGACAACCTCGAAGAATCCGCTCAGCTCTCCCGCGGTCGCGGCACGGTCGACATCGCGGAGCGGGAGCCGCCAGACCCCGGCCCGGTCGCCGTAACGCGCTTTCGCCTGGTCCGCGGTGAGACCAACTGAGGCCACCTCCGGATCTGTGAATGTGACCCTCGGCACCACCCGTCCGTTCCAGCCGAAGCGGCCGAGAAGGCCGCCGTTGATCGCATTGGCAATTGCGCGGGCCTGGTCCTCAGCGACGTGCGTGAACTGCGGCCCTCCGGTCACGTCGCCCGCCGCAAAGATGTGCTTCGCGGAGGTTCGGAGGCGTGAGTCCACTCTGATCCCGCCTGGACCGGCAATCACGCCCGCCTCCTCGAGGCGCAGTCCGCCCACCGCGGGCCTTCGGCCGCTGGTCACGACAACCTTCGAGAACAGCCGGCTCTCGGCCCCTTCGCCTTGCGACCAGGACACACGCAGCTGGGACCCCTCTCGGCTCACGGCTCCAACCGTGGCCCCGGTCGCGACGCGGACTCCGTCCTCGGCGAGAAGCCGACCGATGAGCCGCCCGGCGTCTCTCATCTCCGCCGGCAGTACTGCCATCTCTCGTTCGAGGAGCACCACCTCTGCACCGAGCCGCCCGAAGGACTGTGCTATCTCGCACCCCGCGGGGCCGCCGCCTATGACCGCGAGCGATCGGGGAAGTTCCTCCCAGTCCCATACCGTGTCCGTCGTGTCCACACCGGCTTCGGACAGGCCGGCGATCGGCGGCAATGACGGTCGCGCACCGGTAGCGATCACGAAGTAGTGGGACGAGATCCGGCGTCCCTCGACGCTTATGCTGTGGTCGTCGGCGAACTTCGCTTCGCCTCGAATCAGATCGACCCCGTAGGACGCAATCGCTTCGGGCGTGTCAACATCGCCCGCGCGCTCCTGGGCGGCACGGATATGGCGCCGAACCGCATCGAAGTTGATCGTTCGAATGTCCGCCTCTACGCCGAATCGGGAAGCCCGCCGGACCGTGTCGGCCGCACGGGCGGCCGCGACCAGAGATTTCGAGGGAACGCATCCGGTCCAGAGGCAGTCACCGCCGGGTTCGCGAGCCTCGACAACCGCGACGCGTTTGCCCTTCTCTGCGACGAGGCGGGCCACAGTCAGCCCGGCCGTCCCGCCGCCGATTGAGATCAGGTCATAGTCATACATGGATGCATTCCTTGGTTTGTGCCGTCGGAGGTGGGTGTGGCCGGACCGGCGGCCGTTCAGGACTGACGGTGATGGCCGTTGGTCTTGACGCAGACATGCCCATCGGGATCGAGCGGACCACCGCAGAGACGGCAGATGGGCCTTCCTGCACTGACAACATCCGCAATCTGACGGCGCAGTTCGTGCGAGCGCCGGTAGTCGGCCGCACATTGCACCTCATCGCCGCCTTCCTCGCCGATCGCGGCGATGACCACAAGTCGTTCCCGAGAGCGATCGAGTCCAAGCGAAAGCCGTCCCGCCCTGAAGTCGATGTCGGGGGCCGAAGGAAACACGGCCGGAGGCTCGGCGTCATCGAGGGGAAGACGCTGATACTGATAACCCTCATCTCGAAGGACGGCTTCGATGCCTGCGCCGAGCGCAGCGAGCTGCTCCTTTTCCATCCAGACGGAGGCGGAGTTGCCCACTGAGCCGATGATCTGAAGCCGGAAGCGTCTCTCTCCCGGGCGCCCGATCGCCTCCGCGAAGATATGGACTGCGTCCCCGAGGTCGTGTTCTGCCACG
>CAZHMF010000004.1:17325-55269 GCA_964533605.1 uncultured Anaerolineaceae bacterium
CGGCCGAAGAGGACCTCGTACGGCGTCTCCGGGAGGGAGATGAGGCTGCGTTCGCAGAACTGATGGACCAGTACACGCCGGCCCTGACCCGGGTCGCCATGATGTACGTGAAGGACCGCGAGACGGCAAACGATGCGGTGCAGGAGACCTGGGTCGGAGTTCTCGGGTCCATCGGCAGATTCGAGGGGAGAGCCTCGCTCAAGACCTGGCTCTTTCGCATCCTCGTGAAGAGGGCCCTCACCGGCGCTCGCCGCGAAGGACGTTCGATATCGTTCTCGAGCCTCGCGCCGGCGGAGGCAGGCGGCTCCGAGCCGGCCGTCGACCCCGACCGATTCGTTCGGGCCGGCGGGCCCGGCGCCGGAGGCTGGGCGTCGGTTGCACCCGATTGGAGCGGCTTCCCGGAGGATCGCCTGATGGCCGGCGAGACGATGGCAGTATTGCGCAGGGCGATCGATGCTCTTCCCGATTCTCAGCGGATGGTCATCACGTTGAGGGACCTCGAGCACTGGACGGCAAGCGAAGTCTGTAACGCAATGGAGATATCGGAGACAAATCAGCGCGTACTGCTTCACCGAGCGCGTTCCAAGGTCAGGAAGGCGCTTGGTGAGTATCTCACGGAGGAGGAGTCTTGAGCACGAGTGACGCGCTGACCTGTCGCGAGCTGGTGGAGCTAATCACGGACTACTTCGAGAACGTCATGCCCCTGGACATTCGCAGTCAGTTCGAGCGGCATATCTCCGATTGTCACGGCTGCAAGGGATACCTCGACCAGGTCCGGCAGACGATCCGGCTCACCGGGCAGCTGAGCGACGACTCGCTTGATTCGGACGTTCGTGAGCGACTCCTTTCGGCGTTCCGCGACTGGAAGTCGAGCAACCACGCAACGTCCGCACGAAGCGACTGATCACACCACGCTTTCGCAGAGCGCAGCCAGGCGCCAAGATCGGATAGCACCGTCGTGCGCTCTCCCGGTCCGCCACCGCCGGCAAAGCCGACCGAGGTCCGGAGACCGGCACCCGTAGTTCACCAAGGAGGACCTATGCGCTTCTCGATCTGGCCTGGCGCCGGCAACACCTGGAGCGACACCCTGGCTCTTGCCCGCCACGCCGAAGCCACGGGATGGGATGGAGTCTGGTATGCCGACCACTTCATGCCCAACGCCGAGGACACCAGCGGGCCCACCAACGAGGCGATGACAACCGTCGCCGCACTGGCGGCAGCGGTTCCCCGCGTGCGGCTCGGCACTCTGGTCGTCGGTAACACGTATCGCCATCCGGCGCTTCTCGCGAAGATGGCTGCGGGTATCGACATTGTCAGCGGTGGTCGCTTCGTGCTCGGGCTCGGGGCCGGCTGGCAGGAGAATGAGCACGTCGCCTACGGCATCCCGTTCTCCACGGTCGGCGGCAGATTGAGCAGACTCGACGAGGCCTGCAGGGTCATCAAGGGCCTTTTTGCGTCGGCGCAGACCGACTTCGCGGGCAGGTACTACACGTTGACCGCCGCCCCCCTGGCACCGAAGCCCGTCCAGTCCCCTCTTCCCCTTCTCATAGGCGGCGGAGGGGAGAAGAGGACACTGCGCATCGCGGCGGAGCACGCCGACGAGTGGAACGTCTGGGGCTCGCCCGCCGTGCTGCGGCACAAGATATCGGTCCTCGAGCAGCACTGCTCGGATTTCGGCCGGGACCCGAAGACCATCAAGCGATCGGCGCAGAACCTCCTCTTCCTCAGTGATGATCCGAAGGTCCTGGAGCGTGCTTCGAGGGTCGGGGAACGCGCCCTCGCCGGCAACGTCGGCCAGATTCAGCAACAGATGGGTGAATACCGAGAGGCGGGAGTCGACGAGTTCATCGTCCCTGACTTCACGCTGGGTCGCACCGTTCCCGAGAAGATCGCAGTACTGGATCGGTTCATCAATGAGGTGGCCACACCCTTCCATTAGTGGACCGAGCGATCGGGCCGTCGCACTGGCTACCATGGTCGGATGGCAGCCAGTGCGATCGAGATCGACGCGGGCGGCACACCCGTCAGGATCACGAGTCCTACAAAGGTCTATTTCCCGGAGGCGGGGCACACCAAACTCGACCTCGTCGAGTACTACCTGTCTGTCGCCGGCGGCGCTCTCGCCGGCCTGAGAGACCGGCCGATGATCCTCAAGAGATTCGTGAAAGGCATCGCCGAGCCACCGTTCTTCCAGAAGCGAGCCCCCGCGAACCTTCCACCCTGGGTCGACACGGCCCGGGTCTCCTTCCCGAGCGGAAGGTCGGCCGACCTCTGCGTGGTCAGGAGCCCGGCGGGCCTCGCCTGGCTCGCCAACCTGGGGTGCATCGACCTCAATCCCTGGCCGGTCCGCGCCGACGACGTCGACCATCCGGACGAGCTCCGCGTGGATCTCGATCCGACACCCGAGGCCGCGTGGGAGATGGTGGTCGAGGTCGCGCTGGTCTGCGGTGAAGTGCTTCGGTCCATGGGGCTCCGGAGCTACCCAAAGACCTCCGGGTCGCGGGGGATCCATATCAACGTCAGAATTGAGCGCCGCTGGGGATTCAAGGAAGTCCGCCGCTGTGCGCTCGCCCTCGGAAGAGAGGTGGAACGGCGCGTTCCGGCCCTGGCGACCACACGCTGGTGGAAGGAGGAACGCCATGGGGTCTTCATCGACTACAACCAGAACGCTCGGGACCGCACGGTGGCGTCCGCTTACTCCGTGCGTCCCACTCCCGACGCCCGGGTTTCCATGCCCCTGACGTGGGACGAGGTCCCCGGCGTGGATCCGGCAGCGTTCACCATTGCCACCGCGCCGGCGAGATTTGAGGAGCGGGGCGATCCGGCCGCAACGATCGAGTCACACTCCCATTCGCTCGAACCACTCATGGAGCTGGTTCTCGCTCAGGAGTCGGCCGGCCTTGGAGAGGCGCCGCTGCCTCCGCATTATCCCAAAGCCCCCGGCGAGCCCACCCGTGCGCAACCGAGCCGGCGGCGGCGCTCTCGCTAGCCCGCACCGGACAGGGCGCCGCCATCCGCCGCGAACACGGCTCGCAGTTCCGCAGGGACCGGTGCATCCAGCTGCTCGAACGTGCATTCCGACGGTGCCTTGTCGGGACGCCACGCCCGGAACCGGGAGGCGTGACGAAAGCGATTCCCCTGAAGATGATCGAACGTCACCTCGCAGACCAGCTCCGGCCGGAGCCCCACCCAGGAGAGGTCCTTCTTGCCACTCCAGCGACTCTGCCCGCCGGGCGTCCGGCCCCCTCCGAAGCCCTCACCCTCCGGCCCTTCCGCCCGATAGGGAGCGAGAAACTCGACCAGCTCACGGCGCACCGCGGAGCTGAAGCTCGACGTGTGCCCTACAAAGTGGAGGACCTCTTCGTCGTCGTAGAGTCCGAGCAACAGCGAACCGACCGACTCTCCCTCTTGCCCCCGATTCCAGCGGAAGCCCCCGACAATGCAGTCAGCGGAACGCAGATGCTTGATCTTCGCCATTGCCCGGGCGCCGGACCTGTAGGGCTCGTCCTCCCGCTTTGCTATGACGCCATCGAACCCCGCACCTTCGAACTGGTCGAACCACCGGCGGGCGAGAGCCTCATCCTTCGTGGCGGGAGTCAGGAAAGCCGGTGGACCGACACCGGCGAGTCTCTCTTCGAGTTTGGCCCGCCTGAGGTTGAACGACGAGGAGCGCAGATCACTGCCGTCCTCAGCGAGCAGGTCGAATGCCACGAAAGACGCAGGGCTTTCCTTCGAGAGCTTCTTCACGCGTGATTCGGCCGGATGGATCCTGGCCTGGAGCGCATCGAAGTCGAGTCCGCCGGCGGTCATCACGACCAGCTCGCCGTCGAGCACCATTCCCGGCTGAAGGACCTTCACGAGGCCGCCCTCGAGTTCGGGAAAGTAGCGCGCCAGAGGCTTGCCATCCCTGCTCTGGAGGTAGACTCCGGTGCCGTCACGGTAGACGAGACAGCGAAAACCGTCCCACTTGGGCTCGTAGCGCCAGCCGGGCTGGCCCGGAATCTCTGGGGTCAGTTTAGCCAGCATCGGCGCCAGCGGGGGCTCGAAGGGAAGCGGCATCAGCCTCTCGGCAGGCCCAGCCCTCGCGTCGCGATGATCCCCTTCTGCACCTCTGTCGTGCCGCCGGCGATGGTCGAGCTCACAGCCTGAACGTATCCGACGCTCGCCCGGCTGCGGATGCCGCCGTGAGTTCCGATGAGATGCATCGAGAGTTCCGCGATCCGTTGCTGCAGCTCGCTGCTGAAGAGCTTGCACATGCTCGCCTCGTAGTTGGGGATGAGGCCGTGGACCTGCATACTGACCACGCGGTAGCTCAGAAGCTTCGCAACCTCGCACTCGATCCAGCGCTCAACGAACTCGTGGCGGATTCCCGCACGGCGCTCGAACGAGATGGGGCTGGTCGCATCTTCCGCCTGCCTGAGCAGGGATTCCAGGATCTTGCGAACGCCGATGGCATTCCCTATCGAGCTCCGCTCGAAGTCGAGAGTCGTGGTTCCGACGTACCAGCCGCGGTCCTCCTCGCCGACGCGGTTCTTGAGAGGGACATGAACGTCCTCGAAGAACACCTCGTTGAACGTCTGCATGCCGGCCATCGTGGTAAGCGGACGCACGGTCACGCCCGGTGACTTCATATCGACCAGGAGGTAGCTGATCCCGCGGTGCTTCGGCGCCTCCGGGTTCGTCCTGACCAGCATGTACATCCAGTCCGCCCACTGGGCTCCGGTCGTCCAGATCTTCTGGCCGTTGACTACATATTCGTCTCCGTCGCGCACTGCGCGAGTCTGGAGGGAGGCGAGGTCGCTGCCGGCGCCGGGCTCGCTGTATCCCTGGCACCAGATGACTTCGCCCTTGAGGATCTTCGAAAGATGTTCCTCCTTCTGCTCCTCGTTGCCGTGCTCGATGATCGTGGGGCCGATCATCATGACGCCGAAGCCGCCGACATTCCCGGGAACGCCAGCTTCAGCAAATTCTTCGTTCATGATGAACTGGTCAACGACGGACATCTCAGCGCCGCCGTACTTCTTCGGCCACGACGGTGCGATCCAGCCCTTCCCGGCCAGCTTCTCCCGCCACGCCTTGATCGCGCCGAGGCGGCCGAAGAGGCCGCCTTCGCCGCTTTCGTCAGCGTTCCCGGCAGCGAAGAGCGGCCGCCCTTCCGCTTCGATGAAATCCTTGACCTGCGACCGCCAGGTCGCCTCCTGTTCGTTGTCCGCCAGTGTGATCGCCATCGGCCGTCTCCACTCTACGATGTAAGGACATTCTCGACTCACCCGTGCGAGGCGGCAAACGGAACCGCTAGGATGAACGAGTGGGGCGCAGCGAATCCGGAAAAGGGCAGGAGTGGCAGGCTCGGATAGAGGGCCAATGGGACCAGGTCAAGCCCAGAGCCTTCAGGCTCACGCGTGAAATCGTCCCCGGCGTCTTCCAGGTGCGGACACGGGGATCGCGGGCTTACCTCCTGGCCGACGAGCACCTGACCGTCGTCGACTGCGGCAACGTGGGTTCCGGGGGACGCATCCTCGCTGCTCTCAAAGAGATCGATCGAGAGCCGGAAGACGTCGAACACATCGTCATCACTCACTCTCACGTCGACCATGTGGGAGGTCTCCCGGAGCTCCAGAAGCTGGTCCCCGCGAAGACGGCGGTGCACGTGCATGATGCTCCGCTGGTGGAGAGTGAGCTGCCGCTCCCAAACCCTTCCCAGCATCCGCTCATCGCGCGGCTGGTCGACCCGTGGCTGGCACGGCTCGACCCGGGTTCGGCGAGGGTTGACACGCATCTCGAGGACGGCGACGAGCTGCCGGTATTCGGTGGATTGACGGTGGTCCACGCGCCGGGGCATACGCCGGGAAGCATCTCTCTTCACTCGCGGGAAAGGGGGTTGCTGATCGTCGGTGATGCACTCCAGCACAAGTTCGGACGCCTCATGCTTCCATCACGCCTCTGGACCGAGAACATGACGACCGCCACGGATTCGGTGCACAAACTTGGTACCCTCGAGTTCGAGACATTATGTTTCAGCCACTTCCGGCCAATCCTCACGGGTGCTGCCGGGCGAGTACGGGACTTCTCCGCGGCCCTGGCCGACGCAGGCTAGCCTGCTCTTGGATCCGATCCGCTTCACCGACATCCTCACCACCGCCCTGAGCATCGCCAACTACCAGCGACTGACGATGGTCGAACCGGCTCAGGTACTCGATGCCCTGAAACTGCTCGACGGACGGCTCAGCCCGGCGGAACTGAAGGGGCCGGGTCTACCCCAGCCGGCCGGCCCGCCGGGGGGGCCGGAGGTGGCAGCGGAGGTCGCCGGCGTAGTCCAGAGGTGGTGGGATGAACTGGGAAACAACCCCCTTGCCACCCTGTCGCGGAAGCAGTTCAAGGCCTTCGAACGGGACATCGGCATGATTCGCCGCCGCTAGGCCGGTGGGGCAAGGGGAACCTGGATTTCTGTGGTCTCCGTGTGCCGAAGTGCGCGTTCCGGCCCGAGCCGCCACCATCGAGGGCGATGGAGTCGCCGTTGCCCGCGATTATCGCAGCCGTCGCCGGTCTCGCGACGGGCTGGTTCGCGGCCGGCCTGCAGCATCGCCTCTACCGGGAGCCCGAATTCGGGAACAACCCTCTGAGCGGAAGGCGGCGCCTGGTGTGGGGTCTCGCCCTCGGACTGGCGATTGGCGCCTGCTGGGGCATCTCATTCCGGCCGGGTCATTACGATCCCTTGCCCGCCTCCATGACGGCGGCGGCGGCGGCGATCCTCTGCCTCGCATCGAGCACCGACTTCGAACGGAGGCGGATCCCGAACCGGCTCATATACCCATCGATCGTTGCCGCGGCCGTTGTTGCGCCGTTATGGCCGGACAGGAACCTCGATGAGATCGCAATCGGAGCCGCCGTTGCTGCGGGAACGGCCGTCGTGCTTCTCCTCGTCGGTGCACTCACCGGAGCCGTGCTGGGCGTCAACGCCACGGCCTTCGGGATGGGCGACGCAAAGCTGATCCTGCTGATCGGGCTCCTGACAGGCTGGTCGCGGGTTGTCGGGGCGCTGCTCCTCGGGGTCGTCTTCGGCGGCCTGCCCGCCTTCGTGCTTTTGTTTGCGCGGGGTCGTGGAGCTACCTATAGCTACGGACCCTACCTCGCGCTGGGCGCCATCGTGATCCTTCTCTGGCCAGGTTACTACTGACGAACTACTCGAAAGCGAGCACGTGTCCGATGTCGGTGTCCCGTGCCCCGCCTGCGGGAATCTCGAGGACGCCTGCTGCCCCCCTCCCACCGAAAGCGAAGCCGATCCAGGGACGGACTCCCCGCGCCACCTTCGTGACGGTCAGGTCCCGATCGAAGAACACGACGTCAATTGGGAACCGCATGAAGGCCATGTGGATGGAGGAACAGGGCCGTATGACGAGTCCTCCTCCGGGAATCGATCGGCGGAAAGAGAGCCCGATCCCGCGCCCGAAGAAGCCGCGAGCCTCCCGAGCGTCGGGGGCCAGGACCCGTCCCGAGGTCAGGTCCCTGACATCCAAGCTGCTCAGTCCCCCAGCACTTCCATGAGCTGAATGATGGCAGGTCCGCCAATGACGATGCCAACAGCGGGGAAGATGAGGAAAACGAGCGGGAACACCATCTTGATCGGGGCCTTGAACGCCTGCTCTTCCGCTCGCTGGCGGCGGCGGACACGGAGGACGTGGGTCTGCTGGCGGACGACGCCGACGATCGAGATGCCCATGGTCTCGGCCTGCACAACGGCGTGGATGAGGGTCCCGAGCTCCTCAACCCCTGCCCGGTCGGCCATATCCATGAAGGCCTCGCTCCGGTCTCGACCGACCTGAATCTCTCTGAGCGCCCGGCTCAGCTCATCTGCAAACGGCCCCTTCGATCGCTCGAGCACGCGCGTGAACGAAGCATCGATCCCGAGGCCCGCCTCGACCGAAGCCGTGACAAGGTCAAATGCATCCGGAAGCGCCCGCCAGATCTCCTTCTGGCGCGAGCGGATGCGCCCCAGCAGCCACATCCGTGGGATGTAGAGCCCGAGCCCCAACGCAACAAGGTAGGCGAGCAGCAGTGACGGGCCTCCCTGGCCCATTCCACTCAGATAGCCCACCAGCAGGATCGGCAGGACGCCGCCCGTCAGAGCGACAACCGCCATCAGCTGGCCGAGAGTGATGGGCGAACCCGCTCTTACCAGGGTCTCCTTGATGGCCTCAGCATAGTTGGCCGGCATCGCTTGTTCGATGCGGCGTGTCACGGCGTGAAGGGCAGGGCTGATGACACGCTTGCCGAATCTGGCTCCCGGGTCCGTCACCCGGTCGGCGGCCAGTTCTCCCCGCGTCGCCGCGCGCAGTCCGACCAGCCGGTCGCCCATGACGTTCGCCGACGCCGGTCGGTAGAAGATGCCGTAGAGAGCCAGCGTGACGGCGAAGAACACGGCTGTTGCGACCAGATACTCCATCGCAGCTATACCTCAATCTTGACGATTTTGAGGATGACCAGGAATCCGACCACCTCCGACGTAACGGCGGCCGTCAGGAGGATCCTCCCGACCGGCGTGATGAAGAGAAGTTTTTCGAATTCCGGGTTGAGGAACCAGAAGAGTGCGAACATCCCAACCGGCAGGGCGCCTATGACATAGCCGGTCATCCTCTGCTGTGCCGTCAGAGCTTTGATCTCTCCCCGAATCCGGTTGCGTTCGCGCATCGTCTCCGCAACACCGTCGAGGATGTTGGCGAGATTACCGCCGACCGACCGTTGGATGAGGATAGCCGTCACGACGATGTCGAAGTCCGAGCTGCCGACGCGCTCACGGAGCGATTCGAAGGCATCCTCGATCGACGCGCCGACCTGAACGTCTCTGAGCATGTGGTCCATCTCGACCCGGAGGGGTCCGCTCATCTGCTCCGATGCATTCGACAGCGCCTGAACCAGTCCGAAGCCGGACCGCAGGGCGCTGGCGACCAGTGGCAACAGCTCGAGGACCTGGGCCTCCATCTTGGCTCGACGGCCGCTGACCCGCGTCTTGACAAACATCGCCGGCAGGAAGAAGCCGACTCCCGCCCCGACCAGCGCTCCGATCATCTGAATGGCTGCCACCGGCGCAAGCGCGTAAGCCAGGAAGGCGGCCACCGCCCCGACCCCCAGCCTGAGGATGAAGTACTCCTTGACATGGAGCGTAAGTCCGGCTCGAGACAGTTCGTCACTCCAGGCCGCGGCCATCTTCCCGGGCACGAGAGTGAAACTCCCGAACGTGACGACGGAACGCCGCTTGCGCTGGAAGACGTTGCTGCCCGTCTCGCTCTGAGGGGCAATCATCTCCTCTTCGCCGCGGAGGCGGCCCAGGCGAGCAGCCATGCGGGAGTCCGCACCGCCGTAGCCGGTCGCCCAGAGAGCGAATGTGAACGCGCAGGCGCCGACCGAGAGAGCGGCCATGAGCAGCATGATCATCAGCTGGCCTCCTCGTGGACCGACCCGAAGAGAGCCTCGGGGAGCTCAATTCCAGCGACCGCAAACTTCTCTGCGAAGCGCGGGCGAACGCCCGTCGGCTGCAGCTGTCCCTTGACCTTGCCGTTGTGGTCGACGCCCTGGAGCTTGAACAGGAAGATGTCCTGCAAGGTGATCGTTTCACCCTCCATTCCACTGACCTCGGTGATGTGGGTGACCTTTCTGCTCCCGTCCTGGAGTCGGCTGAGCTGTATGAAGACGTGGATCGCCGAGGCGACCTGGTCTCGAATGGCGCGGGCCGGGAGCTCCATGCTGGCCATCAGCACCATGTTCTCGAGGCGGGAGACGGCGTCGCGCGGACTGTTCGCGTGAACGGTCGAGATCGAACCGTCGTGACCGGTGTTCATCGCCTGGAGCATGTCGAACGCTTCGGGGCCGCGAACCTCACCCACGATGATCCTGTCCGGCCTCATCCGGAGCGTGTTCCTCACGAGGTCGCGCTGGTGGATGGCGTTCTTCCCTTCGATGCTGGGCGGCCGCGCCTCCAGAGTGATCACGTGGTCCTGCTGCAGCCGAACCTCAGCCGGGTCCTCGATGGTCACGATCCTCTCGCTGTTGGGAATGAATGCAGAGAGGGAATTCAGCAGCGTGGTCTTCCCGGTGCCGGTACCACCGCTGATGATGATATTGAGATGGGCACGCACACACATCGCCAGGAAATCGGCCGTCTGCTCCGTCAGTGACCCGACGGCAATGAGATCGGCCATCCGCATCTTGTCGGCCCGGAACTTCCGGATCGTGACCGACGCCGCCTTCGGGGACGCCGGCGGGATCGTGATGTTGACGCGGGAGCCGTCGGGAAGACGAGCATCCACCATCGGGCTCGCTTCGTCTATCCGGCGGCCCAGCGGCGCCACGATGCGCTCCACGATGCGCATTACGTGCGACCTGCTTCTGAATCTGACGGGAGCCCTGAAGATGCGACCATCGATCTCGTAGTAGATCTTGTCAATGTCGTTGACCATGACCTCGCTGACGGCCGGGTCTCTGAGCAGCGGCTCGAGGGGCCCCAGACCGAGCACCTCGTCCGCTACGGATTCGAGCAGTTCATCGCGGGAAACGCCGGGGAATCGCAGCCCCTCCTGCTTGAGGATCTCCCGGGCAGTGCGGATCACCGTCTGGCGCTGCTCCGCCGGCGACAGATCTCCCAGATCGAAGTGGTCCAGCTCTTCAATGAGGATCTCGTGCAGCCGTTCCTTGGCCGCATCTGCCTGTGTTCCCTTGTTGGACCCGTCCGGGCCTTCGCCCAGCGCCGGGAGGCTCGTCGGTAGCTCACCTGCCGGGCGAGGTTCACTCTTCTGCGGCGGCGGCTGGACCCGCGGGTCACCGCTGGGCTTCGCTGCTCGACCGTCGGCCGCGAGGGGGACGGACCAGCGGCCACGAGGGCCGGCTTGCTGCCGGGAAGGCCGCAGCCCGCCTTCGGATTTCTGAGGAACTCGAGGCGCCGGCCCGACCGGCTGTCCGCCGGGTCCACTCGGCCCATCGCCGGCCCCTCGACGCCGCGGACGGAGGGGAACCAGCTGATCCGGGCGGCCGTCGGCATCATCGTTGCCTGGGATCTGCGGCTGTTCAGACATGTATACCTCCGGCTGAAATGCTCAGCTTGCGGTCAGGCGCTCTTGCGGAAGAGCGGCCGCAGGAACGATCCCTTCTTCTCCTTCCGCGTAGGAAGGACCCCTGCGAGTGACCTGGCCATGTCCGAGATCTCGATCGAGACCCGGCTGGACGGCCGGCTGAGAACGATCGGACGGCCGACCTGAGCGGACCGCATGACCTCGTTGTCGTTGGGAATACGCCACCAGAATGGCGAGTCGAGCGTATCCTCGACGTCCGTCTCCCTCACTCCGGTGTCCACTCCTGCGCGGTTCAGGACAACCTTCAGACGTTCAGTGTCGTTCCCAAACCGATCACGAAGCATCTCGAGCGCAAGAACTGTGTCTTTGATGCTCGTCATATCAAGCGTCGTCATCAGGAGGATGATCGTCCCCATCTCCACTGCTGAGGCGACGAGCTCGTTGAAGGTCCCGGGCGTGTCGAGGATGACGAAGTCATGCGTCTGCGCGAGAACGTCGATAACGTCGCGAACGGCGTCGGTCGTAAGCGTACGCCAGTCCCCGGGGCGGGTCGGCGCAGGGAGGATGTGCACCCCCGACTCATGCTCGATGAGGAAGTTGTTCAGCGTCTTCCGGTCGATGTTGTCGAGGTTCCGCGCCAGGTCGGCGATCGAGCGGTCAACGTTGATGTCCATGGTGATGGCGACGTCACCGAACCGCGTGTCCATGTCGACAAGGGCAACGGTCTGCTCTGCCACGGTCGCCAGGGCGATGGCCAGGTTCGAGGCCAAAGTCGTCTTGCCGATCCCACCCTTCGCGCCGAAGACGGTCACGATCGTCCCCTGCGGCACCGGCGCCTCGAGAGCCCCTCGGCGCCGCAGATTGGCACGCTCCTTTCGCTCCATCGCCCGCGAAAGAGAGTCCCCGAGATCCTGAGACTGCGGCGGTGCCTCGAGCACGTCGTCCACGCCCGAGATCATGCATTGCCGCATCAGCCGCGGGGAGAGCGTCTGCGTGAATGCAACGAGCGGCAGGTCCGGCAGCGCGTCGCTCAGCTTCGAGAGCGTCTGAAGCGACCTCGCCGACGGCTCGTCCACACGGGCGAGGACCACATCGGGATGGAGCTGGA
The DNA here is from genome assembly GCA_964533605.1 of uncultured Anaerolineaceae bacterium. GTDB lineage: Bacteria > Chloroflexota > Dehalococcoidia > Tepidiformales > Tepidiformaceae > DASCML01. The sequence goes on from CAZHMF010000004.1 coordinate 29,497, forward strand.
AGGCAAGCGTGAATCCTTCGACTCCGTACCCGGACTGCCCAACCACGGAGAATCCGGCGGCCACGAGCACTTTTTGGAGGTCCGCGGCGGACTCTCTGTCCGGCTCAATAACCAGGACTTGGGGGACCTTCGTCATCGGAGTTCCTCTTTGCGGCCTTGGGGGCTCGGTTTCAGGAGGGCGTCAAGGCTGAAGCGGCCTATCGGACGGGCTCGAAGACGTCCTCGAGGGTCCAGGTCGCGGTTCCGGTGACCTTGCCTTCGTCACCCTTCTGGCGGGTGACTATGCGGTACTGGGCCACATCGTCTTTGAGTGCGTCGATGATGAGTATCTTGGCCGCGATCTCGGGGGTTACGGCCAGTGTCACGGAGATGGCCTCCTGATAGGTCGCAGCTTCGTCGCCGGGCTGGCCGACCTCGGCCGAGGCACTGCGGCGGGCGGCGCCAGCGGAGCCGCTCTCCGTCTCGCCCGATCCGACCGTTCCTTCGCCACCCACTATTCCGTCCGTCCCCCCGAGGCCCAGGGTCCCGGAATCGGTCGATTCGGATCCGTCGGTGACGTCCGTGTTGGGGATGACCTTGAGTGAAGTCTGGGCCACCGCGAGGACTTCCACGTCCTCGGCGATGAGGCCGGCGAGCACCTGGGGTTTCTCCTGGCCGGTGAGAGGATCAACCTGATCCATCACGGTCACGCCAAGTACATCAACCCGGTCCCCGGGCTGTGCAAGGCCCGCGTTGTTCCAGGCCTCATGAGGCACCATTAGCGACAGTGCTCGCATTCCCTCCGGCACCTTGTAGGAAAGGGTGTTCTGCCCTTCGTAGGTCGTGGCCTTGGCCGTCAGGACCTGCTCACCGACAAAGATCGGTGCTGTGGCGACCTTGCCGACCAGCTCTTCCTGATCGAGGGCCACCCCCTCCACCAGGACCGAGAGCGGCATCGCCTTCGTGGTGAGCATGTCGTCTTTGATCGTCTCACCAGGAAGAATATCCCTGGTCGCGACCACGACGAGCTCCGAGGCCTCCCCCTGGGAGAGAGCGTCACTCAACGGCGAGTCGGTGCTGCTCGAAGAGCCCTGGGAGTTCAGGAAGGCGAAGACTAGGACGGCGCTGAATATGCCGAAGACGGCGGCGACGAGCAGAATCGCCCGGTTGCGGGACGAACTGCTCACGGACACAGATGGTATGGCTCGTGACACTGGTGCTTACCCTCCTCCGGGAGTATCGGCGTTGACCCGGCAAACCTTTAGAACCTGGAGCGGGTTTCCCATTGCAGCCGGGGCATCCCGGCTTGCCCTATTCCTGACCTATCCGGCAGAAGCGCTGCGGATTGGCGCCGGGGCTGCCCGTTCGGGTACGAGAAAAAGCCGCGCGGGGTGTAACCGCGCGGCGGGAGTCTGGCGGCCTCGAGCCACCCCTATTCAAGTCGCATTGATGATGACGCGCTGATGGCCGGCGTGGAGAGGCTCGTCCCGAACAACCCGGCAATGGCGCCGATCGGCGTCACATAGCTGAAGTTGTAGGTGAGGTCCACGGTCACCGTGGTGCCGCGGATGCCCTGAACATTCGTAAGGGCGATCGTCATGTCCGCGGCGTTGAGAGTGGATGCTGAGTCGCTGACCCGCGTCGTGATGGTCGCCGCGTCGCCCTGAACCGCTCCAACCCGCGCACCCTCACGGGCAGCATTGGTCAGAACGAGCCACGTGTAGAAGGCCCGGCCAAAGTCGACCAGGCTGAAGAGCAGAAGGAAGAAGACGGGGAGGATCATGGCGAACTCGGCGAGCGCCTGTGCTCGTTCGCCACGACCGAGCCTCGGCAGCCAGCGCAGCAACCTGCGACGGCGCACCGGCCCGTCCACGTCCGGAAGTCTCTGGCCTCGGTCGAGTTTCATTGGTCAAGGGCTCCGGTGGGGGTCTTGCGGGCGGAGGCGGCCTCAGAGCGAGCGCCTCCGCCCGTTCCGGGCTTCAACTCCATCCCCGGGAGAGGACCGCCGGAGGCCCTTACCGCCTCATCGGCCCAACTCGGGGAAGTGGGGAGCGCGAGGGTTCGCCGCAGGGATTAGGCCGGCGGCGAACCGTCTTCTTGCTGTGTGGGTCCTAGATGTTGCCGGCCAGCGAGGTCAGCATGTCGGAAACGCTCGTGCCGAGCGTGGTAAGTGCCGCCACGCAGACAACCGCGATCAGAGCAAGGATCAGGCCGTACTCGGCAAGGCCCTGGCCCTCTTCGTCCTTCCGGAACCACTTCGTAATCTTCGACATGTTCGCTACCTCTCTTTGGGCTGAGCCCAGTCGTTTTGCCTCCCACGAGGGCGACACCGCCCGACCTGCCCGGGGGCCCGCCCCCGAGGGCCCCCTTCGGTCCGTTCCCGAATGGGTTCGGGGCCCGGCAGGTGCCTTCCTCGCTGGGAAGCTAATTGAGGTTTCGAACGCTCAGAGCCTTTCAACAGGGGTATTCACTGCATTGTCACCGGCGAAAACCCCAGGACATCCCTGACCTGTGGCCCCACCGATTTCGGCCGACCCTTTAGTGAGAACGCCGTCGACGGGGTACGCATGAAGACGCCGAGAGCCAAGGCCCACCCAGCACAGACAGCCGCCCAGCGGCGCCTCTCATACGCTCAGGATGCCTTGCTCGTTGTCATATCGGCAGCGTTTGCCTGGTCTCACGGGCGCGCTTTTATCGAAGACGGACGCATTACAAGCGTCCCTCTCGTCGTGGAACAGTCGATCCTCGTTGTCCTCTTTCTCTCGCGGCGGAGGAGCCGCTACACCTCCGACAGGCTCTGGGACTGGACGGTGGCGACGGTCGGCACCTGGGGCGCGCTCGCGCTCAGGCCCTGGGGTACCGCCCCGGTCGGCGCCGAGGCGATGGGAATAGCAATCCAGGTGGCCGGCGTCAGCCTCGCAGCCGTCGCTTTCAGCAACCTCGGGAGGAGCGTGGGAGTGGTTGCAGCGAATCGCGGGCTGAAGACCGGCGGCCTCTACAGATTTGTCAGACACCCGGTCTACACGGCACATATGATGACGCACGCGGGCTTCGTGATGGCGAACCCCCATCCCTGGAACGCCGCCATGGCCACCGTTGTCTTCGTGTGTCTGATCCTCAGGATCCGCGCCGAGGAACGGGTACTCTCCGAAACCGACGACTACGTGTCGTACAGCGAGCGAGTCCGCTGGAGGCTCTGTCCCGGACTCTACTGACGACGGCTTTCGATCTGCCGACCGGCAAGGGGCTACTCTCCGGGCGGCCCCTCCGGACGCGGGAGATTGGTCGCCACGAACTCGGAGTAGGCATCCACCTCCTCCTTCGTCCGCGCGCCGCTCCATCCTTGCTCATCTGCGATGAGGCCGGCGACCGTGGCGTGGCAACAGAGTCCCCGACCGCTGAGCCACGCGGTGCCGCTCCGCCGGGCGACCACATCGGCGACCGTAGCCGCCTTCTCCTCCCTCACCGCGTGGATGACTTCACCGTCCATGAGTCCGCAGACATCGCAGACCCGCTCCACCCCGATGGCACGGATGTCAGGGAGCCGGGGGCCGTACGCGCCCAGCCTGCGGAATTCTGCACCATCCCGCGCGAGGTCGGCGGCCACCTCTCGCCAATCGCTCGCCGGCTCCGCGTGCCGTTCTTCCCCGGGTGGATCAACACCCAGAGATCGGAGAACCGCGAGTCCGGCTGACCGGTAGGTGCTGAGCTTTCCCCCTACAACGCTGAGAAAGCCCTCCGGACCTCCATCCCGGCGGTGATCCACGACGTGGAGCCGCCTGGATATGGAACCCGCCTCGGAGCCCTTCGACCGAGCAAGTGAGCGGAGGCCGGCGAACGAGTAGACAACGTCTCCGTAACCGATGCTCCTCCCGGGGAAGAGGGCGTTCGCCTCCGCGAGCAGATAGTCCACGTCGGCGGCTGTCGGGCGTGCTTCTTCTGGACGGTGTGTGACCTTCTCGTCCGTGGTTCCGACCAGAACCAGGCCCCCCCTGGGCACAGCGAAGAACACGCGGCCGTCCACGCGCGCGGTGGACAGCACGCCGGCGCGCATGCGCTGCTCACCGAGGTCGAGCATCACGTGCGTGCCGCGCGTCGTCTCGATCGCCGAAGGTGTTCCGGGAACGAGCGACGCCACGAGATCCGACCAGGGGCCCGTCGCATTCACGACGGCTCGGGTCGCAATATCGGCCCTCTCTTCGCCCCACTCGACCGACACGGACGACACACGTCCCCCGCTCAGCCCGATCGCAGTGACCGGCGAGTGGTTGAACACACGGGCGCCGGCCTGACGCGCCTCCATGGCCAGCTCGATCGCCAACCGCTCGGGCGCTTCGAGCCTGGCGTCGAAAAACCCGAATGCCGACTGGAGGGAGGGATTCAATCCGGGAACCAGCTCCAGGCTCGTCTCGCGTGAGAGGCGCCGGTGCCGGGGCATCGACGAGCGTCCGCTCAGCAGGTCATAGACGAAAAGTCCCACGCCTACCTGCCAGGGGGGCCGGCGACTCCAGGGCAGGCTGGGGACGAGAAACCGAAGTGGCTTCACGAGCCACGGACGCTCCCTGAGCAACCGCTCCCGTTCACGAAGCGACTCGCGAACCAGCCGCAGATCCGCGTGTTCCAGATAGCGCAGTCCCCCGTGCACGAGCTTGGTTGAGCGCCAGCTGGTCCCCGACCCCAGGTCGTCGGCTTCGAAGAGGGCAACCCGCAGGCCGGCGGAAGCCGCCGCAAGAGCGACCCCGCTCCCGTTGACGCCGCCGCCGACCACCACGACGTCGAGCGGCGGACCGGCAGCGAGGCCGGCGAGCGTCACTCGGCGGCCGCCCACCCGGACGCCCTCGCCACGGCGCGCCGCCAGCCGTTCATCCGTTCGAGCCTCGCTGCCTCATCGATGGCCGGCTCAAAGACTCGATCCACCTGCCAGAGGCCGGAAATCGTATCGATCGACTCCCAGAAACCGGCCCCCAGCCCGGCCAGGTAGGCGGCTCCCATAGCCGTCGTCTCGATGTTCCCCGGACGGACGACCGGCACCCCGGAGAGGTCCGCCTGCATCTGCATGAGAAGGTTGTTCCGAGCGGCGCCGCCGTCGACCCGGAGCTCGCCGATCGGTGCCCCCAGGTCCGCGTTCATGGCCTCCACGAGCGAGGCGGTCGACGCAGCGATACCTTCGAGTGCGGCCCGGGCTATATGTGCGCGACCGGATCCCCTGGTCAGCCCGATGATGAGCGCCCTCGCATGGGGGTCCCAGTCGGGTGCGCCGAGTCCCGTGAAGGCCGGTACGAATTGGACTCCGGCGCTGTCGGGGACCGACGCCGCCAGCGCCTCGATCTCCGCGGCGCTCTCGATGATCCCAAGCTCGTCTCGGAGCCACTGAACGGCCGAGCCGGCGGAGAAGACGGAGCCTTCATAGGCATATGAGGGGCCCCTCTCCCCACTGGTAGCGGTGAGAGTAAGGAGGAGCCGGTTGGACGAAGGCGTAGGTCGGGCCCCCGCCGGGGCGAGAAGGAAGCCACCGGTTCCAAACGTGTTCTTCGCAATCCCGGGCTCGACACACCACTGCCCGAAGAGCGCCGCCTGCTGATCTCCGGCGACACCGGCCACGGGAATCGCGGCGCCAAACACGTCTGGATCCGTATGTGTCACGATCCCGATCGAGGGCACAACTTTCGGGAGACCGGATGCGGGAACGCCGAGAAGGTCGCAGAGGTCTCTGTCCCAGCGACCGCGCCGGATGTTGAAGAGAAGGGTCCGGCTGGCATTGGTGAAGTCGGTCGCGTGGCAGCGCCCGCCGGAAAGCCGCCAGAGGAGCCAGGAGTCCACGGTTCCGAACGCCAGCGCCCCTTCCTCGGCACGCCGCCGCAGGTCCGGCTGCTCGTCGAACAGCCACCACAGCTTCGTCCCCGTGAAGTACGGGTCGATGGTGAGCCCCGTGGCGTAGACGATCCGGTCCTCGAGTCCCTCTTCACGCAGCGCAGCACACATCGCCGTCGTGCGCCTGTCCTGCCAGACGATCGCGGGACCCGCAGGCTCACCTGTGTCACGATCCCAGACGACCAGCGTCTCACGCTGGTTGGTGACGCCGATGGCGGCGATCTGACTCACCGAGGACGAGGCGGCAGCCAGGGCCTCGCGGATCGACTCTGCGGACGTCTCCCAGATCTGGTTCGGATCGTGCTCAACCCACCCAGGTCGCGGATAGTGTTGGGTCAGCTCCCGCTGGCCGCGGCCGGCTACCTCTCCCCGTTCGTCAACGAGCACCGCACGGGAACTGGTGGTCCCCTGATCGATGGCCAGTACGTACCGGTCGGTCACACCGACGAGTGTCCCTCATCGGACTGATGGGAACCACCAGAACCCGGCGTTGGTGGCATGAACTTGGAGCCTAGCTCTCTGCCAGTCTTCGCAGGACGTAGCGCAGGATCCCTCCGTGCAGGTAATACTCGAGCTCGGCCGGCGTGTCGATGCGAGTGACCGCTTCGAACATCAGCCCCGTTCCGTCGGCATGGCGCACTGTGACCGTCAGCCGCTTCCCGGGCGCGAGGCCCTCGGCAATGCCTGAAATCGCGATGACGTCGTCGCCGCGGATGCCGAGCGACTCCCGCCCTTCACCCGGCAGGAATTCGAGGGGGAGCACCCCCATCCCGATGAGGTTGCTGCGGTGAATCCGTTCATAGCTCTCGGCGAGACAGGCTCGGACTCCGAGCAGGGACACACCCTTGGCGGCCCAGTCGCGCGAGGACCCCGACCCGTACTCCCTGCCGGCCACGACGACGAGGGAAACGCCCTCCTCCTTGTACCGCACTGCGGCGTCGTAGATGGGCATTTCCTCGCCCGACGGAAAGTGGCGGGTGATGCCGCCCTCCGTCCCGGGCGCGACCTGATTCCTGAGCCTGATGTTCGCGTACGTGCCGCGCATCATCACCTCATGGTTGCCGCGCCGCGCGCCGTACTGGTTGAAGGCCTCCCGCGCCACACCCATCTGCTCGAGGTAGCTCCCGGCCGGGCTGGCGGCAGCGATGTTGCCGGCCGGCGAGATATGGTCGGTGGTCGTCGAATCTCCGACCATCGCGAGCACACGCGCCTCGTCAACATCCTCGGGGGGCACCGGGTCGATCCCCATGGCGTCGAAGAACGGCGGCTTTCGGATGTAGGTCGAGCCTTCATCCCATTGGTAGCGGTCGCCGGTTGGCGTTGGAAGATCTCGCCACCGCTCTTCACCATCGAACACGGACGCATAGCGTGTCTGGAACATCGAGGACTCGACGCAGCGTGCGACGGTGTCCGCCACCTCCTGCTGGCTGGGCCAGATGTCCCGGAGGTAGACGTCTCCACCGCTCGGATCGGTCCCGATCGGCTCGGTCTGCAGGTCGATATCCATGGTCCCGGAAAGCGCGTAGGCCACGACGAGAGGCGGCGAAGCAAGGTAGTTGGCGCGAACGTCCGGGTTGACCCGCCCCTCGAAGTTGCGGTTTCCGGAGAGCACGGCAGCGACGGCCAGGTCGCCCGCGTGCACCGCCTCGCTGACGGGCAGAGGAAGAGGTCCCGAGTTACCGATGCAGGTGGTGCAACCGTAACCGACGAGATTGAATCCGAGTTCGTCGAGGAAGGGCGAGAGCCCTGCCGCGTTCAGGTACTCCGTCACCACCTGCGATCCGGGGGCGAGCGAGGACTTCACCCACGGCTTTCGCGCGAGGCCCCGCTCCACCGCCTTCTTGGCAAGTAGACCGGCCCCGAGCATCAGCTCCGGATTCGAGGTGTTCGTACAGCTGGTGATTGCAGTGATAACCACAGAGCCGTGCTTCAGTTCGTGCGTGGAACCACCGATCGTAACCGGTGTGGTGGCACCCGAGTCGCCATCCCCGATCAGGTTGGGAAGCTCGGCCTGCCAGGCGCTCTTCGAATCTCGGAGTGCGATGCGGTCCTGGGGGCGCCGGGGACCGGAGATCGAGGGCTCAACTTCTCCCAGGTCGAGCTCCAGCGTGTCCGAGAAGACCGGCTCCGGTGCGTCGTCCGTGCGGAAAAGACCCTGCTCGCGGCAGTAGGCGGCAACCAGATCGATCTGCTCCGGCTCTCGGCCGGAGAGCCGGAGATAGTTGAGCGTCTCCTCGTCCACGGGGAAGAAGCCAACGGTCGCCCCGTACTCGGGAGCCATGTTTGCGATCGTGGCCCGTGCAGCCAGGGGGAGCCCGGACACGCCTTCGCCGAAGAACTCAACAAACTTGCCGACCACACCGCGCTCACGAAGCATCTGCACGACACGAAGGACGAGATCGGTGCCGGTTGCTCCTTCCGACAACTTGCCCGTCAGGCGGAACCCGACGACGTCCGGGATCAACATCGCAACGGGTTGGCCCAGCATCGCGGCCTCAGCCTCGATACCGCCCACTCCCCAACCGAGCACTCCGAGGCCGTTGATCATCGTGGTATGGGAGTCGGTGCCGACCAGTGTGTCGGGATAGGCCTGCCCGTCGTTTGTGAAGACCACCGACGCGAGGTATTCGAGATTCACCTGATGGACGATTCCAGTTCCGGGCGGAACCACGCGGAAGTTCTCGAACGCCTGCTGGCCCCAGCGGAGGAACTGGTAGCGCTCCTGGTTGCGCTCGAATTCGATCCGGACGTTGCCGGCGAACGCGTCCGCCTCTGCGAAGTGGTCGACCTGCACGGAGTGGTCGATGACGAGATCGACCCGTTGAAGCGGGTTGATCCGGGAGGCATCGCCGCCAAGTTCGACGATGGCGTCCCGCATCGCCGCCAGATCGACGACCGCCGGGACCCCGGTGAAGTCCTGAAGCAGCACGCGGGCCGGCGTGAACGCGATCTCCCGCTCCGCGGAGTCGGGAGACCAGGAAGCCAGCGCACGGATGTCTTCCGCCGTCACAGCGCTTCCGTCCTCATGGCGCAGCAGGTTCTCGAGGAGCACTCTGAGCGAGTACGGCAGCCGTTCGAGGTTGCCCACGCCCTGCTCCTGCAGGGCGGCGAGACGGCTTAACCGGAAACGGCTCTCGCCGGCCTCGATCTGTCCGCTGCTCTTGAAGCTATCCATTCGTAACGACGTCCTCCTTTGGTCACGATCCGGAGTGCTTTCCGTGGCGGGCATCAGCGCAGGGCGCGAATACTGCCCTGCGGAGCTTCCGCGCTGCGCTGGCCCCCCGAATCGGCCTGGTTGAGCCCTCTCCGGGCACCTGCCCGGCGGCCGCCGCCTCAGGTTCCGCGACTTCCCCGAGAGGACCGTTGGGCCCGGACCTGATCGATTGCTGGAGCGGCCGCCGTGAGTATACCGCGGGCCATCCGATCCGCCGACCGCAGGGTCCCCACGGCCTCTGACGCTGTTGCCCACCTCTGCTAATCTGAAATGGATCCGTGGTCCATCGGCCTCACCAAGGTCCCGGCCGTTGCTGGTGCTCGATGACACGTTTCCCAATCTGGAGGTCATCGAGTTGTCGTCATATACCGATATCGAGCTTGTCTGCGCTCAGTGCAGCCAGGCGTTCACATTCACCGCCGGCGAGCAGGAGTTTTATGCCTCCCGCGGTCTGACGAACCAGCCGCGCCGTTGCACCGAGTGTCGCAGGTCCAATCAGGGAAGCCGGGAGGGCCGCTCGTCCTACGGACAGCGTGAAATGTTCACCGCCGTCTGCGGCGCCTGCGGCGGCGAAGCCCGGGTTCCATTTCAGCCCCGTGGCGATCGCCCCGTATACTGCAACGACTGCTTCCGGAGCACTCCTCGAGGGCGGGGCGGGGGCGATCGGTCCTACGGCAACGACCGGGGCGGCAGCTGGCGCCGGTAGTCGGCCCGACGGGGCCCGCCGCCGGCACGCGACAGCGGGCCCGTAGCTCAGTGGTTAGAGCGGCCGGCTCATAACCGGTTGGTCGCAGGTTCGAATCCTGCCGGGCCCACCAGCGAACTCCGCGAGGATTGGCCGGCTCGAAGCAGCCGGTAGGGCGGTCCCCGGCGGGAGGCCGCGACCAGGGCGCAGCCCGTCGGAGGGAAAGCGCCATGTCTACGTCCGCCACCCACCCAGACGCCACCGGGAAGACCCCCCCGTCCGCAGCAATGCGGCTCGCCCTCGCGGCGGCTGAGCGCGTTCAGGGATCCACCGGCAGCAACCCCTGGGTCGGCGCTGTTCTCGTCCGGGAAGGCGCCGTAGTGGCTGAGGCCGCCACCGGGCCGCCGGGAGAAGCACACGCTGAGAGGGCACTCCTTCAGAAGGCCGATGCACGCGGAGCCTCACTCTATGTGACCCTCGAACCGTGCGCCCCCTTCCCGGGTAAGCGCACGCCCCCGTGTTCCGAAGAGATCATCAGTGCAGGCCCGGCTCGCGTGGTCATCGCGCTTCCCGACCCGGACTCGCGCGTGGGGGGCCGCGGCGTTCGAGCTCTCCGCGAAGCGGGCATCACCGTCGAGGTGGGCGACGGCTACGATGAGGCGCTCAAGCAGCTGCGGCCCTACGTGAAGCACCGACAGACGGGGCGGCCCTACGTGATTGCCAAGTACGCATCCTCGCTGGACGGTCGAGCCGCCACGGTGGCGGGAGAGTCCCAGTGGATCACCGGCCCGGAAGCACGGCAGCGCGTGCATCTGGCGCGGGCGCGCGCGGATGCAATCCTCGTCGGAAGCGGCACCGTGATGACCGACGACCCCCAACTGACGGCCAGACCCGGAGGTGAACCAGCCCGGCGGCAACCGCTCAGGGTGGTGCTTGACGGGAGGGGCAGGACGCTTCCGGATGCAAAGCTCTTTTCCGCACCGGGAGACGTACTGCTGGTCACCTCCGAATTCTCCGGCCAAGGCTGGCGCGAGGCCATCGAGGAGGCCGGTGCCGAACTCCTCGTCTGCGATGAGAGCCCGCCGAACGTCCCCCTGGATTTCGTCTTCGAAACGCTCGGGCGAAGAGGGATCCTCTCCGTGTGGGCCGAAGGCGGCGGTCAGCTGCTGGGCTCTCTCTTCGCGGAAGGGTATGTGGACGAGCTCTGGGCCTTCGTTGCCCCGCTCATCATCGGCGGCGATGGCCGGCCGGCCGTTGGAAGTGCAGGCGTACACATGCTGACTGAGGTCCACCGTCTCGAGGAGCTGGCCGTTGAGAGGATCGCAGACGACGTCTTGATTCGGGGGTACGTGACGCCTGTTGACGGCCCACCACTCGTCTCCTGAGAATCACCCAAACCTGAAGTCAAGGGTCGCCCGTGGCGTTTTCGTTGCGGCCATTCGGAGTGAAACGCTACGATCGAGTCGACTGAAGGGTCGGAGGGGGGCGCGTGCTACAGTTTCCGCGTTGTCGCAAGTGTGAGAGCGGCGACCTGGTTCCTTTTTCGGATTTTGGGAGCCAGGGAGCACCAATCGAGTACAAGGCCTGGGCCTGCACCAATCCCGGGTGCGGGTACAACATGAAGATCCGCAACGGTGATCTCTACATCGACGAGCCGATCAACGACGGCCAGTTCCATCAACCCCGGCGCTAGGGACTGGGCACCCTGCAACCGGGCGGAGCCTTGCGAAGCTGCGTGCTACGCTGGCGCGAACCATGGTGACCCAGCCGAACAAGGTCTACCAGCCGCGCCCGCTCAGGCTCGCCACGGACGTCGAGCAGGAGCTTCAACAGAACATCCTCGTTACCAGCGTGGATCAGGTCCTCAACTGGGCGCGGCGGTCATCGTTGTGGCCTGCGATGTTCGGGCTCGCCTGTTGCGCCATCGAAATGATCGCAACGGCGACCCCGCGGTTCGACATTGCTCGCTTCGGTGCCGAGATCTTTCGCGCCTCGCCACGGCAGGCGGATCTGCTGATCGTGCCGGGCACGGTCACCTGGAAGATGGCGCCCGCCGTCCGCCGCGTCTGGCTCCAGATCCCCGAGCCGAAGTGGGCCATCGCCATGGGCGGATGCGCGACGATGGGTGGCCCCTTCGCCTACGCCTACAGCGTTACGCCCGGGGTCAACACTCTGCTTCCGGTCGACGTCTACGTGCCGGGGTGCCCTCCCCGTCCCGAGTCTCTACTCACGGGTCTGATGCTCCTTCAGGACAAGATCCGGCAGGACACGATTGCTGAAAAGTGGACCCGGCGGGACGTCGAACCCCAGTTCCAACGCTACCTTCCGGAGGGCGACCCCATCAGGGCCGAACTCGAATCGTTGTGGCCTCCCTACCTTGACTACGAAAAGAACTACACCGGCGACTGATCGCGATGACCGCCCGGAACCCGGGAGCGGTCAGCACCCCGCGGGGAACCCGCCGCCCTGTTAGGGTGCCTGATTTGCCGCGAAGGCGCTGATCTCGTCATAGACGCGCCACATCTCGCGCTCATCCGCATAGGGAGCACTCGCGGCTTCGATGAGCACCCCGGGGAATACATCGACAATTTCCTGGTGGTCGTCCACCACGAAATCGGGCACGAACGGAACCCCGAGCTCGTCCAGTCTCTTGTGGTGGTTGTGCAACGGCTTCCAGAAGCAATCCTCGATGTATTCGGCCAGCTCGAAGCGACGTACCACCTCCCAACGTGGTCCGTAGCCGCTCCACAGATAGATGGTGTGACCGTCCTCACGCAATTGCTTGAACACATCGAGCACGTGCGGCCGGAGCCGCACGTCCCATGTGATGATCGTGTCGTCGACGTCGAAGAAGAGGTTCACGGGCCGGATCCTACAACGGGCGAAACAAGTGGTCAGCGGCCGCCCGGGTCGCCGGCCCGGAGCGGGTCGGTAAACGCGGTCCCGGCATCGCTCAGGGCACTCCCGAAATCCTCGCCCTCCGGAACCTCTCCCGAGTCGATCCAGGCCGCGAGGTCGATCCAGGAACGGCGTGACTCCTCGGGGCTGAACTTGCAGTGACCGCCCGCCCTGATGGCGCGCTGGACCAGCAGTCCCGACTTCCCCTCTGCAGCCGCGCGGAGCGCGTAGTCGACCTCGAGCGAGATCGGGACGAACACGTCGCCGGTGCCATGAACCGAGAGGAGGGGAGCCGTCAACCGGCCGGAGGTAGGCACAGCGTCCGGATGGAGAGCCGGGTCCCGGCTTCCGTTCTCGGGCCCGATCCGCCTCACTCCTGCGTTGAGCGTTTCCGCGTCCACGCCTGTGCCGGGGTCGATCCCGTAGACCGTCTCCAGATTCGATGTCGCCGCCCCCTGGACGGTCGTCCGCCGGGGATCCGCGGCCAGCAGCCCGAAGTTTGCCGTGAACTGATCGATGAACCCTTCGTGGAAGAAGGGGCGTGGTCCGCCGGTCAGCTCCCGGATTGCGCTCTCGAACCGCAGACCAGCAGTCGTCGGAGACTCGGGCGTGCCGAGAAGGACCCCCACCTGCAGGAGTGCAGCCACCATGGACCCGGCCTCGCCGATCGGTAGATGAACACCGGTGAAGTATTCCGCCAGCAGACCCCACGAAAGGAGGTAGTCGAGCTGCTCCTCGCCGCCGACCGCTCCACAGAACGAGAGCCCGCCCTGGAATGCCGCTTCGAAGTTCTCGAGAGCGAGCACAACAACGTTGCCGCCCATCGACGCCCCGGCGATGATCGTGCTCTCCAACGGTCCGAACTCGCGGTCGATGTGAAGCTTGAGAGCGAGAGAATCATCGGCCCCGATGCCGGGTGTGTATCCGTTCTCACTGAAGCTGCTCGCAGCCCAGGCGTAGCCAGAAGCCAGGATCGCCTCGCGCACCGGATCCGGTGGGCTGCTCACATAGATCTCCGATCCGATCCCACGAAAGCCGTGTGCCCAGATCACCAGCCTCTGCCCGTCCCAGGCGGTCGGGGTCTCCAGCCGGTAGACTGCGTCGCCCAGCCGCCCGTGGTATGCGACCGCGCCGGGAAGGGATTCGAAGGCGGGGTCACGTGCGACCCCCACGCCGACTCTCGTCCCCAGGCTCCTGAACGCGGTGGCGGGAGGATCCGCGTCCGGGAGGGCCACGGACGGGCCTCCGGGCCGCGGGGTACCGATCGGAGCACCAACCGTCGCCGGCGTGACTGTGTTGGTGGGGGTCGCAGTCGCCGCCGGCGAGGCTGAGGGGGTCGCAGGGGTGGCAGAGCCGCCGGGTCCAGCCGTGAAAGTGGCAACGGTCCCCGTGCTCGTCCCGCCGGGTGAGGCATCCGGGCCCGGGCCCGTCTCCCCGCACCCGGCCGTGGCCAGGGCCACCGTGAGGACGGTCAGGATCAGCCTCAGAGCTCGCGGCCTACGCGAAGACCGAGCCGAGCCGGCGGCGCCCGGTGATTCAATGCGGGAACGGCCAACTATATTCAAGTGCGAGAGCTCCAGAGTCGCCGGCGGCGAGTTCGTGGGTCACAGGTTCCTGGGTGATAAGTATAGGGACACGCTTCGGCCTCCAGACCTTGCGGGAAAGCCCCGTTCACCGCGATGGCCGCCGGGCGGAACCGCCCGATTAACGTCCCGACGACATCAACTCGGCGGTTGAATCGACGATATCTCCGAGGATCTTCAATGCTCTCTCTCCCTGGACGAATTCGGGGCGGTACTGGTCCCGGATGACATAGGGCCAGAGACGCACATTCACCAGCCGGTCTCCATGAAGCGTCGCTTCCAGGAGAACCCCTTCCGTGTGTTCCGGCGTCCAGATCTGATCGAAGATGAAGTTCCCGAGCGCATAGGCGACGAAACTCTCCGGTGCGTATTCGACCGCCTGGACCCAGTGCGCCTGATTCCCGACGACCACGTCCGCACCTGCCGCGACGGCGGCACGCAGCGCCTTCAGACTCCGATCGCTGGGCCGGTGCGTCTCCTCTGTCCCGGACTGCACCTGCACGACAACGACGTCCACGTCTGCAACCAGAGCTTCAACCCGGGCAACGAACCTCTCTATCCCCAGTTCGCTTGCCGGACGGTAGAACGATGGCTCACCGGCAGCCCGCTCCTCCACATAGTCGTCGTCGAGAGGCGCAGTACCGGGGGACGATTCGGTCGCTTCGAGTTCGTAGGCTGCAACGTCGTCGAAACCGAGCACACCGACCGTGGTATCCCGGACCTTGAACACGCCGGGTGCCAGCGCCTCCTCGAGATCTCGGCCACCGCCCCAGTAGGCGATTCCGGCGTCCGACAAGAGCTCTAGCGTTCGCAGAAAGGCGCGGCTCCCGCAGTAGGTCTGCCCGCAATCGAACACGTGATTTGTCGCCACAGTCAGTCCGTCGAACCCGGCCAGGGTGAGAGCCTCGATAGTCTCCGGAGGAGATGAGAGGTTCGTCATCTCCACGCACCCCCACGGAGGGGCAATGTCCTGGATGCTCCCATCGAGTGATCCGAGCGCCAGATCCGCCTCAGCCAGGAACTCGCCAACCGGGGTCCGCAAGGGTGAGCCCCAGTCCCCGGTGGCGCGAATCCGCTCGAGCGTGCAGCGGGACTGCAAAATGTCACCCGTCAGAACGATTCCGATTGGATCGGGAAGATCCGCCCGGATCGCGTCGACGACGGAGGGCCTGGCGTTCTCCCCGACCGGCGTTCGTGCTTCGACTGCCACTGTCTCTCGGAGCGGCCACGCCGCCATGTTCCCGCGCCCCCGCACGATGTCGACCCCGTCCAGGGCAACGGCGGTGACCGACGCATTCACGAACTCCAGGGGCACGACCGCGACCAGACCCGACCCGCCGGCAACAGCGCTCACCACATCCTCGTATGCTTCGTACGGTGACGGCTGCAGCCGGATTGGGCCGAGCCAGCCGGCAAGAAGAGCACCATCCCCCGGGGTGGGCGGCGAGACTGCTGTGACCGGCCCGGGCAAGCCGCCCAGCTCGCTCCAGTCCCCTGCCCCGCTGAAAGCAGCAGCAAGATTGCCAAGGGAGAGCTGATAGACCCCGGTGTCCGGGGAGACGATCGGGACAAAGCGCCGGACCGTCACGGAGCCCGGCTCTGCCGGGGCGACCGCCGTCAACGTCAGATCGGGCTCGCCGCCAGGAATGACCAGCTCGAACTCGGCAGGGTCGAGTTCGAGCTCCAGATCAGTTGAATACTTGACCCTCGCAGGATCGGCCGCAGTTGGCGACGGGACGGGCCGGGTCTGCGTCCCGGGCGGTGCGCCGGCGGCATCTTCGCCCCGATAGTGCCCGTAGAGCGCCACGCCGAGGAAACCGACGCTCGCGCCGAGCAGAGCGAGGCTCGCCAGCAGCCCGGAAGTCCAACCCATCCGGCCGAGCGGGGCAGACATCACACCTCCCGAAGTCGATCCAGTCCCCGCACTGTAGAGCACTTCGCTCTCAGCCCCACCTCCGGCAGCGTAGACTCTGATCTGATTTCCTCCGGGAGCACGCAAGTGACATCTCTTCCACCTCTCAAGGAACACCCGCGTCGCAGCATCTGGATGTTCGGCCTCGAGGCCGACGAACCATCACCCACCTCTCGAGTCAGCGAGGCGAGACGCCTCTCCGAACTCTGGGGCACCAACGTCGAACTTCCCCCGCTTCGCGCGCCGGAAGAACTGGAGATGCGCCGGCCTCGGATCAGTCCCCCGGATGCCCTCGCAGAAATCTGTCTGACTGACAGTTACGAGCGGGCCCTGCACGCCAAGGGGGATCGCTTCCGTGAGATCCAGGGGCTGTTCGACAGCGCACCGGACGTGGTTGCTCATCCCCGCACCGAATCGGAACTCGAGGCCGTCCTCGAATGGTGCTCGGACAAGGGCTACGCGGCGATCCCCTACGGTGGCGGTTCGTCTTCGGTCAATGGAGTCACGCCGCCCGACGACTGGCCGGGCACCGTCACCATCGATATGGACCAATTCGACCAGGTCCTCGAGATCGACGAAACGTCCCGCGCCGCGCGTATCCAGGCCGGCGTCTACGGCCCTCACCTCGAGGACCAACTGAGACCGCACGGCCTCACGCTCCGCCACTTCCCTCAGAGCTTCACCGGGTCGACGCTGGGTGGCTGGATCGCCACTCGGTCCGGCGGCCACTACGCGACCAACCACACACACATCGACGACTTCGTCGAGTCCACCCGGATGCTCACGCCGACCGGCTGGTGGGAGTCGAGGAGGCTTCCCGGCAGCGGTGCCGGCCCCAGTCCGGACCGCATCGTCATCGGCAGCGAGGGGACCCTGGGGATCATCACAGAAGCCTGGATGCGCGTGCAGCAGCGACCTCGGTTCCGCGCCACCGCCGGGGTCACGTTCGACACCTGGGAGGCCGGATACGAGGCGGCCCGCCGCATCGTTCAGGCCAAGCTCTGGCCTGCGAACCTCCGGCTTCTCGACCCCGAGATCGCCCGCGGCAGCGCCGGAATGGACGGAACCCTGTCGCTCCTGATCATCGGCTTCGAGTCCGGTGAGATCCCGCAGGAGTGGGGGATCGAGCAGGCGGTGAGCATCGCCCGCGACGCCGGCGGTAAGGTCGACGATGACGACATCCTCATCTCCGGGGCCGGCCGTCCGACCGGACGGGGCGGCGCGGTCGGCGCCTGGCGGGATGCCTTCATCCCGAAGGCTGAGAATGCTTCCGCGGGGATCGGAATGGTCTCCGGAACGATCGAGACATCGATCACCTGGGAGCGCTGGCCGGAGTTCGACCGGAACGTGCGAGCCGCGCTCCAGGAAGCCCTGAACGAAACCTGTGGCGGGGGGACGATCAACTGTCGCTTCACTCACGTCTACACCGACGGGCCTGCTCCGTACTACACCTACGTCGGGCGCTACCGGCAGGGGCTCACATCGGAGGACGATTTCGCGGTTCGCAAAGCCGGACTCGACGCATTCCTGGCGGGAGGGGCCACCGTCACTCATCACCACGCCGTCGGAAAGCTCCACAGGCCCTGGTATGACCAGCAGCGACCGGAGCCCTTCGCCCGCGCACTTCGTGCCATGAAATCCGAAATCGACCCCAACTGGGTGCTGAACCCCGGCGTCCTTCTTGACCGGCCCGACTCCTGAGCAGGGGCACCGCGACGGGATGACGGCCCGCGAGCCCGCTATCGCCGTCGAAGGCCTGGTCCGCACGTTCGAAGGGGGCCGGATCCGCGCGCTTGACGGGCTTGACCTGACCGTCAAGCCGGGAGCCTTCGTCGCCGTCCTCGGGCCGTCCGGGTGCGGGAAGTCGACGCTCCTTCACCTTATCGCCGGGCTCGACAGACCCGATGAGGGCCGCATCGTTGTTCTCGGTCACGATCTGACGGAGCGCCGCTATTCCGACCACCATCGCTCGACGACGATCGGCATGGTCTTCCAGCTCGACAACCTGCTCCCGTCGCTCACGGCAAGCGAGAATGTTCAGATCCCGATGATCGGCCGGATCTCGGGGCGACGGTACCGGCGCGAGCGTGCGGTGGAAATCTTGCGCCAGGTAGGCCTCGGCGACCGCCTCCGCAACCGTCCGCCCGAGATGTCCGGCGGCGAACGCCAACGCGTGGCGATTGCGCGGGCGCTGGCGAACGATCCCCCGGTTCTCCTTGCGGACGAGCCGACCGGCAGACTCGACTCCACAACCAGCCGCGAGGTAATCGAGCTCATCCAGGGAATCCGCGCGGAACGTCTGCTGACTGTCCTGCTGGTTACCCACGACCCGTCGGTGGCGGCGGCCGCGGACTCCCAGATCCGGATGCTCGACGGACGCATTCAGATGTAGGTTCGCCGCGGCCCGACCTTATACTCAGCAGATGCCCCCTCCCTCCAACCCGCGAAGACGGCTCGTGATCCTCGACTCGCATGGGATCCTCTTCCGCGCCTTCTTCGCCTTTGGCAACTCTGACAAGCCTCTGATGACCTCACGAGGTGAGCTGACGTTCGCTACCCACGGCTATGCCGAGACGCTCATCCGAGTTCTCGATCAATTGAAACCGACACACATCTGCGCCGCCTGGGATGCCGGAGGAAAGACATTCCGTCACGAAGCGATGGAGGAATACAAGGCCACGAGGCGCAAGACTCCGAGCGACCTCCTTCCGCAGATGGCGCGCGTTCGGGAACTCCTCGAGGCCTTTCCCATCCCTGTCTATGAGAGTCCCGGATACGAAGCCGATGACGTCGCCGGGACGATCGCCCGTCGCGCCGCCAACCTCGACATCGACGTCTACATCGCAACGCTCGACACGGATCTCGTTCAGCTCGTGCAGCCGGGCGTGAATCTGTTTATGTTCCGCCCCTATCAGCGCGACACCGTCGACTACGACGTCGCAGCCGTGGCAGAGCGCTGGGGCTTCAGCCCGCTGCAGATGATCGACTTCAAGGCCCTGAAGGGGGACTCGAGCGACAACATCGACGGCATTCGCGGTGTCGGCGACAAGACCGCACAACGGTTGATCCGAGAGTTCGGGAGCGTCGAAGGGATCTACGAGCACATCGATGAGGTCAAGCAGCCCTCTCTCCGGTCCAAGCTCGTCGACGCCGAAGAGAAGGTCCGGCGGAACAAGGATCTCGTCACCATCCGCACGGATCTCGATGTGGAATTCGACCTCGACAGGTGCGAAGTCCTCGCCTACGACCGCGATGCCGTCATGAAACTATTCCGGGAACTTGAATTCAGGGTCCTGGCGGCGAGACTTGACGAGGTTCTCGGTGTACGGCCCGGGCTGCCCCCGGGAGCGGACGCTGAGGTCGAACTCCGATACACGACGGTGATGGACGCAGCGGGCCTCGAAGAGGTTCGCGGCGAAGTGCGCGAGACCGGCTCGATGTCCCTCTCCACGGTCACGACCAGTGGTGACCCGGCCCATCGTCTCCTTCTCGGCATCGCCATCGGGACGGCCCCGGGGCGCGCCTGGTACCTGCCTCTCGGACACGCGCCGCGCCTGGACGCAGCGAATCCCGAGCTCCGCATCGACGACGTCCGGGATGACATCGGTCCCCTGCTCGCAAGCGAGGACATTGCCAAGACCACCTACGGCACAAAGTACCTCTTGCACCAGGCGCAGGCGGCAGGGCTGGAATTCGGGGGAGAGTTCTTCGACATCGCCATCGCGGCCTGGTTGCTGGGAGAGACGTCGTCGACCATCGGAGCTCTTGCGAACGAGCAGCTGGGATTCGAGGTTCCGGCGGTAAGCAGCCTGACCGGAACCGGACGCAAAGCGACGCCTCTGGCTCAAGTCGAGCTCACGGAGACGGCCGAAATGGCCTGCCGCGGGGCAGACGCACTGACAAGGCTGAGAGGCCCTCTCGAGCAGTCGCTGAGCGACCGCGATCAATGGTCGTTGTTTGCGGACATCGAGACGCCGCTGGTGCCCGTCCTCTTTCGCATGGAGACAGTTGGCGTGGCAGCCGACATCTCCGTCCTTCGCGAGCTCTCCCAGGCGATGTCGGATGACATCGCGAGAGCGGAGCGTGAGGTTCACGAGCTCGCCGGCCGCGAGTTCAACATCGGCAGCCCCCAACAGCTCAGTGACATACTGTTCAATGAGCTCGGACTGCCGAAGACCAGGAGAACATCGCAGGGCTACAGCACCGACCAGAGAGCTCTCGAGTCGCTCAGGGAAGCTACGCCGATCATCGACCGGATCTTCGAGTACCGGGAGCTGACGAAGCTGAAGTCGACCTACCTCGAAGCCCTGCCGGCGACTGTGGACGAAGACGGGCGGATCCGGAGCGATTTCCAGCAGACGGTGGCCAGTACAGGGCGGCTGAGCAGCAAGAACCCGAACCTTCAGAACATCCCGGTCAGGACCGACACGGGGCGCGATATCCGGAAAGCTTTCGTCGCAACCGGCTTCGACGACCCGTGGTTCGTTGCAGCAGACTACTCGCAGGTGGAGCTCCGAGTGCTCGCCCACATCACCGGCGACCGCGGTCTCATCGAAGCCTTTCTCGCCGACCGGGACATCCATCTGGCCACCGCAGCCTCGGTCTACGGAGTGAGCCCGGATGAGGTCACCCGGCCGATGCGAGACACAGCGAAGATGGTCAACTTCGGCATCGCCTACGGTATGGGGGAGTTCGGCCTGGCAAGCCGGACGGGGATGTCCCGCAGCGACGCCGAGGCGTTCATCAACTCGTACTACGACAACTTCCCCGGGATCGCCGAATGGCAGCAGAAGGTCCTCGAGACGACCCGCGACTCCGGCTACGCGGAAACGCTGCTCGGCCGGCGACGCTACCTGCCCGCCATCCACAGCACGAATTTCCAGGTCCGTAGCGCGGCCGAGCGCGAGGCCATCAACATGCCGATCCAGGGCACCGCCGCCGACATCATCAAGATAGCGATGATCCGCGTCGACGCCGAACTTCGCGACCGCCACCTGCGGAGTCGCATGATCCTCCAGGTTCACGACGAGCTGATCTTCGAGTGCCCGGCGGACGAGGTAGAGCCCATCCAGGAGCTGGCACTTCGCCTCATGCCCGCCGGCCTGGATCTGGTCGTACCGTTGAAAGTCGATATAAAGAAGGGCCGCAACTGGGGAGAGTTGGAGTAGCCCCGCGGGCCGCGGCTGTGACCTCAGTCTAGACGAGCAGTGTGGCCGGCTCGGCCAGCAGCTCCACCAGCTTCGACGCAAACAGCGCGGCGGGCGCACCGTCCACGGCCCTGTGATCGAACGTCAGACTGAACGGCATCATCGGCCTGATGACCACCTCGCCATCGCGCGCAACCGGCCGGTCGCTCACACCGCCAATCGCGAGAATCGCCGATTGTGGCTGGTTGATGATCGGCGTGCCGGTGAACCAGCCACCGCCCACCGTCGCGAGATTGGTCAGTGTGAACGTCCCCCCGGTTACCTCGTCCGGCAGGAGTTGGCCGGCCCGGGCCCTCTCGACCAGCCGCGCACGCTCGGTCGACAGCTCGCGAAGACTCATTGAGCCGGCACCCCGGATGACGGGCACGATCAGCCCCCCTTCCAGCCCTCCCTCGAGGGCAACGGCAACCCCGATGCTGATCTCCGACCAGACACAGATCTCTTCGCCGACGACGCTGGAGTTGAGGATCGGAACCGCCCGCAGCGCGTGGACTATTGCGAGATTGATGATGTCCGTGTAGGTGGTATGGAAGCCGAGCTCCTCTTCCCGTCGCAGCAGCGAGTCACGGAGGGCAACCACCGCTGTCATCTCGGCCTCGCCCATGTAGGTCAATTGCGCCGAGCCGGCGAGGCTCGCCTGCATATGCTGGGCGATTGAGCGCCGCATGCCCCTGAGCGGGATTCGCGCAACAACCTCTCGGCCCTCAACGGACTCCCCACCCGCAGGTGAGGACGGCGCAGCGCCGGCCGCCGAGGCCGCCACCGGTTTGGGAGAGGCATCGGCTCCGGCCGGGCCGGAGTAGCCTTCGAGCGACGCCTCGACGGCGCGTTCGACATCGGCTCTCACGATCCGGCCGCCCGGCCCCGTCCCTTCGATCTTCGCAGGGTCGAGTCCGTGATCTTCGGCGATCTTGCGAGCAGCCGGTGAGATTCGAACCTTGGATCGTGGCTCCGGAGCGGGCGCTTTCCGCTCGCCCGCGGCAGCCGGCGACGGCGGGGACTCTCCACCCGGTGCCCTCTGCCCCGATTCCTCGTCGGGCTCGGCAACCGTCGTCATGATGACCTCGGACGCCCGCGACTGAAGCTTCGAGAGCTCTCCTTCGTCGGCAGCGATGATCCCGACAACACGCCCGACGGGAACCGTCTCATCTTCCTGGACAACCAGGTGGAGGAACCCGGAGGCGGCAGACTCGACCTCCCAGACCGTCTTATCGGTTTCGATCGAGAGGACGACATCGCCGGCCGCCACCCTTGCCCCCTCCGGCGCCAGCCACTCAATGAGAGTGGCTTCGGTCATCGACATGCCGAGCTTGGGAATCGCGACGTACGTGCCCATCAGACCGCCAGCGGCTGGCCGACGGCAGCTTCCACTGCTTTCCGCAGATCAGATGGCTTGGGGAGGACCTCCTGCTCGATGAAGCCACCGGGAATGGGAAGGTTTGCGGCCGAGATCCGCTGAGGCGGCGCGTCGAGCGAGTCGAACGCCCGCTCGATCACCTGCGTGATGATCTCGGCGCCGACTCCGCACCGGTCTGTGTCCTCATCCATGACGATGAGGCGGCCGGTCTTCTCGACAGACCCCACGACCGTGTCGATGTCGAACGGTTCCAGCGTGCGCGGGTCGACGACTTCGAGCTCTACCTTGCCCTGGAGCTGGCCGGCGACTTCAAGCGCATGATGGACCATGCGCCCCGTCGCAACGACCGTCACGTCATCGCCCTCTCGTTTCACATCTGCCACCCCGAAGGGGACCGTGTACTCCTCCTCAGGCACCTCACCCCGGAGTCCGAGGAGGCGCTTGTGATAGAAGAAGACAACCGGGTTGTTGTCCCGGATCGCCGTCTTGAGGAGGCCCTTCGCATCGTATGGAGTGGACGGGAGGGCCAGCTTCAGTCCGGGCGTGTGCATAATCATCGCCTCGGGCGACTGAGAGTGTTCGGGACCGTTGCGGGCACCGCCACCCATGGCAGCCAGGTAGACCAGCGGCATATTGACCCGGCCACCGTGTGCGAAACGCCACTTGGCCGCGTTTGTGATGATCTCGTTCGCCGCGATGAAGATGAAATCGGCGAACATGAAATCGACGACCGGTCGGTAGCCCGCCATTGCCGCACCGAGACCGGAACCAGCTACCGCCGTCTCACTCAGAGGCGTGTCAATGACCCGGTCCTCTCCAAACCGTTGCACGAGCCGGGAGGTGACACCGAAGGTGCCCGCCTGAACGTCTTCGCCGATGACGAACACCTTCTCGTCCTGGGCCATCTCCTCCGTCAGACCCTCGTTCATCGCTTCGATGTACCTGATCTCTCGCATGTCCTCGGAACTCCTACTGGGCGTACAGGAGGCCTTCGAATACCGAAGCCTCGGGGCTGGGGCTATCCATCGCAAACTGTTCGGCCGCTTCCATCTCTGCGTCCGCATCGGCCTCGATTTGATCGAGGTCCTCAGCCGTGAATGTGCCCGATTCGACAAGACGCTCGCGGTAGATGGCGAGGGGATCCCTGCTTCGCCAGCTCGCGATCTCCTCCTCGGAACGCGGCTCGTAGTGTGAAATGTCACGCCCACCCTCGTTGTGAGCGCGGAACCTGTAGGTCTTGCACTCGACCAGGGACGGGCCTTCGCCCTCCCGGGCGCGCGCGACCGCGCCCTGGACGGCTTCATGGACAGCTTCGACGTCCTGCCCGTCCACCTTCCAGGACGGCATTGCGAAAGGCACCGCCAGGGTCGCGATGTCCTCGCTGGGGAACGCGTCCTTGAGCGGCATGTACTGGGCGTACAGATTGTTGTGGCAGACCCAGATGATGGGGAGCTTCATGACAGACGCCATGTTCATCGCTTCGTGCAGGGTGCCGCGGTTGGCCGCCCCGTCGCCAAAGAAGCAGACCGCAACCTGTCCCCGGCCGTTCTTCTTCGCGGCAAGACCCCAGCCGAGGGTTACCGGGAACGCCGAGCCGATGGTGCCGGAAAAGCCGAGCATGCCGTGGCCCGGGTCGACGTAATGGATGGATCCGACGCCGGCGCAGGAGCCGGTCGCCTTTCCGTAGTGCTCGGCGATGAACTCCTTGGGCGAGCCGCCCTTGGAGATGATGTGGGCGATGCCGTGGCCGCGATGATGATAGTAGACGTAGTCGTCATCCCGCAGGAATGTGCAGCCGCCGACGCCGACGGCCTCCTCGCCCTGCACGCTGTGGAAGAAAGACACTACCTTCCCGTCCGCGAGACCCTGGATCATCCTTTCATCCATGCGGCGAGATCTGACAAGGTTCGAATACAGGGTTCTGCGCTGCTCGTCGGTAAGCGTCACGCGCCAGCCTCCAACTTTCCTCGGCCGGACCACGGCCGGCGACCATAATGCGGTCGGGACCAGCCTAACGCTACCCGGGGCAAAGGAAGAAGAGGCATCGGCAGACTCGCCCGGCTCTGGTTAAGCTGTCCCGGACGCGTGAAGGAAGGGAGGATGCTGTGCCCCTGGCAAGGATCAATGGGACGGACATATATCACGAAACACACGGAGAGGGCCCGCCCGTGGTCTTCGTCCACGGCGGTTACGGCGGGCTCGGAACCGGACAGGGAGGGCAGACCCCGGGCTGGGTAAGCAGCTTCGCGCGCCAGTTTCAGCTCATCCTCTACGACCGGCGGTCCTCGGGCCGCTCCGGATTCCCGACCGGCCCGCACAGCATGGAGCTGTTTGCAGACGATATCCGCGAGCTGCTCCGCCATCTGGGCCACGAACGGGCGCAGATCTGGGGAACCTCGGCCGGAGGGCCGATCACGCTCGAGTTCGGCCTGCGCCACCCCGAGGCCACGGCGAGCATCGTGATCGCCGAGTCGGCTCCCTGGCTCTCCCGGGACCGGGATCTCCTTCGCAGGCTGCGGGAGCGGATTGCCCTGATGGAGTCGGAGGGCCCCGAGGCCGCCTACGAAGCTCGGCGCGAAGGCGGCACCGTCGGCCTCAATCTGTTCGCAGCCGCCCGGCCCGCGCAGTCGGCGGAAGAGAAGGAAGCACGCGATCGTAACCGCGACGCGATCAGAGCCCAGCTGGCGAAAGTGCCGCGTGAGGAACGGATCGCGAAGTACGCCGGGGAGCTGCGGACCTACTCGGCTTATGTCGACTGGGATGCGACCGGCCGCTTCGCCGATCTCCGCGTGCCCGCCCTCATCGTCTACGGGACCGGGGACACCGTCTTCCCCGACGCCGGATGGGACCGGCTGTCGAAGGGGATGCCCAACGTCACTTACTTCGAGATCGAAGGCATGGAACACGGCGTCGCCGGCTCCTCAGATGAGATCCTGGCCAGGATCCGCGCCTTCCTCGCCGAACATGCATAAGGCCGAAGCGGGCTCCGAGTTGCGAGTTCTCAGTGAGGTACTGCCAACGACCGGTGAGGCAGAGCGTGGCAGCGACGAGGCATTACCCGGGACCC
>CAZHMF010000005.1:0-43147 GCA_964533605.1 uncultured Anaerolineaceae bacterium
GGCCAATGGAGAGATCTCGCCTTCGAGGGACACCCAACGATCAGCCGCGAGGAATACATCCGAATGGTCACCGGGAAAACGGGTGCTCTCTTCGCAGCCCCCGTTGAGATCGGCGCTATCCTCGCCGGCTCGCCCGCCGAGACCGCGGGGAGACTGGGGGACTGGGGCCGCCGCGCCGGGCTCGCCTTCCAGATTCAGGATGACTACCTCGGCATCTGGGGCGACCCGGCAACGACCGGCAAATCCAACACGAATGACATCGCGCGACGGAAGGTGACCTTCCCGATTGTCCTCGCGCTTGCCGACCCTCACGCCGGCCCGGTCGTTGCTGAGGAGTACGAGAGGTCGGGCGCCCCCGACCTGGAACGCGTGACTCTGGCCCTCGATGCCGCCGGAGTGAGGGAAGAGACGCGCGATGCCGCGAGGAGTTATGTCCAGGAAGCGACGGCTCTGCTGAGACTTGCCGGTCTGAGCCCGGGGCAGCGGGAGCTGCTTTCCGGAGTAGAATCCACGCTCATCGACCGGGAGGTCTGAGGTGAATTCCGCAAAACCCGACCCGGTGGCACTCCCAGGGTCCTGAGATCGAGGAGTGGCGACCCGAACGGAAGGAGATCCACGCATGACCGAAAGCACATCCGAGCAGTCGCTGAAAGGCAGAGGCCTGGGCTGGCTCAGGGAGCAGCACGCTCGACGTTTCATCGTCGAGAAGGAAGGGCGAGTCGCGGTCGACCTCCCGCTCACCGTCTTCGTCGTTGGTGCCGTCATGGCTCCGCACGTTGCCATCCTGGGAATCGTCCTGGCCTTCGTCACCAGGCACGAGGTACACGTCGAGAGTCCGGATGAGGGCCTCCTGAGTGGTGGAGTAGGGGCCGGCGAATCCGCAGCTGAGGAGCCGGGTCCGGAAGAGGTTGCCGGCGAGCCGGACTCAGAGCCCTGAGACAGCCAACTCTGCCTCTGCTCGCTTCCTCGCGACCCAGATCTCCTCGGCCGGCCAGCGCCGCGCCCAGACGGGATCGTATGCCGAATAGCGACTCTCCGCTCCCTCGGGCGCACGAAGTTCGAGCAACCTCTCGACCTCGAATCCGTTCTGTCTCAGCAGACGAATCATCTCACCGTGGGGAAGGCTGAATTCCACCGACGGCGGTGAGTCCGCCCACTCCACCCTGTGGAGCCCGAAATAGTCGCGGAGGAGCGTGGCTCCGGCCGGCCCTTCGTCGTCGGGCGCACACAACATGAAGAGAGGGCTGTTGCGGAGGAACAGCAAATACCCATCCGTCCGGAGGAGTCGGGCGGCCTCCGGAATCCAACGGTACGGATCACACCAGATGCTCGCACCGTATTCCGAGATCGCCAGGTCGAAGCAGCCATCCGCGAAGGGCGTCGTTTCAGCATTTCCCAATACAAGTGGGTAGGGGAGCTGGAACTCCCGCTGCAGCGATTCCGCTGTGGCCAGCTGAGCACCGGTCAGGTCGACCCCGACTGCTCGGCGTGCTCCTCGCCGCAGCAGCCAGGCGGAGATGTAGCCGGTGCCGCAACCCAGCTCGATGGTCGCCATTCCGCGAACGTCCGGGAGTGCTTCGACCTCAGCTTCGGGTATGCCCCAGACACCCCACTTCGGCTCTCCCGCCCATGCTCGGCGGCCGGCGTCGACGTATTCGGGCGCCCAGGACGTCCAGGCTGCAAGGTTCAGGGCGGCGTGATCAATCTCCCGGCTCATGCTGTTCTTCCCCTGGATCGGCGAAAAACGGAGGCGTCGAACCTACGCCCATGTGGTGCGCGGCAGCGCCGAGTCTCCCATCAGGTAGCGATCGATCCCGATGGCCGCCGATCGGCCCTCGGCGATGGCCCAGACGATAAGTGACTGTCCCCGGCACATGTCGCCGGCCGTAAACACGCCCGGCACGTTCGTCATCTTGTCGGCGTCCGCCGCCACATTGCCGCGCTCCGTGAACTCGACGTCGAGCTGCTCGAGCAGTCCCCCGCGTTCGGGCCCCAGGAACCCCATGGCAAGCAGAAGCAGGTCGGCGTCCTGCTCAAACTCGCTTCCGGGGACCTCTTTCATCACTGATCTACCGTTCTCCTCTTCGAACCGGACCCGAACCGCGTGGAGGCGCTTCAGTTTCCCGCCCTCGCCGGAGAGCCGCTTGGTGAGAATGCAGTAGTCGCGCTCTCCTCCCTCCTCATGAGCGGACGTGACCCTGTAGAGGAGAGGGAACGTCGGCCAAGGGGACTCTGCCGGCCGGGCCGAGGGCGGCTTGGGGAGGAGCTCCCACTGGAGCACTTCTCGAGCACCCTGCCTGATGGCCGTCCCGAGACAGTCTGCCCCGGTGTCGCCGGCACCGAGGATAACCACGGTCATGCCTTTAGCATCGATCGGCGGCCTGCCGTCAATGTCGCCGGCGATCACGCGGTTCTGGTGTGGAAGATACTCCATCGCGAAGTGGACGCCGGCGAGGTCCCGGCCGGGCACGTCAAGGTCACGGGAGACTGTCGCACCCCCGGCGAGACAGAGCGCGTCGAATTGGTTCAGAAGGGCCTCCCCTTTGATGTCAACGCCGGCGTTGATCCCAACGCGGAAGGTCACCCCCTCCGCCTCCATCTGGGAGATGCGGCGGTCGATGTGGAACTTGCGCATCTTGAAGTCCGGGATCCCGTAACGGAGGAGCCCACCGGGACGATCCGCCCGCTCGAAGACGGTCACGGAATGGCCGGCACGGGCGAGCTGCTGGGCGCAGGCAAGGCCCGCCGGGCCCGAGCCGATCACCGCTACGCTCCTGCCCGTCGGCGTGCCGGCGGGCTCAGGTTTGATCCAGCCTTCCTCCCAGGCCCTGTCGATGATCGACACCTCAACCTGCTTGATCGTCACCGGGTCATTGTTGATCCCCAGAACGCAGGCCGATTCGCAGGGGGCGGGGCAGAGGCGCCCGGTGAACTCCGGGAAGTTGTTTGTGGCCTGAAGGCGCTCGATCGCGTCGCGCCAGCGCTCCCGGTAGACGAGATCGTTCCAGTCCGGGATGAGATTCCCAAGCGGGCATCCCGAATGACAGAACGGAATACCACAGTCCATACAGCGCGCCGCCTGCCGCTGAAGCCTGTCGGACGGGAAGTCCTCGTACACCTCCAACCAGTCGGAGACACGCTCGGACGGCGACCGCCTGAGCGGCAGCTCGCGACCGAACTCGAGAAAGCCGGTGGGCTTAGCCATGCGCGCCCCGCATCAGTTCGGGTTCCATACCCGCCGACCGAGCCCGCGACTGTTCCTCGATCACGCGGCGGTAGTCTTTGGGCATGACCTTCACAAACTCGCGCGCGATGGTCGGCCAACGGGCCAGCAGGAGCTCCGCGACCATGCTGCCCGTGTACTCGAAATGACGGCTGAGCAGTCCGTGAACGATCTCCACATCCTCGGCCTCCACCAACTCCTCCAGCCCAACCATTTCGAGGTTGCAGCGCAGGTGGAAGTCGTTCTCCGGATCCCAGACGAAGGCGATGCCACCGCTCATTCCAGCCCCGAAGTTCCGGCCCGTCGGACCGATCACGACGACCCGGCCCCCGGTCATATATTCGCACCCGTGATCGCCGGTGCCTTCGACAACCGCGAGAGCACCGCTGTTTCGAACGCAGAACCGCTCGCCGGCGAGTCCGCGCACGAACGCCGACCCGCTCGTCGCTCCGTAGAGGGCGACGTTTCCGACCAGCACATTCTCCCGCGGAATGAATCGTGACGCCCGCGGGGGGTAGACAATAAGCCGGCCACCCGAGAGCCCTTTCCCGAAGTAATCGTTCGTGTCTCCTTCGAGCTCCAACGTCATCCCCGAGGGAACGAAGGCCCCGAAGCTCTGGCCCGCAGAGCCATCGAACTTGATGTGGACGGTGTCGTCCGGAAGGCCGGCAAAACCGTAGCGGCGGGAGATCTCGCTTCCCGTGATCGTTCCCACGGTCCGGTTTGTGTTGTCGATCTCCATCTCCAGCCGGAACGGCTCTCCGGTTTCGATTGCCGGCATCGCCAACGGAAGGATCCTCTGGTCGAGGGCGCGCCCCAGACCGTGATCCTGTTCGTGTACCTTGCGTGTCGGCACGTCCGGCCCGGCCTCCGGCCGGTAGAGGATGGCGGAGAGATCGAGACCCTGGGCCTTCCAGTGATCGACGGCCTTCCTGGCCTGCAGGCAGTCGGCACGTCCGATCATCTCGTCCACCGTGCGGAATCCGAGTTCCGCCATGTACTCGCGAATCTCCTGCGCAACGAACCGGAAGAAGTTGACGACGTGCTCGGCCTGCCCGGTGAACCGGTCCCGCAGTTCGGGATTCTGCGTCGCGATCCCCACCGGGCATGTGTCCATATGACAGACTCGCATCATCACGCAGCCCATTACAACGAGCGGGGCGGTAGCGAACCCATACTCCTCGGCTCCGAGGAGTGCGGCAATCACGACGTCCCGACCGGTCTTCATCTGGCCGTCGACCTGAACGGTGATGCGGTCGCGGAGCTTCTGCTCGACAAGAACCTGGTGAGTCTCGGCAAGTCCCAACTCCCAGGGCACGCCGGCGTGCTTGATTGACGTCAGAGGACTCGCCCCCGTGCCGCCGTCGAAACCACTGATCAGGACAACGTCGGACTTTGCCTTCGCAACGCCGGCGGCCACAGTCCCTACCCCGACTTCAGCGACGAGTTTCACGCTGATCCGGGCGCGAGTGTTGGCATTCTTGAGGTCGTGGATGAGCTGAGCGAGGTCCTCGATGGAGTAGATGTCGTGGTGAGGAGGCGGGCTTATCAGTCCGACGCCCGGAGTGGAATGGCGCACCGATGCGATCCAGGGCCAGACCTTGTGGCCGGGAAGCTGTCCCCCTTCGCCCGGCTTCGCCCCCTGCGCCATCTTGATCTGAATCTCGTCGGAGTTCACGAGATATTCGCTGGTGACGCCAAATCGTCCGGACGCCACCTGCTTGGTGGCGCTCCGGCGGCTGTCGCCGTTCGGCTCAGGTGTGAACCGGCGGCTGTCCTCCCCGCCTTCGCCGGTGTTGCTCTTGCCGCCGATGCGGTTCATCGCGATGGCGAGGGTCTCGTGAGCCTCCGCACTGATCGAACCGAACGACATGGCCCCTGTGGCGAACCGTTTGAAGATTCCTTCGATCGGTTCGACCTCATCGAGCGGAACACGCGGTCCGGCAGGCTTCAGTTCGAAAAGCCCCCGAAGCGTGCTCAGGTCACGGGACTGGTCGTCGATCCGGCGGGAGTACTCCCGGAAGGTCTCCATTGAGTCGGTGCGCGTGGCGTGTTGGAGCTTGAACACGGTTTCAGGGTTGAACAGGTGGCGTTCCCCGTCCCGACGCCA
Source organism: uncultured Anaerolineaceae bacterium (assembly GCA_964533605.1). Classification (GTDB taxonomy): domain Bacteria; phylum Chloroflexota; class Dehalococcoidia; order Tepidiformales; family Tepidiformaceae; genus DASCML01. The sequence goes on from CAZHMF010000005.1 coordinate 5,334, forward strand.
CTGATACTGGCCACCCCAATCGAGTTCGTTCAGGCCTCCGCCCTGCTCCGGGAACGCTCGGCGGTGATGCTCCAGCATTTCGGCCCCAATCTCGTCCAGACCGATTCCGCCGATCCGCGAAGCAGTGTTGGTGAAGTAGCTGTCGACGACCTCCCCGCCCAGTCCGATCGCCTCGAAGATCTGCGCCCCGCGATAGCTCTGGATGGTCGAGATCCCCATCTTCGACATCACCTTCACCACGCCCTTCTTGAGGGCTTTTAGGTAGTTGGTGGTGGCCTCCTCGTCGCGAATCACCGCGGGCAGCTGGCCACCGGAGTTCACGTCAAGGATTGTGTCGAGTGCGAGATAGGGGTTTATGGCGCCGGCGCCATAGCCAATTAAGAGCGCGAAGTGGTGTACCTCACGGGCCTCACCGGTTTCGACCACGAGGCCGACCCGGGTGCGCTGTTTGGTCCGGACCAGGTGATGGTGGAGTCCCGCGGTCGCCAGCAGCGTCGGAATCGGAGCCAGCTCGCGGGTCACACCACGATCCGACAGGATCAACATCGCCGCACCGCCGGCAATCGCCCGATCCGCCTCTGCGCAGATCTCGTTGAGCGCCGCTTCAAGGCCGCGGCGTCCTGCCGAGGCGGGGAACAGCATGGATAGGACGGCAGACTTGAAAGGCCCCTCGTTCTGAGACCTGAGACGCGACATCGCCTCGTTATCGAGGAATGGCGTTTCCAGTCTCAGGAGATGAACATCCTCGTTGAGGCCCGAGTCGAGAAGGTTGCCCTCGGGCCCGAGAAGCGTCCTGACCGACGTAACGAGCTCCTCGCGGATGGCGTCGAGCGGTGGGTTGGTGACCTGCGCGAAAAGCTGCTTGAAGTAGTTGTACAGCGGCTGGGGTCGGTCGGAGAGCACCGCCAGCGGAACATCGTTCCCCATCGAGCCGAGCGACTCCTGACCGTTTGCCGCCATCGGGCCGAGGATGTATTTCACGTCCTCCTGCGAGTATCCGAAGGCCATCTGAAGCGTCGTCAGCTCGTCCTCGGGCGGAGGTTCGGGTATGGGCCCCGGCGGCAGGTCGGCGAGGTCGGCAAGATGCTCGGCCGTCCATTCCTCGTACGCCTGGGCGGACGCGAACCGGTGCTTGAGCTCGGCATCGTCGATGATCCGGCCCTCATCGAGGCTGACCAGGAACATCTTCCCTGGCTGAAGCCGGCCCTTGGAGACGACCCGCTCGGGGGGCACCGGAAGGACGCCGACTTCCGACGCCATGATGACGAGGTCGTCCTCTGTTACGTAGTAACGCGACGGGCGAAGGCCGTTTCGGTCAAGAACCGCTCCGATTGTCTTGCCATCAGTGAACGCGATCGACGCTGGACCATCCCACGGCTCCATCAGCGTGCTGTGATACTCGTAGAATGCCTTCTTCTCGCTGCTCATCGTTTCGTGTTCTTGCCACGCTTCCGGAATCAGCATCATTGCCGCGTGCTCGATTGGGCGGCCGGCCATGGTCAGAAGTTCGATAGCGTTGTCGAAGCACGCTGTATCGCTCCCCCGCTCATCGATCACGGGAACGAGCTTCGAAGGATCCTCGAACCACGGGGAGTCGAAGAGCGACTCCCGCGTACTCATCCAGTTGATATTCCCGCGAAGAGTGTTGATCTCACCGTTGTGCGCCACCATCCGATAGGGGTGCGCGAGGCGCCAGCTGGGGAATGTGTTCGTGCTGAAGCGCGAGTGGAACATCGCGAGTGAACTAACCACTCTTGGATCGTCGAGGTCCCGGAAGTACGTCCGCAGCTGGTGTGCCGTAAGCATGCCCTTGTACACGATGATCCGGCACGACAGGCTGGGGAAGTAGAAGTCGCCGACGCCATCAGTATCATGCCGGCTCATGGTCTTCTCAAACCGCTTGCGTATCCCGTAGAGGGCGCGCTCGAATTCGTCCTCGGTGGCGCTCGCCGGTCCTCGGCCGATGAAGATCTGTTCCATATGCGGCTCGGCGGACAGAGCCGTGGCTCCGAGACCTGTGTTATCCGTCGGAACAAGTCTCCAGCCGATTACATGCTGCCCCTCCTCGCCCACAATCGATGAAAGGATGTTCTTGGCCAGTTGGCAACGCTCTTCGTCCCGCGGCATGAAGAGAATCCCGGTTCCGTAGTGTCCGGGGGTCGGAAGTTTCATGCCGTAGGCAGCGCTCATGTGTCGAAGGAATTGATCCGGAATCTGAATCGTGACGCCAGCGCCATCACCTGTGTTTGGCTCCGACCCGCTGGCCCCTCGGTGCGCCAGGTTCTCGAGCGCCACGAGCCCGTCCTCGACCAACTTGTGGGTCCGGGCACCCTTGAGATGGACGATGAACCCGACGCCGCAGGCGTCGTGCCCGTATCCGGGGAGAGCAAGCGACCGCGGGCCCCTCTCTGGCATTGGCAACACTCCCTCAGCACACGCCGGCTTCACTGCACATGGGTGAGACGAGCTTCCTCACGCGAGGACGCGTGCTTCCCCCCATCACCCTTGTGAAGAAATTCCCAATGTGCAGTCGAGCCCGACGGCGAAGCATCAGTATACGACCGCTGTCAATTTCGGTAACCACGGGCGGCCGCTCCCGGTTGCCCGCATCGCCCACCCCGAGGACCATCAGTCGGGGCCGAACGAGGCCCCCGCCGGAGTGCAGCCGTGAGCAGAGAGTTCTTCTGGACAGCCGAACGCATCGACGAGATCGCCAGCGAGCGTGCTCGCATCGTCGGCCCGAGCGTGTGGGCAGCCGCCCAGCCGGACGGGCGCAAACTCATCTCCTTCGCAGGAGGCCTTCCGGACATCCCATCCCTTCCGGGAGAGGTACTCGAGCGGGCAGCTCACAGGGTCATTGCAACTGACCGGAAGGAGGCGCTCCAGTACGGCGGCACCTTCGGGACTCTCCCCCTCAGGGAAGAGCTGGCCCGCCGGTCGACCATGCTCGAGGGCGTCGACATCGGATCGGACCAGGTGGTTGTCGTCTCTGGCTCGGCGCATGGGATCGGGCTCATGTGTGAGACGCTCGTCAACCCGGGGGACGCCGTTCTTATCGAGAGTCCGAGCTTCCCGGGGAGTATTCGCACGATCCGTTCGTTTGGCCCGGAGATAATCGGCGTTCCGCTCGATGGCGAAGGCCTCCAGGTCGACCAGCTCGAGGCGACCCTCGCGGGCCTCGAACGTCAGGGCCGGAGGGCCAAGTTCCTCTACTGCATCCCCACGCATCAGAACCCCGCCGGGGTAACGCTCACACCCGCCCGGCGCGAGAAGCTCATCGAGCTGGTGCGGCGCTTCAACACTCTGGTCATCGAGGATGACGCATACGGCGAACTCTGGTTCGAAGAGCCGCCGCCACGTTCGCTGTTCGCTCTTTCAGGCGGCGACCACGTCGTCAAGATTTCGAGCTTCTCCAAGATCCTGGCGACCGGACTGCGGATGGGGTGGTCAATGGGGCCGCCGGCGCTCATGAGCAGGATCGCCGCCACCCGCTTCGATATGGGATCCAGCGTCTTCCTGGGAAGGGTCCTCGCCGAGGCTATCCGAAGCGGCGACCTCGACGAGCACGTGCCCCGACTGCGCTCGATCTACAAGCGCAAGCGGGACCGCATGGAGGAGGCCCTCCGAACCCACTGCGGCGAATATGTGAAGTGGGCCTCACCGGGCGGCGGTTTCTTCCTCTGGTTGGAGCTCCCACCGGGGATCCCGGCCCCGGATGTGCAGACCGCCGCCCTCGAGCGGGGCGTAGTCGTCGGAGGGGGACCCCAATACTTCGCCGGCACAGAGGTCGGCAACAATATCCGCCTCGCCTTCAGCTACGTCGCAACCGAGGACATCGAGGAGGGCTGTCACCTGCTTGGCGAAGCCATCGCCGACATCGCGGCTCGAGCTGCCGCCAAGTAGGCACTCAGGATCGATCGGGCTCGCCCCCAGGACCGATGGCATCCCGGCCCTGTCCGCCGGCTTTCGAGGAGTTAAGCTGCAAACGCACGTTGACTCCCGAGAGGTCAGACGAATGGCATTTGATCCGCGTCACAGGAGCCGCACGGTCGTCGATGGACCGGATCGGGCGGCAGCCCGCTCATACTTCCGGTCAGTCGGGCTCAACAGCGATGATCTGAAGCGACCGCTGGTAATGGTGGCGCACGAGTGGATCGGAACCATGCCCTGCAACTACAACCAACGGGACCTCGCTCAGCATGTGATGGCGGGAGTGCGGGCGGCAGGCGGGACGCCGATGGAGGTGAACACCATCTCCATCAGCGACGGTATCTCCATGGGCACCGAGGGAATGAAGGCTTCCCTGATCAGTCGCGAGGTCGTGGCCGACTCGCTAGAGCTCTGCGGCATCGGCTACTCATTCGATGCCGCGGTCGTCATCGTGGGTTGCGACAAGACGATACCCGGCGCGGCCATGGCGCTGGCCCGGCTCAACATTCCCGGTCTGGTCCTGTATTCGGGATCGATCGCACCAGGCAACTTCCGCGGGAAGGACGTGACGATACAGGACGTTTTTGAGGGCGTTGGGCAGCACGCGGCCGGCTCAATCACAGACGCCGATCTCGAAGAACTCGAGGTGGCCGCCTGCCCCGGGGCCGGCGCCTGCGGCGCCCAGTACACGGCCAACACGATGGCGACGGTTATGGAATTCCTCGGCTTGTCCCCGATGGGAAGCGCAACCGTCGGGGCCACCGACGCCCGCAAGGAGGAGGTCGCGTTCAGGGCGGGTGAACTCGTCATGGGATGCCTCACTCGGGGGCAACGGCCGCGAGACATCCTGACCCGCCAGGCCTTCGAGAACGGCATCGCCTGCGCCGCCTCGACCGGAGGCTCAACGAACGTCGTCCTTCATCTGCTTGCCATCGCCGCCGAGACGGGAGTGCGACTTTCAATCGACGACTTCGACGAAATCAGTGAGAGGACCCCGCTGATCGGGGACCTGAGGCCAGGAGGGCGTTACGTGGCTCTCGATATGGATCGGGCGGGCGGGACGCCGCTCCTCGCCAGCCGCCTCCTCGCTGCCGGCAAGTTGCACGGCGGCGTCGCGACGGTCACGGGACGAACGCTCGCGGAAGAGGCATCCGGGGCGACCGAGACTCCGGGCCAGGACGTGATCGTCCCGGTCGAGACCCCGCTCAAGGCCACCGGGGGGCTCGTCATACTCAAAGGCAACCTCGCGCCGGAAGGGTGCGTCATCAAAGTGGCCGGCCATGAACGGCTGGATCACACCGGTCCCGCCCGGGTCTTCGACCGAGAGGAGGACGCTTTCGAGGCCGTATCCGCCGGTTCGATCAACGCCGGCGATGTCGTAGTCATCCGTTACGAGGGCCCGCGCGGCGGACCCGGCATGCGGGAGATGCTGGGGGTGACCGCAGCGCTGGTCGGTGCCGGGCTCGGCGACTCGGTGGCGCTCCTGACGGATGGCCGGTTCAGCGGCGCCACCCGGGGCCTCATGGCCGGACACGTCGCACCCGAAGCGGCGGTCGGCGGGCCACTTGCGGCGGTGAGAGAAGGCGATTCGATCACGTTCGACATCAGGCGGAGGCGGCTGGACGTCGGCCTCACAGCCCTGGAGATCGAGAAGCGGCTCGCCACATGGAGCCCGCCCCGCCCTCGATACGAAAGGGGAGCGTTCGCGAAGTACGCACGTATGGTCAGCAGTGCTTCGGAGGGAGCGGTCACGGGATAGCTCATGGAAGCTGGCGCAACAGGCACCAAGAGCCCCGACTCGGCCGGTCTTCCGTTCGAGCTCCAGCACTCAGAAAGGGTGCTCCGCCTCTGTCGGCGCCACTGGCTCTACTTCTGGCCATCGATGGGAGGCCATGCGGCGGCGACTCTGCTCGCCCCCATCATTGCAGCCGGGCTCGTCGGACCCGCCGGGGTCGGCGGCCTCGCCTCCCGGATCATCATCGTCGTCGCTCTTCTCTGGGTCGGCTACTGGGGCATCCGCACCTACCTGGTCTGGTACCGGTACCGGCATGATCTCTGGGTAGTGACAAACCAGCGGGTGGTGGACTCGATCCGCCGCCACTGGTTCCATCACCGGATGGCCTCGGCCGACGTGATCGATATCGAGGACATGCTCGTCTTCAAGGAGGGCCTGCTTCCGACGCTCTTCAACTTTGGCGACGTCCGCTGTCAGACAGCAGGCGAGGTGCCGAACTTCATCCTTGCGGGGATCCCCCACCCGGCCGAAGTCCTCGGACTGGTCGACGCCGCACGCGACGCAGCGCGACGTGAACTCGCTCGGCCCGGTGATCTCTAGGCTTCGGCGCCCTGCAGCTTTCGCCGCGTGGGTGGCGGCGGCGACCCTGATCGCGGGAACGAGCCCGGCCGCCGGAGGGGTCAGCGACCCGGTCGGCCGGGGAGCGGCGCGGCCTCCAGTGGCCTCCAGGAACGCTCCCTCGCCTTTACGCCTACACCGGTCTCTCGTGCCGGGCCTCTCCCGGGATGCCCTGCCGGCAACCGCTGCGGTGTCGCAGAGTTCCATCTACCAGGGCGGCGCCGTATTGCTCAGCGTCTCTGAGGTGCAATCTGCGACCGCCTCCTTTCTCAACCAATCGATCCCGCTCGTAATAGTGGGCGGTCGTGGTTCGACCTTTCTCGGAGTTCCCCCGGAGACCTCCACCGGGCCCACGCCCCTGACGGTGACGGCCGTTGACCGGTCCGGGTCCGCCGCGACGCTGAGCCTCGAGCTCACCGTCTTGAAGACCTACTGGACCGTGGACTACATCACCCTCCCCCCGGGGGTCGGCTCCGGGCTGACTCCGGAGATCATCCAGGCTGAAGCCGATCGGCTGGCTTCGATCTACGCGCAGGTGACCCCGCGGACCTGGGCTCTTCCCTGGCTCAGCCCGGTTGATCCCTCCACCCCGGTCTCCGGCTACTTCGGAGAGCAGCGGTCGTTCGACGGAGGTCCCCCGGCCGGACATCACGGTGGAACGGATTTCGCGTCAGAGGCGGGCGACGCCGTGCGCGCGGCCAACCGGGGAACGGTGGTTGTCGCCGAGGAACTCGCGGTGCGCGGACGCACGGTGATCGTTGATCACGGAGATGGCGTGTTCTCCGGCTACTCCCATCTCCAGACGATCTCCGTCGAGGCCGGTCAGGAGGTCGCGGTCGCCGACCTGCTCGGACGGGTCGGATCGACGGGCCTCTCTACGGGTCCCCATCTTCACTGGGAACTGGCGGTTCACGGTGTTCTCGTAGACGGTTTGCGTTGGCTCGATGGCACCCAGGGCTTCTGATCCGACCTCACCCTCCTTGACGCAACAGCGCAGCGGAACGATCGTTACGTCGTGATCATGGGAGTTGGCATGAGTCCGGTTATCCTCGCCGCTGCGGCCGCCGCAGCTGCTGCGCGTGCGCGCTGGTAAACCGGGCGGTCGATTCCTCCAGATCGACGACAAGACAGGGCCGCCCACCGGGCGGCCTTCTCGCTGTCCGGCGGGGACAAGGAGGCATCATGCGGTCGCCCACCCCGAAGGACCCATCAAGGTTCGTCGCACGGCGGATGGCGGCCGTGCCGGCGAGCGGGATTCGCAGATTCTTCGATCTCCTCAGCACCATCGAAGACGTCATCTCACTCGGAGTCGGCGAGCCCGACTACGTCACACCGGATGTGATCCGCCGCGCCGGAGTCGAGAGCCTGGAGAAGGGACACACCCACTACACTTCGAACTACGGCCTGCCGGAGCTCCGGGAACTGCTGTCGGAGCACCTGGCGCGCCTCTACGGTGTCCGCTACGACCCCGGCCGCGAGATCGTGATCACGAGCGGTTCGAGCGAAGCGGTGGATATTACGTTTCGCGCGATCCTCGATCCGGGTGACGAAGTCCTCTGTGCGGACCCCTGCTATGTCGCCTACCTCCCCGCCGTCCGCATGGCAGGCGGGCGCTTCACCACGGTCCGAACGACAGCGGCGGGCGAGTTCCGCCTCGAAGCCGAGACCCTGGAAGCTGCGGTCGGACCCCGGACTCGTGCTCTGCTCCTCGGATATCCCGCGAACCCGACCGGCGCGATCATGGAGAAGAAGGACCTCGAGGCCGTAGCGGAGGTTGTCCGGCGTCACGACCTCGCAGTGGTGAGCGACGAGCTGTATGACCGGATGACGTATGGCACGCCACACACCTGCTTCCCGTCAATTGGCGGAATGGACGCACGAACCGTCCTCATCGGCGGATTCAGCAAGACATACGCGATGACTGGCTGGCGGCTGGGCTGGGTCTGTGCACCGGAGCCCATCTGTGAAGCGATCATGAAAGTACACCAGTACGTAATGATGTCGGCGCCGACGGCCGCGCAGTACGCGGGAATCGCTGCGCTCGAGGAGGGGGAGTCATTCATCGCCGAGATGTTGAGCGAGTACGACCGGCGGCGCCGATTGATCGTTGACGGATTCAGGGCGATCGGCCTCCCGACGTTTCAGCCGAGGGGCGCCTTCTACGCCTTCCCCGAGGTCGGTGTCACAGGACTCACGAGCGAGGAGTTCAGCGAACTCCTCCTCAAGGAGGAACGGGTGGCCGTGATCCCCGGAAGCGCGTTCGGACCGGCCGGCGAGGGCCATGTCCGTGCATGCTACGCGAGCAGCTTTGCTCAGATAGAACGAGCACTGGAGCGGATCGGGCGGTTTGTCCAGAGACACTCATAATTCCGGGGTCCGGCAAGAGTCACTATTCTCGACGGTCAGGTATCCGGGGACGGGCGCGCGGGACTTGCTCTCCGGTCTCGCCACAGCGGCACCGATCCCTCGGATCGACGCGACGGCGGAGGGTCGCGCGACGGTCCCTTCGTTGTTAGCGCAACGGGAGACCCCGTGCTAGAATCCCGCCACCATAAAGGGGCAGTGCCCCAGCCCAGGGAAGGGATGACGCTTAATGGATCTCGGCCTTAGCGAAGAGCAAGAGCTGCTGAAGAACTCCGCCCGCGAGTTCCTCGAGAACGAGTGCCCGGAAGAGCACGTGAGGGCAATGGAGGAGGACGAGCGCGGGTACAGCCCGGAGCTCTGGAAGAAGATGGCGGATCTCGGCTGGCAGGGCCTGATGATCCCCGAAGAGCACGGCGGTGCGGGGTTCTCCTTCCTCGATCTCGCCGTCCTCGTTGATGAGGTCGGACGGGCCCTGCTCCCCGGCCCGTTCATCCCGAACCAGGTCTGCGCCGCCAGCCTCCTCCTCATGGGGACGGACGCGCAGAAGCAGAAGTATCTCCCCAAGATTGCCGACGGCTCCCAGATCCACACCTACGCGGTCACCGAGCCAAGTGGCCGCTGGGATGCCGAGGGCATCACCATGGAGGCGTCGAAGTCCGGTAACGACTATGTGCTCAACGGCACCAAGCTCTTCGTACCGGACGCCAACGTCGCCGACTTCATCCACGTCCTCGCTCGAGACGGCAACACCTTCGTCTCCTGCATCGTCCCCCGAACCGACCCCGGCGTCTCGGTGACCGTGCTCAAGACCATTGCCTCCGACAAGCAGGCAGAGGTGACCTTCAAGGACGTCAAGGTCGCCGCCGATGACGTCCTCACCGGCGACCAGGCCTCCAGCCGTCGCGTCCGCAACATGGCCACGTCACTCGAGTGCGCCTACCTCGTCGGCCTCGCTCAGCGAGACTTTGAGATCTCCGTCGACTACGCAAAGGAGCGCGTCCAGTTCGGACGGCCCATCGGCTCATTCCAGGCGATCCAGCACAAAGCTGCCGACATGGTCACCGACGTCGATGGCATGCGCTTCATCATGTACAAGGCCGCCTGGGCGACCAGCGAGAACGAGGATTCGCAGGACATGGACGTCGCCATGGCGAAGGCCTGGTGCAGCGACGCCAGCCGGCGCGTCGTCGCCCACGGTCAGCAGATCCACGGTGGCATCGGCTTCACGAAGGACTACATCATCCAGCTGTTCTTCCGGCGCCAGAAGCGCGCAGAGCTCTTCTGGGGTGATGGGGACTTCCATCGCGAGCGCGTTGCGGACATGCTCGAGATCTAGACTCGGGCCTGCGACAGGAACACGCGGAGAGCGTCCGGCGGGACGCTCTCCGTCTACTGTCCGGCGGCTGACGGCATCAGCAGCGCGACCCTCCGTCCCGGCGCCCGGCGGCATCAATCGGATCCCCCGCGCGTTTGACGTTCAAGCGCTAACTCGGATGAGTCTTTGCCTTGACGCTTGGACCGGCCTGCCTCAGCATTCCGGAGACGATTGAAATCGCGGAGGGACACTGATGAGAAAACACTTCGGGCCCGCTCTACTTGCAATCCCCGCAGCCCTCGCTCTGGCCTTCGCGGCCTGTGGCGGCGACGGCGGCGGCGGGTTGGGCACTGACGAGGAGTACGTGGATGACCTCTGCGGGGCCTTCCAGAGCCTCCAGGAGAACATGGACGGCCTCTTCGAGGACCTGAGCGGGGAAGCGGACGAGCAGAAAGTCGCGGAGGCGTTTGCGGAGCCCTTCGAGGAGTTCCTCAACGAACTCAAGAAGGCAAGGCCGCCGGCCGACGTCAAGCCCTACCACGATGAACTCGTCGATTCGTTCGAACAGACCGTGAAGGCCATCAAAGACGGGGACATGAATGCACTGGACAACACCGACGACGTCTCCGATCCGCCGGAGGACATCCAGGCCCGTCTCGAGAAGGCGGCCGAGAATAACAAGACCTGCCAGGAGGTCGACTTCGGGTTCTAGCGGCTCCGGTTTCCACTGCCTGAAGAGGGGTGCCCGGTCGGGCGCCCCTTTTTCACGTCCGGATGATTCGCCAGGGCGCCGGGCGTTGCTCCTCACGCCAGGAAAGAACCTTCGCATCCGGCGCCGTTTCCGGTCACACTGTCCCGGGCGGTGCCGCCGTACGATCTCCCGGAACCGGGGCCATCGCCAGTACAGGGAAGAGGAGAGAGATGACATACCTCACGGAAGAGCGGCTGATGATCCAGAACCTGGCCCGAGAGTTCACGCTCAAGGAGGTTCTCCCGGTCGCAAACGAACTCGACCCCAGGAAGGAGGATATGCCGCTCGCGCTGAGGACCCAGATGGGCGACCTCGGCTTCTTCGGCATCCGGATCCCGGAGGAGTACGGTGGCCTCGGCCTCGGCGCGTTTGAGTACTGCCTCGTCGCCGAGGAGCTTGCCCGAGGATGGATGAGCGTTGCCAGCATCATCGCCCGTGGCAACGGCCTTGGGCCGGGTTGGAGCGAAGAACAGAAGCAGTCGTTCCTTCCCCGCATGGCCCGGGGCGAGTTCCTCGGAGCCATCGCCCTGTCCGAGCCTGAGGCAGGATCCGATCTCGCCAACGTCCAGTGCCGGGCAAGGCGCGACGGTGATGACTGGCTGATCAGCGGTAACAAGATGTGGTGCACGTTCGCTGACGGAGCCGACTACCTCTCGGTTCTCACGCGAACGGGGGAGATGGACCCCAATCGCCGTCATGCCGGGCTCACCATGTTCGTTTTCGAGAAGGAACGCGGCAGCCTTCCCCCTGGAATCAGCGGAACCCCGATCAACAAGATCGGCTACCACGGCTGGCGAACCTGGGAGCTCCGGTTCGACGATTTCCGCGTTGGCCCGGAAGCAGTCCTCGGCGGTGAAGAGGGAGTCGGCCGCGGCTTCTACAATGCCATGGGCTTTCTCGAGGTCGCCCGTGCGCACACCGCTGCCCGGGCCATCGGGCTCGCCCGGGGCGCGCTCGAGGACTCGATATCCTATTCAAAGCAGCGAAGACAGTTCGGGAGGCCCATCTCCGACTTCCAGAACACACGGTTCCGAATCGCCGAAATGGCCGCTGAAGTCGAGGCCTCGCGACAGCTCATGTATTCGGTCTGCGACGCGATCGATACAGGCCGGCGCTGCGATAAGGAGTCCTCCATGGCCAAGTGGTTTGCCACCGAAATGGCTGAGCGGGTCACCAGCCGGGCCCTCCAGATCCACGGCGGCTACGGATATACGACCGACCTGCCCGTCGAGCGCTACTGGCGCGACGCCCGGCTCACCAAGATCTTTGAGGGCACCTCCGAGATCCAGCTTCGGATCATCTCGGACAGATTGCTCGAAGATTAGAGCTGCCGAAGCTCGCGAAGAACCTCAGCCGTATGCTCTCCGAGGCGCGGCGCAGGGCGGCGCAGTTCCCACGGCGTCGCTGAGAAGATGTATGGCGCGCCGGGCATGAGGACGGGCTCTCCCCGCCCTTCGCCGTTCACCGCTACGAAGAACCCACGGTCATCGAGATGAGGGTCGGCGACGGTCTCATCCGGCGCCCTGACCGTCCCCCACGCCTGCCGCCGCTCCTGGCCTCCGCGATAGATCTCATCTGCCGTGCTGGCTGCGATGAACTTCTCGAGCTCGGCCGTGATCTCGGCTGCCTCCTTCGAGCCGAGCCCGGGCTGGCGAGCCCGCGGGTCATCGAATCGCGCCTCATCAAGCTGAGGACCGAACCCCTTGCTTTGAATCCAACGCTTGAGCTCTCCCCAGCTCGCATTGTCCCGACCCCTCCCGAACAAGATGACATCCCTTCCGTCCCGAGCCCTGAAGAGCCAGGGCTCCGTTCGGATCGATGCAGCGTGACGAGATGTCTGACGGACAACGTCCCGCCGTTCGTAAAGGTAGTAGGGCATCCCCACTTCGACCGTGCAGGACAGAGCTTCGTGGATCGAACAGTCCACCAGCTGTCCCTCGCCCGTTCGATCCCTGTGCAACAGGGCAAGAAGCACACCGATCACGGCGTAGTGGCAGGCGGTGTTGTGAGCCTGGTCTCCGTGGCCCCGGATCGGCGGTGCACCCGCGGCATCCTCCGGGCTGTAGCCGTTCATCGCCATCGGCCCCCCGGCCGCGAGCGAAACGAGGTCCGAAGACCGCCAGTCCGCCCAGGGACCCGTCTGACCAAACGCTGTGAGGGAGCAAATGATCAGTCCCCGGTTCGCCACCCGAAGTTCGTCGGGCGAAGCAACCATCCGCGCCAGCCGGCCCGGCGGGAAGTCCTCTATCAGCACGTCGGCCGAGCGACAGAGCTCAAGGACGGTCGATTTTCCCTCGTCGGAGGCGAAGTCGATTGTCACGGACCGCTTGTTGGTGTTGTGGTACCAGAAGTGGAGCGACCTGTTGGGGCCCTCGACGTCGTCCGCGAACGGACCGACCCGTCGAGACTCGGCACCATCGGGCGGCTCGATCTTGATCAGGTCCGCACCCATGTCAGCGAGCAGCTTCCCGGCGAGCTCGCCGGGGCCGTGGGAGATTTCGATGATCCGAAGATCCGAGACCGCACCACTCACATGAACACTCCCGACTCCTCGAGGGTCGCCAGCTCGGCCGGGTCCATGCCGAGGACATCCTCCATGACCTGGACCGTGTCGGCCCCAAGGACGGGCCCCGCCCGCCCGACTTCTCCGGGAGTTGCGGAGAGCACCGGTACCACACCGTCGTAGTCGCTCGGACCGAGTCGATCATGGACCAGCCGGTGCCACCAGCCCCGCGCCCGAAGCTGTGCGTCGCGTTCGAAGCGGTCGGATGCCTTCTGAACCATCGCCGCTCTCACGCCGGCGGCCTGGAGAGTGTAGGCGAGGGCGTAATCCTCGCGATCCGAAGTCCACTCTTCGATTCGCCGGTCCATGAGTTCTTGCGATGACAACCGTCCCTCAACCGTCGAGAGCGCCGGAGCGGAGGCCCAGACGGGCGAATCCATCGCCCTCACGAGAGCCTCCCACTCCGCGTCGTTGAGAACGGCAATGGCAATCCAGCGGTCGTCGCCGGCGCAGCGGTAAACATTATGAGGTGCGGCCCGGAGGCCCCAGGCGCGGTTGCCCGGGGGCATGCCCGAGCGCCGCCAGGACCGGCCATTGACCGTGTGGTCGAGGATGGCGGGGCCGGCCAGCGAGATGCCGACTTCGACCTGGGACATGTCGATGTGCTGACCCTCGCCGGTGCGATTGCGGGCGTGCAACGCCATCATGATGGCGCTTGCGGCATAGAACCCGGCGGTGTGGTCCATGTAGCTGTAGCCCCAGCCGGCGGGCGGCTTGCCCGGCAGCCCGGACATCATCGTCAACCCGCTGAGCGCCTGTGCGGTCGGCCCCCAGGTGGTGAAAGCGCTGTCCCGTCCGGTATGGCCGAATCCGGAGACCGAGCAATAGACCAATCGGGGATTGATCTTCCGCAGCTCGGGCCAGTCGAGGTCCCAGGACGCCATCACCTCAGCGGAGAAGTTCTCCACGACCACATCGCTCGCGGCGATGAGGCGCCGCAACACGCCCATGCCGTCCGGATGCCGGACGTTGAGCAGCACGCTCTTCTTGTTCCGGTTGAGGTAGGCCCAGAAGCCGGAGTTGTTGAAGTCCGGAGGTCCGTCCACGATCGGGCGGCCCAGTCGAAGAGGATCGATGGATTGCTCGTGTTCAACCTTGATGACCTCGGCGCCGAAGTCTCCCAGGATCCGCGTGCAGGTCGGCCCGGCCACGATCCAGGTGAGGTCACAGACCCGGATGCCATCGAGCGCGAGAGCAGCCATGGGGCGCGATTCTACGCGGGCCCGCGGGACGCCGCAGCGAGAAGGATATCAGTGGTGGACGGCCGAGCCGGCGACGCATCCTGCAGATTCGATGACTTAGGGATCCGGCGCTTGTATGCTCCCGTGGCATCAGGCTGGTTGGGAAACGCCGGTGCTTCATCACTGCGAAGGCCGGTGTCAACGACCGCAGCAGGAGACAGCGTATGACACCCCTTGAACAGATCCGCCTCGATCTCGAAGCGGAGCAACAGGACCTGGGCGCCGTCCTCGTCAGGCTGGCCGCCGAGGACTGGGAACGAGATTCTCATGCGCCCGGCTGGAAAGTGCGTGACCAGGTCGCTCACCTGGCCTACTTCGATGAGGCCGCGACACGCGGGATCGTCGATCCCGACGCTTTCCGTCGCGAGATCAAGGAAGGCCAGGAGAACCCCGAAACCGGTCCGAGCTACCTCGAAAAGGCCCGCGACCTGTCCCATGCGGAGGTTCTGAGCTGGTGGGAACGGGCCAGCAGCGGCCTCATCACCGCCGCCGCGGGCGCCGATCCCAGGGCCAGGATGCCGTGGTATGGGCCGGACATGAGCGGAGTCTCATTTCTCACAGCACGGCTCATGGAGACATGGTCACATGGCCTCGACATCGTCGACGTGGTCCCGTTCGAGCGTCCGTCAACCGACCGCATCCGGCACGTTGCTTTCATCGGCGTTCGCGCTCGGCCCTTCTCTTACATCACGAACGGCAGGGAGCCCAACAACGAAGAGGTGTTCGTGGACCTTGTGCTCCCGTCCGGTGCCCCCTGGCGGTCCGGAAACCCGGAAGCCGCGAACCGCATCAGTGGCTCGGCGGAACAGTTCGCAAAGGTGGCCTGCCAGCGCCGCCACCTGGCAGACACCCAACTCAGGATCGAAGGAGACGCCGCCATCGAGTGGATGGACATCGCCCAGGCGTTCGCTGGTCCACCGGGGCAGGGCCGGCAGCCGGGAGAATTCCCCAACGGTTAGCCCTTCGCCCAATCCCAGATTTCAGCAGGAGGCCCACGTGCCCGACGAACTCGTCCACCTCGACATCGAGCAGGGTGTCGCAACCATCACTCTGGACTCACCCCACAACCGGAACGCACTGTCACGCCAGTTGACCGGGGAGCTCGAAGGGCACCTCGACACGGCCCTGGCTGACCCGGCCGCTCGGGTTGTCCTCCTCACTCACACCGGGACGGTCTTCTGTGCCGGGGCCGACCTCAAAGAGTCCCGCGAGGCCAACGTCGCCCGGGCCCGCGGGGAGACCCCCGCGGGTCAGTCGCAAAGGTCCGGGCGCGGCGGCCTCGTCGGGATGATCAACAAGATCTGGGAGTCGCCGAAACCGGTCGTCGCCCGCGTGAACGGGGCGGTCCGTGCGGGGGGGCTCGGACTTATGTCCTCATGCGACTTCGTCATCATGGTCGAGAACGCCACCATGGCGTTTTCCGAGGTCCGGATCGGCGTCGTGCCTGCCGTCATCTCAGTGGTCTGTCTGCCCCGCCTCGGCCCGGTCCGCGGGCCGGAACTGATGCTGACCGGAGACACCTTCACCGCTTCCCAGGCTGCGGAATGGGGTTTCATCACCCGAGCCACCCGAGCCGAGGACCTCGATGGCGCCGTCAGTGAACTCCTCGGCTCTCTCAAGAAAGGGAGCCCTCAAGCGCTGGCTGAAACGAAGAAGATGGTGCGGCTCGTTCCCACGCTCACAACCGACGACGCCTTCGCGGCCATGGGCCAACTCTCGGCGCGGATGTTCGCATCCCCCGAAGCGAGAGAGGGGATGACTGCATTCGCGGAGAAGCGCCAGCCGAGCTGGGCAACGGAAGGCTGAGACCAGTCCCCGGGGAGAGAGCGATCAGCGCGCCGGCACGATCTCCCAGAGGATTCCGCCCGCGCTTCCCGGATAGAAGAATGGGGTCTCAGAGCCGGGAAGCGTGCCCCGGCCACCGCTGGTCAGGTCGATCTGCTTCAGTCCGTTGGCCCGGAACAGGGCCGCGTCTGCCTGGACATCGTCGGACCCGTAGCCGATGTGATGGAGGCCGGCGCCGTACCTTTCCAGGCGACGTCCGATCCCGCTCTTGTTGTCACGGGGAATGAGAACTTCGATCCGCGTCTCGCCGAGCGCCACCTTCACGAAGAAGATATCTGTGTTCTCTGGTGCAAAATAGTTCCCGTCAGGAAGGAGTGTGCGGCCGGCGTCCAGTTCCAATGCCATCTGATCGAGAAGGACCTTCCCGGCCTCCTCCCAGGAATGGCTGATAATCCCAATATGGTCGATGCGAACGAGCACTGCTCTCCCTCCCGGATCTCAAGTGCGCGGCAGGCGGGGTGGGCGGTGGGTATGGCACTCACCGCCCCCCAATCCCGTCTAGAAGGTGAGCACGCTCCTGTTCACCTCTCCGGCTTTGAGCGCGTCGTATGCCTCGTTGATCTCGTCCAGAGGATAGCGCCGGGTGATCAGCTCATCGATCTTCAGGCGCTTCTGACGGTAGAGCTCCATGAGCCACGGCATGTCGTGAGTTTGACGTGTGGAGCCGTAGAAACTCCCGATGATCCCTTTCTCCTGCAGGAAGGCGGGGCCGGGAAGGCTGACTGTTGAACCGACCGGCACCATGCCGACGACGACTGCCCGTCCTCCCCGCTTTGCCATTCCGAAACACTGTTCGGCCGTTTGTGTGAGACCAATGGCTTCGAACGCCCAGTCGACACCGCCACCGGTCAGCTGCATAACCTCCGCGACCGCATCCCCCTTTGAGCCGTCGACGACGTCCGTCGCGCCGAACTCGCGGGCGGCTGCCAGTTTATTCTCCAGAAGGTCGACCGCGATGATCCGCGAGGCCCCGGCAAGCTTGGCTCCCTGAATCACATTGAGCCCCACTCCGCCTACTCCTACGACGGCAACCGTCTCACCCGCCTGAATCTTAGCCGTGTTGGTCACTGCACCGACGCCGGTCATCACACTACAACCGACGAGTGCTGCGGCCTCCATCGGGACGTCATCGGGGACGTGCACGCACGCGTTGGCGCTGACCAGCTGATAGTCGGCGAAGGCGGACATGTTGGCGAACTGCGGGATCGGATTCCCGTTGAGCGAGATCCGGCCCATCCGGCCGAGCGACTGACTGTCGTTGCAGAGATAGGGCTTGCCCTGCACGCAGTTGTCGCAGAAGCCACACGAGGCGACGAAGGCCACGACGACCCGGTCGCCGGCCTTCACGTTCGTCACTCCTTCGCCGACCCTCTCTACCACGCCCGCCGACTCGTGACCGAGGACAATCGGCACAGCCGTCGGATAGTTGCCCTCCATGAAGTGGAGATCCGAATGGCAGACACCGCTTGCACTGGTCTTGACGAGCACCTCCCCAGGCTGCGGATCTTCGACATCGATCTCTTCGATAAGGAGCGGCTGATTGACGCCGTACATCACTGCCGCTTTGGACTTGATCGGCACTCTTTCCCTCCTGAGCGTTGAGCCTCCGGATTGTTCCGACCGGCGAATGGCCTGTCAAACAGAGGCTAGACTTACCTTGGCATGCCTGAAGAACGCCTCCAGAAGATCATATCCAATTCCGGAATGGCATCCCGGCGGACGGCCGAACGCTGGATCGCAGAAGGGAGGGTGGCCGTCAACGGGATCGTGACGCGTGTGCCCGGCAGCCGAGCCAACGTATTGCGTGACGAGATCACGATCGACGGCATCCCCGTCCGGACAGCGGAGCACCGCTACTTCGCGTTGAACAAGCCACGCGGGATAGTGACGACATCGAGGGACGAACGGGGCCGCCCGACGGTCCTTGACCTCGTTCCGATCGGCGACGTGGTGCTCCATCCTGTGGGTCGCCTGGACCTCGACAGTGAAGGGCTCGTTCTCCTCACCAGCGACGGCAACCTCACGAACCGCCTGACCCATCCCAGCAGGGAGGTCGAGAAAGAGTACCTGGTCGCCATCGACCGTCCCCTCTCCGAGGCCCAGGTGCAACGCGCAGTCAGGGGCATCGAAGAGTCGGGCGAGCGCCTCAGATGGCAGTCCGCGCGTCCGGCGCTCCCACCGGCGGACGACCCCGAAGAGCATCCCGGCGCTGGTGGCTGGCTGCTGGTCGTCCTGCGACATGGTCGCAAACGCGAGATCCGGAGAATCCTCGAAGCGTTGGGACGCCGGGTGATTCTCCTGAAGCGGATCCGGATCGGACCCCTGGTTCTCGGACAACTCGGCAGCGGTGCCTTTCGGGAGCTCAGCGAACGCGAGGTTCGTGCTCTCTATGAAGCCTCAGCCGGGGGCACCCCGAACAGGGGCGGCCGGGCCCGGGTGCGCCCTCTCCAGTCACCGGATCCGCAACCCCCCCCCAACTTCTCCGGTCCGGCGAGCGAAGCCAACCTGCCGTGGAACGTCACGATCGACGGACCTGCCGCCTCCGGCAAGACGGCGGTCGGCACCGCTCTTGCCGGGGCACTCGGATACGAGCTTCTGGACACCGGGCTGATGTACCGCGCGTTCGCTCTCGCAGCGCTCAGGAAGAACGTGCCCGCGGAAGACTCCCGGTGCCGGCGGTTCGGGGAGTCGCTCCGGATGGAGGTCATCACCGGACCGAAAACCAGGATCATGATCGACGGGGAGGACGTGACCCAACGCCTTCGCGATAGTGAGATCGAAGCGACGGTCAGTTCGTACAGCGCTCTTCCGGCAGTCCGCCGGCTGATGGTGAGCGCCCAGCGAGAGGCAGCGGCACACGCCCGGACCGTGGTTCTCGGCAGGGACATCGGGACGGTGGTCCTCCCCGATGCGCCGGTGAAGATCTACCTCGACGCAAGCGAGGCAACTCGCATGCGGAGGCGAGAACTTCAGGAGGCCGCCGAAGTCTCCGGTCGAACCGACTCCGAGAGCTCGCGCCGCAACATTGCCCATCGCGACAGCGTCGACTCGACCCGGGCAACCAGCCCTCTCCGACCCGCCCCCGACGCCGTCTACATAGACACGACCGACCTGCCGCTCGAGGAGGTCGTCGAGCGAGTCTCCGAGGTGGTGCGGGGCGCAGCCGGATGAAACGGCGACTGTCGTGGGAAATGTGCGCTCCCGCGGTCTTCTGGGGGGCCACATACGCTCTTCGTGCACTTCTCACCCTCGTCGTCCGCTGGAAAGCGACGGGGCGTGAGCACGTTCCGGCAGCGGGTGGAGTCATCTTCGCAGCAAACCATCTCAACAATGCGGACCCGCCGATCCTCGGGGCGGCAGTAGCGCGCCGCCGTCTTCGCTTCATGGCGAAGGTCGAGCTGTTCAAGCTCCCGTTCGGAGTCATCCCCAGGATGTACGGGGCGTTTCCCGTCCGCCGGTTCGGATCCGACGCGCGAGCGCTGCTGACCGCCGAGCGATTGCTGAAGGATGGGCAGGCTCTGGGGATGTTCCCCGAGGGAACGCGAAGCCGGACGGGGCGGCTCGGACGGGCTCACCCGGGCACGGCGCTGATCGCCCTGCGGACCGGAATGCCCGTGGTGCCCTGCGCGATCACCGGCACCGAGATCCTGGCGAACCCGCTCCGGCTGGCCCTGCGGCCCCGCTTCGGCGTGACGATCGGCAAGCCGCTTCAGGTCGAGGCCAGGCGCCGCCCGACGGCAGACGAGATAGCCGAGGCCTCGGAAGCCATCCTCGCCGCGATCCGCGGCCTGCTGCCGCCCGAATACCTCCCTATCTATACTGATCTGGATGGGAGACGCAAAAGCGCCGGGCAATCCCGTTATTGAGATCCGCCGGGCTTCGGCCATGGGCTTCTGCATGGGCGTGCGGCGAGCGGTCCAGATCATGCGCGAGGAAGCGCGAGAGTCATCGCCCGTCTATTCGATTGGCGAGATCGTGCACAACCCCCGGGTCGTCGAGGAACTCGCCGCCGACGGCGTGGTCCAGCTTCCGGGCCCCGACGATCTGGACGGGAACATCGGGACCGCGACGATCGAGACGATCGGCGCCGGTCGGGTTGCGATTACCGCACACGGAGTAGGAGAACGGGCCGTGGCGGAGTTGGATTCGGCCGGCCTAGAGATCGTCGATACGACCTGTCCGATCGTCACCCGGGCCCAGCGCTACGCCCAGAAAATGGTCAGAGAGGGGTGGCACGTGCTCATCCTCGGAGACCCCGGACACAAGGAGGTCCGGGGCATCATCGGCTGGGCCGGTGATGCCGCAGGGGATGCCCACGCCACGGTGGTTCCCGGTTCCAGCCTCGAGGAGCTCCGCAGCGTTGTCGACTCGTTCCCGGAGGGCTTCCCGAACAAGGTGGGGGTGATGGCTCAGACCACACACAAGATCGAGGACTTCTCCCGGTTCGTATCGAACCTGATGATCCTTCAACGCGACAACAACTTCGAGCTGCACATCGTGAACACGCTCTGCCATGCGACGACGGGCCAGCAGGAGGCGGCGGCCGCCCTCGCCCGTCAGGTGGAGGTCATGATCGTGGTCGGGGGCCGCAAGAGTGCCAACACGGGACACCTCAAAGAGGTCAGCGAAGAGCAGGGGGCAACGGCCTACCACATCGAGTCACCGGACGAGCTCCAGCGCGAGTGGTTCTTCGGAGTCACGAGAGTCGGACTGACTGCGGGCGCCTCCACCCCCGACTCATCCATCGATGATGTGGAGACCCGCATCCGCTCACTCACCGGCACGACGTGAGCGAACTACCGGCCGCGGGACTGATCAGCGCCGTTCGCCCCGGATCTCCCGCGGCGGTGGCGGGTGTGGGCCCCGGCGACCGCCTGATCAGAATCGCCGGCAAGGTCCCCCGAGACGCCGTCGACGTGTGGTTCTACGAGGCGGAGGACGAGGTCGAAGCAGTCTTCCTGAAGGCAGACAACGGTCTCGAGGACGCCGTTGTCTTCGAAAAGACCACCGACGAAGACCTTGGCCTCGAGTTCGCCGAGGCGACGTGGGACGGGGTCGAGCTCTGCAACAACAACTGCTTCTTCTGCTTTCTCAAGGGCCTCCCGCGAGGTCTGCGGCGTCCCCTTTACCTGAAGGACGACGATTACCGGCTGAGCTTCCTCCACGGCAATTTCGTGACGCTGACGAACCTGACAGACGCGGACTGGGAGAGGCTCGAGGAGCAGCGACTGAGTCCGCTCAACGTCTCCGTGCACGCAACCGACACGGCCCTCCGGAGGAGGATGCTGGGAAACCAGGGGGCGCCGGACGTCCTCGAACAGATCCGGCGGCTGGCGGCGATGGACATCCGCGTTCACACGCAGATCGTCGTCACTCGCGGCGTGAACGACGGGGATCAGCTGGACCGCAGTCTTCGTGAACTGATCGCGCTGTATCCGACCGTTCAGACCGTCTCCGTGGTTCCCGTAGGGGCCAGCCCCCGGCTCGAAATGAGTTCGTTGGATCGCCATGGGATCGAACTGGAACGCCCCGATCGGCGGACGGCGCGCGAGATCGTGGCGGCAGTCCGCCGGCACCAGACGGCGGCCAGGGAGAGGTTCGCCGCGGCGGTTGCTTTCTGCGCCGACGAGTACTACCTGACGGCCGGTGCACGCCTCCCCTCCGGCCGGAGCTACGGCGATTTCCCGCAGTTTGAAAACGGCGTAGGCATGGTACGGTCACTGATCGACGGGTGGCGGCGCGAGCGGCGGCGGATTCAGCACTGCCTGCCGTCGTTCGAAGTTCGTCGCGTGGTCCTTGCTACGGGGACCCTGATCGCCCCAACGCTGGAGACTCTCGCGACCGAGCTCGCCGCACTCACCGGATTGGATGTCGTGGTGACACCGGTAGAGAACGAGCTCTTCGGCACGCGTGTGAACGTGGCCGGTCTCATCCCCGGCGCCGACTTTGCCCGGGCCCTGGCAGGCGAAGCTGCCGACCTCGTCGTGCTTCCAAGGAACAGCCTCGACTACTTCGGCCGCCACTTCCTCGATGGCATGACACCTTCGGATCTCGAGCGGCGGATCGACAAGAGAATCGCCTTCGCGCTGACGGCCTCGGATCTGATCGGCGCTCTGGAGGGTGATGCCACCGGACCCGAGCGGGGAGAGAGTTCGAACGGGGTCATGTGGAGCCCGGCCGGAAGCGACGGGGCGGCTTCACCTGGAGCTCCCTGACGTGTCTCGAATTCGTGTCGAACCCCTGGGGGCAGAGGTCGGCGCCGAACGGATCGAGACCGTGATGGAGGCCTTCGAACGGGCCGGCTACTACTGGCCGGTCGGGTGTGACCGCAACGGTGAGTGCACCAACTGCGCCATGATGGTCGTCTCCGGTCTCGGACGAATAGTCCCTATGGGGCGCTTTGAGCGGGAGAACCTGATCCGCCAGCGGGGCCCGCGTGGGGCGGACGATCCGCGCCTGCGGCTCGCCTGCCAGACCCGAGTAACCGGGGACGTGGTCGTTCATAAAGAAGGAGTCGCACAGTTCTGAGAGCAGCAGTCAGATGCCACGTTGAGGAGCGGCGGCGCGGTTTGTCCGGCCGCGGGGGTACAATCGCGAGAACCGGGGGCGGACCTCTCAGGGCGGCCACCGGCAAAAGGGGGGCCGGTCAGTGGAGCTAGCGCAGCTCGAAGCATTCCTTCAGGTCGCCAGGCACAGATCCTTCAGCCGAGCGGCCGAGGCGCTGTTCCTCACCCAACCGTCGGTTACCGCGCGCATACAGTCCCTGGAGAGAGAGCTCGGCGAGCGCCTGTTCGACCGCTCCGGCCGGACTGTGACGCTGACCGACGCAGGAAATGCGTTCATGAACCACGCGCAGAGAGCCATCACCGCGGTCCAGGAGGGGACGGACGCGATCGATGCCGTACGACTCGGGGAGGTTGGCAGCCTCCGCATTGGCTCCAGCAGCAGCCTCGGCAGCTACGTGCTCCCGCAGCTCCTTCGCAACTTCCGGTCCCGACGTCCTCGCGTACACATCCATCTGACCACCGGAAACAGTGAAGAGGTCATCGAGCGGCTGACGAGTGGTGAACTTCACGTGGCAATCTGCCGGCTGACCCGGTTCGCGGAGCTCGAGGCAATCCACCTCTTCCACGATGACCTTGCGATGGTTGTGCCGCCCAGCCACACCTTCGCCTCGAAGAAGTCCGTCAAGATGACCGAGGTGGAGCAGGAGCCCTTCCTCCTTTTCGAGAGAAACTCCGGCTACCACAGCCTGATCAACGGAGTGTTCCTTCGCATGGGCGTGGTGCCCGAGTCTGCCATGGAACTCGACTCGATTGAGACCACAAAACACATGATTGAAGCCGGCCTGGGAGTGGCCATCCTGCCCCTCTCAAGCGTCGAGCGCGAGGTCGGCGCAGGCTATCTGGCCACCGTCCCGATCACGGATCTCGAGCAGCCGGCCCAGAGAGAAGTCGGGGTGCACATGCTTCGCAACAGGGCCTATACGAAGCCGCTGAAGGACTTCCTCTCGCTCGTCTTCGAGACCTACGAGGCCGACTCAAGCTCGGTCGCCGACAAACTCCGGGAGAACGGCTCCTGAAAGACTTCCAGCTCAGGCACGGCCGCATCTGGGACGGCCGCGCAGAGGCGGCCGTCGAGGGCTTGCTCTCCGTGTCCGGTGGAGCGTTTGTACGAGAGGTCGGTACCAATGCAGAGACCATCGACGTGGGCGGATTCACTATCATCCCGGGGCTCATCGATGCCCACGCTCATCTCTGCTTCGATGCCACCCGCCAGTGGCGTCGGACGTACGACACGGACGGCCCCGCCAGGATGCTTCTGCGAATGGCCGCCAACGCGAGAGAGATGGTCTCCGCGGGGATAACGACTGTCCGGGACCTCGGCGCACCAACCCAACTTGCAACGGAGCTGCGCGAGGCAGCCGCCGCCGGGCTCGTCGCCGGACCGTCGCTACTCATTGCCGGCGCCCCGATCACGACAACCGGTGGACACTGCTACTTCATGGGAGGGGAGGCCGACGGAGAGCTCGAAGTTCGAAAACGTGTTCGCGAACATGCCCGCGCCGGCGTCGACTGGATCAAAGTGATGGCAACCGGCGGCAACATGACCCGGGGCACCAATGTCCTCGCACCGCAGTTCACGGAGGCCGAGCTCGCCGCGGCCGTCGAAGAAGCACACCGCCTGGGGCGCAGGGTTGCCGCTCATTGCCACGGCACGGAAGGGGTACGAAGGGCCGTCGCCGCCGGCATCGACACACTGGAGCACTGCTCGTTCCAGGATGAGGGAGGACACCACCTCGACGCGGACCTCGCCCGAGCGATCGCGGCCGCCGGGTCCGTGGTATCGCCCACGGTGTCGGTGGGCTGGCTGCGGTGGCAGGACGACGGACGGAGACAGCAGCGGAAAGCCGTCATCAGAGGCCTGCTCGACGCCGGCTGTGAATTCGTCATGAGCACCGACTGTGGGATCCCCGGGGTCCCCCACGGGGCGATCGCTCACGGTCTGAGCGCGCTCTGTGAATACGGGGAGATCGACCGCGTCGCCGCATTGCGCCTCGCCACCTCGGACGCCGCCGATCGGCTCGGGCTCCCCGACCGCGGTTCGCTCGATCCGGAGAAGAGAGCCGACTTCGTCGTGCTCGATGGCGACCCACTGGAGGACCTGAACGCGCTTACTCATATCCGCGCGGTGTTCGTCGGCGGGAGACAGCTTGCGGGAGCACCCCTGTGAGCACCGCGAGGACGGCCGCCTTTCGCTTCGAGCCGGTGATGCGTCGCCTCCTGATCCGGGTCCCCAAATCCGCCGTACGATTCATCGGGTTCGCGCCAACGCTTGCGCCTTCATAGACTGACCCAGAAGGTACTGAATCGTGATATCCGGTCTCATCCTCGCCGCCGGCATGTCGACCCGCATGGGATCTCCCAAGCCACTCCTGGACTGGGGTGGGGAGTCGCTCATCGCCTACCAGGTCAAGCAGCTCGTGGCCGGCGGCTGTGATGAGGTGGTCGTGGTGCTCGGACATGCCGCAGATCGAGTACACCGCACGATCAGCCACCTGCCCTGCCGGGTGATGCTGAACCCGCGCTATCACGTCGGGCGGTCCGGTTCGCTCCGAATCGGCGCGAAGGCCGTCGATCGTGAGGCCGACCCAATCCTCGTGATCGGCGTCGACCAGCCCCGCCCGGCAGCCTTCCTGAGCCGCCTTCTCAAAGCCCATCACTCCCCGGCCGTCGCCACCAGACCAACGGTCAACGGCAGCCACGGCCATCCGATCGTCGTCGCAGGAGGCCTCAGGGAGTCGATGATGACCGTCCCGGACGACCAGGAAGGGATCCGGGCGATCCTTCGCTCGGAGAACGGGAAGATCGTGGATCTCGAGTGTGACGATACCTGCCTTGTCGACATCAACACTCCCTCGGACTACGAAGAAGCGAAGCGACGGCTCGGCAATTCGGGCTGATTGAAGCGGCGCCCGGCCGCCATATCCACCCCCAACGCCGCGCCCGCCTTCTCACTGTCTCCCAGGCCCCTTATTCTTGTGCCTCACATGGCTGAACAGGCAACCATCAGGGCGTTCGTTGAAGCGAAGGTTGAGGAAGCGGTCCGGGCGGCGATAGCGGCAGGTGAGCTGCCCGATGTGGCAGTTCCGGGGGCCGCCGTTGAGCGGCCCAAGGACGCGACCCACGGCGACTACGCAAGCGCGCTGGCCATGCGGCTGTCACGCGCTGCCATGAAGCCACCGATGGAGGTCGCCGCCACGATTGCGGCCCACATCGAGAGCGGGGGTGTTCTCGGGAAACCCGAGATCGTCGCTCCCGGATTCATCAACCTCCGACTCTCCGACTCATTCCTCCAGGACCAGGTCTCCGACATCATCGAGACCGGCCCGGCGTATGCCGACGTTGATATCGGCCGGGGCCGGGCCGCTCAGGTCGAGTTCGTGTCGGCGAATCCGACGGGACCGCTTCACGTCGGCAACGGGCGCGGAGCCGCGATCGGCGACACGCTCGCCTCGGTCCTCGGAGCGGCCGGCTACGCGGTGGAACGCGAGTACTACGTCAACGATGCCGGAGCCCAGACCGAAACGTTCGGCCGCACGCTGTACGCGCGGTACCAGGCACTCTTCGGACGAGAGGCCGAGGTGCCGGCCGACGGCTATCCCGGGGAGTACATCGTGGACCTTGCCCGCCGCATCGCCGAGGAGCGGGGAAGGATTTTTCTGGTCCCGGAAGGGGAAGCCGCGCCTGTGGAACTTACAACGATAGGCATCGATCTCATGGTCGAGTCGATCGCGCAGACTCTCGAGAGGTTCGGTGTGCAGTACGACCGCTGGTTCCGTGAGAAGGAGCTCTTCGGAACAGCCGGCCCCTACGAACGCGCCATCAGCATTCTCCGCGAGCGAGGACACCTTGCCGACCGCGAGGGCGCGGTCTGGTTCACCTCAAGCGACCTGGGCAATGACAAGGACAATGTCGTCATCCGATCGGACGGCCGACCGACCTATTTTGCGAGCGACATCGCCTATCATTATGACAAGTTCATAACCAGACAGAACTCACTCGTGATCGATGTTTGGGGGGCCGACCACCACGGTCACGTGTCGCGCGTCAAGACTGCAGCCGAGGCCATCGGCGCCGACCCCGACGCGCTTCACGTCCTCCTCTACCAGCTGGTCGTCCTCAAGCGGGGCGGCGAGACGGTGCGTCTCTCGAAGCGCGGAGGGGAGATCATCACGCTCGATGAGCTCGTCGAAGAGGTCGGTTCGGACGCAGCGCGTTTCTTCTTCCTGTTGAGGTCTCCAGCCTCGCAGATGGAGTTCGACATTGACCTGGCGATCCGCCGCTCGAACGAGAACCCGGTCTTCTACGTTCAGTACGCACATGCCCGGCTCGCGGGGATACTGAAGCGTGCCGCAGAGGCCGGCCTGACGCCCGATGGGGGGGACGTGCGGTTGCTGACCGAGCCCCACGAACTGGGGCTCATCCGCGAGATGTTGAAACTGTCCGACGTCATCGAGCTGGTCGCCACCACATTCGAGCCGCAGCACGTCCCGCACTACGCTATGGTGCTTGCGACGGCGTTCCACGCGTTCAATGACGCCTTCAAGCAGGCTGGTGACCCGTCGCTCAAAGTCATCACCGAGGATCGGGCACTATCCAGCGCGCGTCTCCAGCTGGTGACGGCGGCCAAAGTGGCACTGGGCCGGGTACTCGACCTCATGGGGATGACGGCCCCGGAGCAGATGTGATGAGGTATCGGGGTGATTCGCCCCTGACACAGAACCGCTTGCCCGAAGAGCGAGCACGATGACGGCGGAGCGGACGCAGGAGAGACGGAGCCTCGCTCCGGTCCTGATCGTCCTCCCGTCGCTGGTTTCCGGAATCGGCGTCGCCTTCCTCCTTGTTGCGATCCTCGTGAACAACCAGATTGTGCAGGACACATTCCTGGTCATGGGTGTCCTCCTTCTCTGGTCCGACTTCTTCATCACAATGGCCATCTTCCGGTACTCGATCAGGAGCATTGACCGCAGGCTCCGAGTGATCGAGCAGAAAGCCATCGCCCCCACCACCGGTACGCGGAGTTGAAGAGGCGAGGGCGGCGCAGTTGAGAGCTGAGATCATCGCGGTTGGGACGGAGATCCTCCTCGGCGAGATCGTCGACACCAACGGCCCCTGGATTGCACAACGCCTGCCCGCGCTGGGAATCGATCTCCTCCACAAGTCAGTCGTCGGGGACAACCTCGAGCGCCTCGTCGACACGTTCCGGCGGGCCTGGGACCGCTCGGATCTGGTCCTTGTGACCGGAGGCCTGGGGCCGACCGCCGACGACCTGACACGCGAGGCGGTCGCGGCGCTGCTCGGCGAGGATCCAAAGGTGGATCCCGATCTCGAGTCCCATCTTCGGGGCCTGTTCGAGCGGCGTGGGAATCGCATGCCGGAGCAGAACATCAAGCAGGCATGGCTCATCCCCAGCGCCCGTCCCATCGACAACCCGAGGGGAACCGCTCCCGGATGGTGGGTCGAACGCGACGGCCGGACGGTCGTTTGCATGCCCGGTGTCCCCACCGAAATGGAGCGCATGTGGGAGCATGAGGTCAGGCCGGCACTGGCAGGCCGGAGCAGCCGCGACGTGCTCGTCCTGCGTACCCTCAAGACGGTGGGCCTCGGCGAGAGCACCGTCGATGAGACTATTCGCCACCTCTACAGCACGCCCGGAGTCGGAGTCGGCACCTACGCCCGAGCCGATGGGGTTCAGGTACGGATCGGGGCCAAGGCCCCGACCGAAGACGCTGCGATTGCGATCATCCGGCCCGTCCAGCTGGAGATGGAACAGCTGCTGGGAGCGGCCGTCTGGGGGCGGGACGACGACCGCTTCGAAACCTATCTGGCCGGAGCGTTCACCGCTCGCGGGCAGACTCTGGCGATCCTCGACGCCGGGACTGCCGGCTATGCAGCCAGTGTGATCGCCGACGCCCCGGGGGCGAAGGACTACCTGCGGACTGCCGGCATCCGTCTGGCGTCGGGCACGGCGGCAGCGGGAAACAGGGACGCCGAGGGGCCATCGCCCGAATCAGCCATGGCACTCGCCCGGTTCGCACGTCAGGATGCCGGCAGCGACTTCGGCCTCGGGCTGACGGGGGTCCTCGGACCCGAACCCGAATACAGCACCCCGCCCGGAACCGTGCATGTCGCGGTGGCAACACCACAGGGGGATGGGCCGGCGACGACCATAACCATGAATCAGGGGCGGCTCGCGGTGAAGCGGCGAGCAACAACAACTGCCATGATGCTGCTCAGGCGCGCCCTCATCGCTCTGGACTGACGCGCCGGCGCCGCTCCCTCCGGATGGCCCGCCGCCGCAGCTACAGCGTTTCGAAAGCCCGCTCGATCTGAGAGTCGACCGCGAGGTGAAGCTCTGCCCGCAGGGACATGACGTGGGAGTCGTTAGCCGAGGCGTCCGCGGACAACTCGTCGATGAACGTCGTGATGCGCGCGATGTCGCCCCCGTCTCTTGCTTTCAGGACGTAGCTTTCGGAGCACCCTTCTTTGGCTCCGACGGCCTCCGCAAGGGCGGTCATGAGACCGATCACCCGCTCCTCCTGAGCGTGTCTCGGATGGACGATCGACAGCCTCACGTATGGCATTCGGAGGGCCCCCTGCTTGTGCTGTCCTCATTCTAAGCACGCGACGACTGTCGGCCCACCTGTGACCCAGCCAACCCAGCCGCCCTGGCGAGATCGAACGGTGACCCTCCACGTCCGTTCGCCCCGATGCACACCGCACCGCCCTCGCCACCACGACTCCCATGTGCGAAACTGCGCTGAATCAAGCGCCCCCCGGGGCGACGTGGAGGATTAGATGGCTGTCGACGGAAAGTGGGACGTCACCCTTAACACCCCGATGGGCGCCCGGCCGGGAACGCTCGAACTCACCGCCTCTGGAGCAGCGCTCACCGGATCGTTTGGCGGTCCTCAGGGAGCGGCCGACCTCAAGGACGGCAAAGTCGACGGGGACAACGTTGAGTTCTCGGTGGACGTCCCCTCGCCGATGGGTCAGATGAACCTGCAGTTCAGCGGCAAGGCCGACGGCGACAAGATCGGTGGGAACGTGCAGCTGGGCTCCTTCGGCCAGGCAACCTGGGAAGGCACCAGGGCAAGCTAGGAGATCGCGTGACCTGGGCTCGCTGCAATCGCTGCGCGGTCGAGCTCGAATCCGAGCCGTTTCTGATGGCGGGCCGCAGCTTCTGCTGCCAGAGCTGCGCCCTCGGTTCTGCATGCACGCACCAGGGCATTGAACGCGACGCCACTGTAAGGCAGTTCGACGGCAGTTTCGAGCGCTTCCGGCAGGCCGCGCATCGTTCCTCGCCTTACGAGCGCGTCCGGCTGCCCGACTAGCAGGTATGGGCGACTTGTCCGAACAAGATCTCACCATCGCAGTTCACCGGGCAGTGGCGACCGTTGGACCGCCGACGGAAAACCGAATCCACGAGGACGACACCGCCCGGCGTTACGGATTCACGGGGGGTCTCGTCCCAGGGGTGTCGGTCTATTCATACATGGCCCATCCGGTGGTCGCGCACTTCGGCCCCGAGTTTCTCCACCGAGGGTTGATGGAGCTTCAGCTCGTCAAACCCTTTTATGACAGGCAGACGGTTTCCGTGGCGCTCACCGCCGGTGAACAGGAGCGCATCGACATCGCGGCCTCGAACCCGGCGGGCAGTCTCTGCGCCACCGGCTGGGCCGCACTGCCGCGCAAGTCCCCGCCACCTCCCGACCTGGCTCACCTTCCAGATCCGGGCCTGCCCGCCCGGCGACCGCTGATCTCCCGGGAAGCACTCGAGGCGACTCCCGTGCTGGGTGCCCTGCACGAGCGTTTTGACTACGACTCCAATGGCGCAGAATACCGGGCCGAGGTGCCGGAAACCCTGCCTCTCTATCACGCCCCGAACGCAATTGCACCGACAGGGTTTCTGATTCGACGTGCCAACTCGATTCTCGTTGAGAACTTCGTGCTCCCCGCCTGGATCCACGTCTCAAGCCACGTGACGCATTTCAGCCCTCTCAGCAGCGGCGAAGAGTTCTCCACCAGCGCCCGCATTACCGACCTCTTCGAGCGGCGCGGTCATGAGTTTCTGCGCCTCGATGTACTGATCTCGGCAGGGGACGGCAGGCCCGTGATGCTTGTTGACCACACCGCGATCTACGAACCGCGAAAGAGCTGAATCGGCGAAGGTGTCTTCGCGATTACCTGTTTAGAGCAGCTTCCCTTATCATCGCCCGCATGAAGGTCCGCGCACCGACCCTGCGATTCGAGAGGCAGGCGTGGCGCGACGGTGCCGTCGTCGTCGCAGGAGTCGACGAGGTCGGCGTCGGACCTCTCGCCGGGCCCGTCACAGGGGGCGTCGTAGCGCTGAGACCCCGGCCGCGCTTCCCCTGGTTTCGTGAGGTGAGGGACTCGAAGGTGCTCTCGCCATCCCGGCGAGAGGAACTGGCCCTTGAGATCCGGGCGACGGTGGCTTCCGCAACAGCGTCCGTCTCAAACGAAGAGATCGACAGGATCGGCATCCTTCCGGCACGCCGGCTCTGCATGATGCGCGCTATAGAAAGCCTCCCGGAGCCGCCGGACTTTGTGATTTCCGATGCCCTCGATCTTCCTGTTGCCCGCATGCGAGCAGTCATTCGTGGAGATGCTCAGAGCGTCGCCGTCGCCGCCGCGTCCATCATTGCCAAAGTCGACAGAGACGCCTTCATGTGCCGGCTCAGCGAACAGTTTCCGGCGTACAACTTCGACCGTCACAAGGGCTACCCAACGCCGGAACACCGGAGGCTCCTCCGCAAGCTGGGGCCCTGCCCCATTCACCGTCGTTCGTTCCGACCGGTGGCCCAGATGGTGCTCCCGCTGTGACGGATGCAGCGGAACTGGGCGTGGCCGGCGAGGAGATGGCTGTCGCCTTCTTGCGTCGGCGTGGTTTCGAAATCAGGGACCGCAACGTCCGCCTATCCGGTGGTGAGATCGATATCATCGCCCGGGACGGTGAGGCCACGGTGTTCATCGAGGTTCGCACCAGACGCGGCCTGCCGGGCGACGCCGCTGGCTCGTTGTCGGCCGCAAAGAAACGCCGCATGAGGAGGTGTGCGCTCGAGTACTGCGCGCGCACCTCGATCCCGCCGGACCTTGCGAGGATCGATGTGGTCGCCATCGACCTGCCCCGTCACTTCGGCGGACCGGGACGCGCCTCCCACTTCCGGGGGGTCTCTACCGACTGAAGATCGGAAACCGCTGCGTTACAATGGCCGTCATGCCGATCTACGAGTTTCGCTGTGCCGATTGCGGACGCATCACGAACCACTTCACCCGCAAGATCGACGCGGACCTGAAGGTCGACTGCGAGCACTGCAGCAGCCCGCGGACCGCGCGCATGATGTCCCAGTTCGGGCGAACGTTCAGCCGCGGTGACATCCTTGAGAAGTACGGCGACCCCTCCGAGGGCGGGCCCGACGCTTATCGCGATCCGCGGCAGATCGGGACCTGGGTCGAGAAGAAGTTCGAGGACTACGGAATGGACCTCCCCGACGGAGCCCGGGAGATGATCGACGCCGCCAGAGAAGGCGAGTTCCCCGACCCCGTGAAGGACCTCTAGTCCGCCTTGGAACTGACGCTCAACACCGACCCGCTCGGCCCGATTCTCGATCGATCCCTCCGTCATCTCGAGAGCAAGAGCCGAGCGCGGGAGAAGGCTCTCGCGTCCTGCCGCGCCATCATCCGTACCAGTGCGAACGCGATTCGAGCCGCCCACCGGGGGGACATGAAGGGAGCGAGGAAGCTGCTCGAAGCGGCACAGGCCGCCGTAGGTGAGGCTGCGGCCACACTCTCTGAACACCCCGACATCTTTCACGCGGGCTTCGTCCACGACGCGCAGAAGGAGTACGCGGAAGCCGAGATCTTCTGGCATCTCGCATCCGGTCTACCGATGCCCGGCCCCGAGCAGCTCGGCGTCGAAGTGCCCGCCTATCTAAACGGAGTGGCCGAAGCCGTGGGTGAACTCCGTCGCATGCTCCTGGACCGCCTGCGGGCCGCCACCTACGAGGGCTGCGAGGACATCCTCGCAGCCATGGACACCATGTACACCGCACTCACCAGCGTCGACTACCCGGAAGCGATCACCGGCGGACTGCGGCGGGCGACTGACGCCACACGCGGCATCCTCGAGCGCACGCGCGGGGACCTGACGATGGCCTCGATCCAGCGGAACCGGTAGCTCCGCTCACACTCCACCCGGCGGACGAAATCGATCGCGCTAGTATTGAGCGCACCCGCGCCCGGGCTTGCGATTCTTCCGCCGGCGTTGAGAGCGGGAAGGACGGACTAGATGCTCCTCGGTCAGATCCTGGTTCCGGCGGCCGTCGCTGTCTCTCTCACAACGGCCGCCGTGGCCGGGATCATCGCCCTCCGCGCCGGCCGCCACAATCGAACCGGAACCGGCGAAGCGGAGGACGCCGTCGCGGCCGCCGCAGAAGCGTTCACGACGCTGAGCCTCGGCACCGCGCTGCTCGTTGCGCTGGCCGCATCGGTGGCCGCGGGCACCGTAGTCGGCGCGGTCAGGAATTCGGTTGCAGCAGGCGGCGCGACGGGCGTGGCGGTTGCCGCCGGAGGACTCCTCTCCGTCGCGTCGAGCCTCGCGGGAACGATGTTTGCCGTCGGGGCCGGGGGGCGCGACTGGAGCCGGCACCTTCGCAAGCAGTTGTGGGCCGGGGCCGTGACGAGCCTGCTCGCCGCGGCAGCTGCAGTCGGGGGAGTGGCCGGCCTCTTCGCCACATTCACCCGATTTCTGGATCACTCCGCCGGCGAAGCAGCACTCGAAGTCGCAGGCTTCGCGCTCGGGGCGAGCGTCGTCGGATTCATCACACGCACAGGCGCCGGAGTGTTCGCTGAATCATCGCTGCTGAGCAACGAACTGCTCCCGCAGCTCGACCCGAACATCACGCCATCGGACCGGAGGAACGCGTCGGCTGCGACACGTGCTGCCGGACACCAGGCGGCCGACAACGCTGCGTTCGCAGCCGGAGTACTGGCGGACATGACCGCAGGTCTGACGGGCACTCTGGTTCTCGCTTCATGGATCTACGAACTGACGGATGATTCCGGATGGTTGCTCCTCCCTGTCCTCGTAGCTGCAATCGGGCTCCTCTCCGCAGTCCTCGGACTGCTGGCCCTCTTCTTGCTCGGACCACGGAGCGAAGAACAGTTCCCGGCTGTCACCGCGGGACACTGGATCGCGGTTGTCACGGGCGCTGCGGCGGTCGCCGCCGTCTCGTTCGCCGTCCTCGACGAGGGCTGGTTCTGGGCAGCAGTATGCGTGATGCTCGGCCTCGCCGGTGGAGTCGTGCTGCGCCACGCCGTCCGCGCATACATCGGGGGAAAGGGGAGCCCTGCCCGCCTCGCGGACGAGGCGGACCGAATGGGAGCAGCTCCCTCACTGCTGGCGAGCGCCGCCGTCGGAATGGAAGCGACCGGGACGGCAGCGCTGACGGTCGCTGTGCTAATTGGTGGCGCTGCCCTCGGAGGGATACAGGCAGCTCCGACCGAACTTGGAGATGCTTCGGCGGCGTCCCTGGGGGTGGCGCTCGCCACGACCGGCATCCTCATGGTGATCCCATATCTCGGCTCTGTGAACGGACTCCGGGCGATGGTAGCCGCGGGCCGGCTGGAACCGGCCCCGAATGACGGCGACGACCGTTGGACCAGCGGAGAATCTGGCTCCCCGATCGACACCACGGCGGCGGAGTCCCGCACCGTCGCCTCTGTCGCTGCCGTGCTGGTGGTAGCCGTCCTCCTCTCGGCGTTCGCCACCAGGCTGCCGCGTGAGTTCGCGGGCACCTTCTACGACAAGCCGGCACGAGCCGTCGAATTGACCCAGGACGCAGGGCTCGCGCCCTACGGACTCGACGTCGTTGCCGGGATGGCAAACGCAATTGCCGATTACAGAACCTCTCTCGAATCGTGCGGCCTCGATGCGGCGACTGTGGAGAACCTGCTGGTGCGGGGCCGCATCGAAACCGCGGCATTGCTCGCGGCGGGGAACGGCCGCGCCGGCGAGGATGCTGCATGCGCCGTGGCGGAGAATGGAAGTCCGCTTCCGCTTCCGTCGCTGGTAGGCGCCGGACCGACCCGGCCCGAAGTGCTGATTGGCGTTATGGCCGGCCTGACGGTAGCGCTCGTGACCGGCGCACTCGTCTTGCGTTCGGTCTGGAGCACCGCAGGCCGAGTAGCCGGCGAAGTGCGGCGCCAGATCCGTGATGACCCTGAGATAGCGGCCGGAGAGAAGCCGCCGGACGCGGTCCGTATTGCAAACATCGCAGCTCGGGCGGGGCTGCTGGCGGTTGTCAGGCCCGGGCTGGTTATCTTGTTCTTGCTGATCGGAGGCGGTCTCGCGCTGAGGTTCGCACCGGGCACCGCCGGCAACGGAGGCTGGCTCGCGGTTCAGGGGATGATTGCCGGCGCTATCGTTGGTTCCGTTCTCCTGGGAGCGCTCCCCGTCTTCGCCGGCGCGGTGCGAGGCCGAACGGTCCCGGCACCGCGCAGTGCGGCGGAGGGCCGTCCGATGGTTTCAGCGGAGACGTTCCGCAGTCCTCAGTCGAGGGCTGCCGGTCCGGCCGTCCAGGCCTCCGGAACGCTCCTCGCCGTCGCCGCTCTCGTATTGGTCCCGTTGTTCGTCGGCTAGGCACAGAAGTGTCCAATGTCTGGGCCTCTTTCCCGTTCGACCTGACGAGCGAGGATTCGTGGCCAATCTGAGGTGCATCCAGTATCAGTCTCACCTACCCCTGTGAAAGAAAGCACAGATACCCCAAGGTCCCCTATTGACAGGCAGATCTGGGGCTTGTTACGGTTCGAGCGCGGTCCGGCAGGGCCGCAAGCGTGCTCCGACAGGAGTTCGGTTACACCTGCTTAATGCGCGCCTGCGCAACGGGGGAACCATCTTTCCGGGGTGAATTCAGCGCTTCTCCCATCCGCTGATAGGGCGACCTTCCGCCCGAACCCGACAGCTAACCTCGTAGGCACGGGAAGGCCTGTGGCGGTCGGTAAGCCGCTGGGTTGTCACGTGTCCCGCACGTGGCAAAAACCAACCGTGTGGAGGAACACTATGCCTGCGCTTCAGGAGGCGCCGCCCAAATTCTGCCCAAAGTGTCGCGGCTCGATGATCGTCGAGCGTGACTGGCACGGCACCTACGGTAGCTGCATCATGTGCGGCTACGTTCACGAAGTCCTGACCACGCCGCCGATCGACCTGGCGGCCGAGGAAGCCGCACTCCCCCAGCGCCAGCGCCGGCGGCAGCCGTCGCACGGCAAGCTGCGGCTCTGATCCCGGTCAACTGACACGACAGTGAGGCCTCCGCCGCCGAACGGCGGGGGCCTCGCTGTGATCTCACCGGAACGTTCGACGCGACGACTGTTGCCGCTTTAGTATCCGGCGCAGAGACCATCCAACCGGAGCCCCACGACTGTGCAGAAATACCTGCGTGATCAGCGCCTTCTCGGAACCATCGAAGAGGTGGCCAGGACCATGTTCCCCTTTCCCGGGGGCGGCCATCCCGAGCTGGAGACAGTGCTCAACGTTCCCGAACCTCGGATGAGCGTTGGAGAGGTCGACGGGCATCCCCTCTACCCCCACATCGTGGTGGTCCGCCGCCCCGGCCAATGGCTGTCACTGATGGCAGAGATCGAAATGCCCGATTCTGTGTCGGATGATTCCGCCCTCGAGCGCTGGCTTCCCTACTCCCGGCTGGGAGACTTCATTCTCTACGTCCCCGCCGGCCTGGCGGACGAGGCACGGAAGATCTGCCAGCGTCACGGCGTGAGGGTGAAGGGTCTGCGAACCTGGCGGTTCAGGCCCGTTTGGGGCCTCGACGTCCGCCGCACCTGAATCGATCGGTCCTCCGGAGAGATCTGTGCGCATCCTCTTCGTCGAACCCTTCTACGGCGGAAGCC
Organism: uncultured Anaerolineaceae bacterium; assembly: GCA_964533605.1. Classification (GTDB taxonomy): domain Bacteria; phylum Chloroflexota; class Dehalococcoidia; order Tepidiformales; family Tepidiformaceae; genus DASCML01. The sequence continues at coordinate 42,185 of CAZHMF010000005.1, forward strand.
ATCGGGTGCTGCTCGATGGGCTTCGGCGTAACAGCAGTCACGAGATTCTTCCCCTGACCCTCCCCGGTGAGACGTGGAGGAAACGGATGAGAATGGGCGCCCAGCAGCTTGCTGAAGCCCTTTCCCGAAACCCGCCACCGGGCGCGCGCCCAATTGACCTCGTCGTCGCGACGGACATGCTCGACCTCCCAGCGTTCATTTCGCTCACGCGCCGATCCCTCGGAAGCCCCCCGGTTGTCCTCTATATGCACGAGAACCAATTCACCTACCCCCGCATCCGGGGGACGAAACTGAACTCCTGGTTCGGCCAGATCAACTACATGTCGGCCCTGACCGCCGACCGCGTTGCCTTCAACTCGGCGTTCCACCGCGATGATTTCCTGGGCGCCCTGAGCAGGCTCGCGACACGACCGAACAACTGGCTCATGCCCCACGCGATCGAAGCCGTCAGGGCGAAAAGCTTCGTACTTCCCCCGGGCCTGCCGCTCTCCCGGCTGGACCGGCACCGGCGCGCCACCACAGTCGGCCCGGTCCGAATCCTCTGGAATCAGCGCTGGGAATTCGATCGGGCGCCCGAGATGTTCTCCCGGGTGGTCGCCAGCCTTGCCCGCGGAGGCGCGGCGATCGAGGTTGCGGTCGCCGGAGACCCCGGAGACAACCCCCATCCCGCTCTTGCAGGACTACCCGCGGCGCTCGGGCCGAAGCTGGTGCACCACGGCCTGGCCGCCGAAGGAGGGGCCTATGAGGAGCTTCTCTGGTCGAGCGACATCGTTGCCAGCACGACCCGACACGAGTTCTTTGGGATCGGGATGGTGGAGGCCCTCTACTGCCGGTGCGTTCCGGTCGCACCGGCTTCGTTCAGCTATCCCGAACTGGTCCCCGCGAGCCTGCACGAACGTTGCCTGTTCGAGGACGAGATCGGCTTTGAGGAGAGGCTCCGCGAACTCGTGGAGGGGCCACGCC